>CAYVPF010000029.1:0-19513 GCA_964453355.1 uncultured Acidimicrobiaceae bacterium | reverse complement strand
GTTCAAGTCCCGCTCCGGGCACCGCCGTACCATGCCTGTTCCGAGGTCAGGTGGCGCGGGCCGGGCCCGCTACGGGTTGACGGTCTCCACCACGGTCTTCGACTGGGCCGAAACGTAGTCGTCGGTCGGTGAGTAGGCGGCGTACACGTTGTCTGTGCCGACCGCCAATGTCGAGACGGTGATGGTGGCCTTCCCTGTGGCGTCCAACGACGCCTGGCCGAGGACGTTTGCGGGGCCGCCAGGTCCGCCAAGGCCGCCGAGCCCACCTGTGCCGCCGAGCCCACCAATGCCGCCGAGCCCACCTGTGCCGCCGAGCCCACCTGTGCCGCCGAGCCCACCAATGCCGCCGAAGCCGCCGGCGCCCCCGTTGCTCAGCTCCAGCATCACCGAGCCGGTGGGCGTCCCGTCGACCGGTGGCGCACCGGCCACCGTCACCGTGAAAGTCACTTTGCTTCCCGCGGTCGCCGGATTGGGCGACGGCGTGACCGTGACGGTGACCGGGTCACCGACGGTCTCCTCGAGGAATGTCGAGGCGGTCCGGTAGTGGACGTCGCCACCGTAGGCAACGACGACCGGGTCAGAGCCGGCGGCCAGCGGACCGGTGGTGTAGACGGCCTGGCCCGACGGGTTCAAGGGGACGGTCACCGGTGTGGCTGTGCCGACGGTGAACTGGACATCGCCGGTGGGCGTCCCCGCCGATCCCGCCACGGTGGCCGTGAACGTGACCTGGCTGCCTGGTGGCGCCGGGTTGGCGGACGAGGACACGGTCAGCGAAGGGTGCACCAACGAGCTCTTGACCACCCTGAGGGTCCCCGTACCTGTCGACGGCCCGAATGTCGAGTTGCCGCCGTAGGTGGCCGTAATGACCAGTGTGACTGTCGAATAGGTTGTCGTGGACAACGGGATCATGGCTGTGCCCAGAGGGCCGAGCGTCACCGTCGTGAGGATCGCCGATGTCACCGATACCGTCACCGACCCCGTCGGACGGTGGCCGGGTGTTCCCCCCGCGACGGTGACGAAGACATCGGCAAATGTGCCCGATGTCACCGGGTTCGGCGAGGCGTTGACCGTCACGGTGGTCGTGCCCCCGCCCAGGACTGTCTCGTCGAGGGCGCCAGCCGAGGTGGCGAAGGTGCTGTCCCCGCTGTAGATGGCCGTGACGCCCCAAGTTCCCGGTCCCCAAACGGTGGAGTTGAAGACGAACGACGCCGACCCCGAACCGTTCAGCCCAAAGGTGCCCACGATCGTCCCGTTGACCACGAACATCACTGTCCCGGTTGGGACCCCCGTACCTGAGGCCGACGAGACGGTGGCCGTGATCGTCGGGGACGTCCCGGACCCGGTGGGGTTCGCCGACGACGTGACGGTGACTACCGAGCCTTGGGTGCCCATCGTCACCACGACGTTTTCGACATACGGGGTGGACGTCGACGCCGTGTAGGAGCCGTCACCGGCGTAGGTGGCCGTGATGGTGTCTGTCCCGGCCGGCAGTGTGCTGACGGTCAGTGTCGCCTGGGTATCGGTGCCTCCGACGGCCACCGTCCCCAGCTTGGTGCTCCCGTCGTAGAAGGTGACGTTGCCGGTCGGCGGTTGGCTGAAGGCCGGCGTGGCGTACACCGTGGCCGTCAGGGTGACCGGCTCGCCGATGGACGACGGGTTCGCCGACGAGGTGATCCGCACCGTCGTCGGATCGGTGACCGTCTGGCGGAGCGGCGCCGAGGTCGACCCGGCCAGTGTGGAATCGCCCGCGTACACCGCCACCACTGTCCCGGTGCCGCCCGGGAAACTCTGCGTTGTCACGTAGCCGGTGGCCACCCCGCCTGGGCCGACCGGGGCGACCGCCAAGACGGTGGCGCCCTCTTCGAAGGTGACCATGCCCACCGGAGCGGCGGTACCCGCGGGCCCGGTGACCGTGGCGGTCAGCTGGACTTCGGCGCCGGTGGTGTCAGGGTTGTCCGACGAGGTGACCGAGACATGTGAGGCGTCGGCCACCGCCTGGCTGAGCGGCGCCGAGGTGGCCGCCACGTCGAGGCTGTCGCCGGCGTAGGAGACCGAGACGGAATGGACCCCGAGGGCCAGCGTCGAGGTGGCGTACGTCGCCTGGCCGCTCGAGTTGAGCGAAGCGGTGCCCATGGTGGTTGTCCCGCTGCGGAAGGTCACCTTGCCCGTCGGGCTACCGGCCGGCGCCGACCGGGCGACCGTGGCGGTGAAGGTCACCGTGGTCCCGGTGCTCGACGGGTTCGCCGACGAGGACAACGACACGGTGGGGCTGGCCAGGTAATTGACCGACACCAGCGTCGTGTTCTCCGATCGGTAGTACGTGCTCCCCGTGTACCGGGCCTGCAGGGCGTAGGTGCCCGGTGACAGTCCCGACAAGGGAATTGTCACCGAACCGACGGCCGGGACCGGGACGATGGCGAGGAGGACGGACCCGTTGTAGATCCCGATTGTGCCGGTCCGGGTCATGGCCGTGGTGCCGTCAAAGGCCGTCGGGCCCGACAAGGAGACCGTGACCTCCGGTTGCCGTGCCGCCGTCCACGGTTGATCAGTCGCGGCCAGCGTCAGCTGGTCGGCCGGCCGCACCGAGATGCCGACCGGGCCGCCGGTGGAGGCCCAGTACCCACCGCCTCCCCCATAGGCGACGGTGATGTCGTCCAAGCCGGCCCCAAGGGCGCTGGCGGCGATGGTCAGGCTAGCCACGCCGTTCACCAGCGGGACCACCGCCAGCGAGGTGGAGCCCTCCATGAAGGTCACCGGCCCGCTCGGCAGGGTCGTGGGCTTCAGCGTGGAGTTCGCCAAGACGGTGGCGGTGATGGTCACCGGCTGTGTCGGCGTGGGCGTGGACGTCGAGGCACTCACGGCGACCTGGACGGGGACTGTGACCTCGACGGTCTTGGGTGTGCTGTCGGCCGCCACGTAGAAGGCGTTGCCGCTGTAGGCGGCGAAGACTGTGTGTGTCCCCAGCGACAGGGCGCTGGTCGTGCAGGTGGCCACTCCGTTGGCCAGCGTGACTGTGCACACCCGGCTGCCGTCCGAGTAGAACGCCACGGTTCCGGTCGGCGCCGGACTGCCGGGCGCCGACGCCGCCAGCGCCGCCCTCATCGAGAAGGCGGTGCCGTACCGGGACGTGGTCACTGCGCCGAGCGTCAGCGGGGCGTAGTCGAAGACCGTCGTGGTGGCCGCCGCGCTGGTGGTGGCGGCGAAGATTGCGTTTCCGCCGTAGGCGGCGGTGATGGAGAGCATCCCAGCCGGCAACGACGAGACCATCAGGCTGGCGGTGCCGCTGACCACGGCGGCCGACCCGAGGACCGTGCTGGCGTTGCGGAAGATCACCGACCCCGTCGGTATCCCGAGACTCCCGCCGCCCGCGGTCACGGCCGCCGTCAAGGTGGCCGGGGAGCCGGCCAGGATCGGGATCCCGGCGGTGGAGACCGTGACGGTGACCGGCGCCAGGGTGTTGTGGACCACTGCGCCCGAGGTGGACCCGTGGTAGCCGCCATTGCCACCGTAGACGGCAGTCAACGCGCCCTGCCCCGGCGGCAGGGTGGTGCTGGTGAGGATGGCCGTGCCGCTACCGGTGAGGGGGGCCGTCCCGACCGCCGCCGTGCCGGCGAAGAACGACACCTGCCCGGTCGGCTGGCCGTAGGTGGCCGGGGCCCCGGCCACCGTCGCCGTCAGCTGCACGGCCAGGCCCGGCGAGGAGGTGGCGACGGAGGCCTTCAAGGCGGTGGTCGATGCCGCCTGGGCCTGGTAGGTGAAGTGATCGGCCGTGGCGACCGCCGACCGCTCCACGCTGTTGGCCACGCGGACGTCCACCGTACCTGTGCTCCCCGCCGGCTCCACCACCGTCAGGCTGGTGGCCGAGACCACCACCACTGTCGTGCCCTGGGTGTTGCCGAAGGCGACCTGCGTCGCCCCGGAGAACCCGGTGCCGGTGACGGTGACCGTCGTTCCCCCGCCGACCGGTCCGAAGGTCGGGCTCACCTTGGTCACCGTGACCGGCCCGAAGACGGCGAACGACGACGAGGTCGGGTGGAAGGCGCCGCCCGAGCTGGCGGAGAGCGTGTAGGTCCCCGGGGAGGCCAGGGTGAGCTGGGCGAAGGTGGCGATCCCTGTGGCGTTGGTCGTTGCGGTGCCGTGTCCCACCGTGCCCGAGCTCGGGGTCAGCGTCACCGTCGCCCCGGCCACCGGATTGCCGAAGGAGTCAAGAGCCTGGACGGTCACCGGTGGCGCCTGGGGGGTGCCGGTCGCCTGGTTGATGGGCTGCTGGACGAAGGCCAGCTGGCTGGCTGTCGGGGCTCCGGTGACGGCCTCGATCTGGGAGGTGCCGGTCACCACGATGGTGCCGTCGGTCCCACTTATCGTGACCACCGGGGCGCCGGCGTGGGTGTCGCCGTAGTAGCCCGTCACCGACGAGCTGCCGGCGGGGATGGTGAGCGTGCTGACCGGTGTGCCGCCGAAGGTGGTGGCAAAGAGGGCCCCCGTCGACGTCGAGGCCAGGTCGACCGTCATGGCCGATGGCAGGGTGAGCGGTTGGCCCGAGCCATCGGTCATGTCGACGGTGAAGGGATGGGTGGCGAACTCCAGGGCCGACGCCTGGATCGGCGTCGTGGCAAAGCTCAGCTTCACCTGCACGACCTTGATGGTCTCCTTCACGCTCGGGGCGCCGGTGTAGTCGGCATTGCCGGCCTGCGCGGCGTCGAGCACGCATGTGCCGGCGGCCACGAAGGCCAGGGTGCCACCCGAGTAGACGCACGAACCGTTGGTCGTGGTCGGGTCGACCGAGAATGTGATCGGCTCCCCCGAGGCGCCGCCCGTGGCCGTCGGGGTCTCGCTCATTCCCACGTAGGCCGTGGTGGCGGTGGTGATCGCCACCGCCTGGCTGGCCTTACCGATGGTGAAGCTCTGCTGGACCTGGGGGGCCGAGGCGTAGTTCGCCGTCGACGGCTCCGGCTCGTCGGCGTCGAGCACGCAGGTGCCGGCGTGGACGAAGCTGACCGTGCCGCCGGAGATCGTGCAGGCCCCGTCGGTGGTGCTGCTGTCCACGCTGAACACGACCGGGGTACCCGAGGCACCAGGCGTGGCGGTCGGGGTGTAACTGCCGCCGACCTTGGCCCCCGTCGGGGCGACCGAGGTGATGGCCAGTGTCTGGGGATCCTGGCCGACGGTGACGGTCTGGCTGATGGTGACCGGTACGTAGATTGTGGCTCCTGTGACGTCGGTGCCCGACTGGGTGGCATCGATCACGCAGGTTCCGGGGTGATCGAAGGTCACGTAGGAGCTGCCGGAGTCCGGCCGGTTGTTGTTGTCGTAGGGGGAGCTCTCCAGCGAGCAGGCATCGTTGGTGGTGGAGGGATCGATGCTGATGCTGACGACCGACTCCGGGTTCTCCGAGCTGGTGACGTTGGCGAAATACGGTGTGGTGCCGACGATCACGCCGGTCGGGGCTGTCGCCAAGAACTGCGGATGCTGGGCCCCCTTGACCACGATGGTCACTTCGACCTGAGGGGCGGTGAGGTACTCGTTTGTGTTGCCACTCTGGTTGAAGTCCAGGACGCAGTCGCCGAACCCACCTTCGAATGTGAGCGTATGGCCGTCCAGGTAGCAGATCCCGGGGTAGGTCAGTGTGCCGTTGATGGCAACCGTCACCGGATTTCCCGAGCCCCCACCGGTGGCCCCGATGGTGATGCGCTGGCCCGCCTCGGCCGTGGCCGGCACTGTGACGGTGATGGCCTGCGGCACACCTTGGGCGGTCAATGTGAAGGTGTGGGTGGCGTTGTCGGTGTCGTGGTTGGTGTCGCTGACCACGAGGTCGAAAGGATGGACCGCCGCGGTCACGTAGGGGGCTGTCTCCTCGATGGTCACCGTCGAGCCGGTGGTCGAGGACAGGTGAAAGCCCGGCGTGGCGAGGCTCCAGATATATGTGCCCGATCCGCCGGTGGCCGTGAAGGGGGGTGAGACGTAGCCCGGGCCGGCCGACACGGTCTGGCTGGTCGGACCCGAGATCGACACGGCCGCACCCAGGTGCACCGGCACCGAAGCGGTAGCCCCGTTGGCGGTCAGGGTGGCGGTGACGGTGGCTGTGCCCCCATCGGCCGTCACGGCTGAGGTGAACGTCCCTGTGTGTGTGCTCGGGGCGTCGAGGAGCGCCGAGTCGGAGGTCCAGCTGACTCGGCTCGTCAGGTTGACGGTGTAGCCACCCGGATAGGTGCCGGTGGCCGTGAACCTTTGGGATGTCCCGGGCAGCAGGCTGGCCGATCCCGGAGTGACGGCCAGGGCGGTCGGCGCGGCGTAGCTGACCGCCACGGAGCTGTTGGCGCTCGTCAGGGTGGACGAGCCGGGGGTGGCCAGGCTGGCGGAGATGGTGTCGGTGTCCGCCGTGCCGCTGTCGTCGACGGCCGTCAACAGGCCTGTGCCGGTGAGCGTGAAGTGCCCGGGGGCACCGTTCGACCAGGTCACGCTGTCGGTGACGTCGACCGCGGAACCGTCCTCGTAATGGGCCGTGGCCGTCAACTGTTCCGACGTGCCCAGGCCCAGCGTGCCCGAGGGAACGGTGACCGTGAGGCTGGTCGGAGCGCCCAGGAGGACGTTCACCGTCCCCGTGCCCGACACGGCGCCGGCGGTGGCCGTCACCGTGGTCGACTGCCCACCGGCTGTCGCCAGGGCCCTCAGGAGGCCTGTCTGGATGATCGCCACCGAATGGTTGGCGGTCGACCAGCTGACCAGGCTCGTGATGTCGGCCGTCCGTGTACCCGGGAAGGTGCCGGTGGCCGTGTAGTACTCGTTCCCGCCCCGGGGAAGGGTGACGTTCGCCGGTGTGACCGTGATCGACGTCGGGTGCGCCAGCGAGATGGCGAAGAACAGATTGTTGCCCCCCGCCCCGCCACTCAGGCTGTTGCTGATCTCGGCTTCCTCGCCGGGAAGACTCCCGACACCGGTGACCAGCCCTCCCGGCGTCACCGTGAGGATGTCGGCTGTGGTCGACCGCCAGGTGATGGCGTCGGTCACGTCCGCCGTCGACCCGTCGGCGTAGTGGGCCGTGGCCCGCAGCTGGTCCGTGGCGCCCAAGCCGATGGTGAACGGTGTCACGTTCGGCAACGTCTTCGACGATGTCGAAGGTGTCACCACGGCCACCGTGATCGAGGTGGGGCTACCGGCCAGGGTGCTGAGGATCGTGCTGCCGGAGGTCCCGTTTCCGGCCTTGGCCGTGATGGCCACCTGGGCCGCGCCGGCTGTCCTTTCGACGACGAAGAGGCCTGTCGCCTCGTAGGCGACGTCGGCGGTGTTGGCCGACGTCCAGGTGACGATCCCCGTGATGTCGGCCGTGTAGGTGACCGGGCCCTTGGCATAGGTGCCGGTGGCCGTGAACTGGACTGTGCTGCCGGCGGCGGCGGACGGGTCGGCCGGGGTGACGGCAATCGATGTCGGTGAGGCGAGGGAAACCGAGACGGTGGCGCCCAGCGAGGAGACCACGACGCCCCCGCCGTAGTTGATGAAGGCGCGGACGGACGAGCTGGCGCCTGTGGTGGTGCCGACCGCCGTGGCCACACCGCTGGCGCTCACCGTCACGTGCGACGGGGTGCCGGAGGTCCATGTGACCCCGTTGGTCAGGCTGACCACGGTGCCGTTCTGGTACGTGACGTTGGCCGTCAGCTGTTCGGCCTGCCCCAAGCCCACGCTCGCCTGGGGCCGTGTGATGGCGATCGAGGTCGCCTCGCCCAGCGTCACGGTGGCGGTGAACGACGCCGGTACCGACCCGCCGTATGTGGCGGTGATCGTGACTGTCCCCCCCGTTTTCGGCGTGAACAGGCCGGCGGTCGACACCGTGGCCACGGCTGTGTTGCTGGAATGCCACGTCACCAGGTTGGTCATGTTCCGGCGGTAGCCCGTGCCGTAGACGCCGGTGGCCGTCAGCTGCGTGGACGGGCCCCCAGCCACGAGGTTGCCGGATTGGGGCTGTGTCGAGATGGTGAGGGAGCTCAGCGGGCCGTAGCCGATTGTCACCGTCACTGTCTCGGTGGCCTCGGGGCTCACGGTGTTTGTGGCGTGGACGAGCAGGTGGTGGGGCCCGACATTCGCGACCTGGGCCAAGCCGGACCAGGTCACCTCGGGCGTACCGGTGTCGCTGGTGCCGACTGTGGGCGTCAGGCCGGGAATCGAGCTGGAGCTGCCGATGGTCGGCAGTGGGGTGCCGGTGGCGCCAATTTGCACTGTGCACTCTGTGCCCACGAAGCAGGTGAACGACGTCTGGCCGGTGAACGATGGCTTGGTGGCCACCGGCTGGATGGTCACCGACGGTGTCGCTGTGGTGGCCACCGGATGGGCCGTCTGGCCGGAGACATAGCTCTTGCCGGCGGCCCCGCCTCCGCCCGCGGCGAAGTCGTCGTCACCGCCACCGCCACCGCCACCGGCCGGGTACCCGCCGCCGCCGCCGCCACCACCACCGCTGTTGCTGGTGGCGTACCCGCCGACGAGCACCACCCCGCGAGTGCTTGTCTCGAGGCTCGGCGGGCATGGACCCAGCGCGTACTGGGAAAGCGCACCACCACCGCCGTCACCCCCGGAGTCCGCGCTGCCGGTGTAGGAGAGGGGGCCGTAGCCGTAGTAATGGACGCCCGGCCCGCCGCCGATGTCTCCCGAATCGCAGGTCTCGTAACTCGTGAAGTCGGCGGTTCCGACCGCCGAGACGGCGGCACCGACCCCGCCCGTCCCGCCTCCACCAATGCCGAAGCCGACTGTCTGAAACGGCCCTGTGGGTTCGCCGGCCAGCGCATAGTCGGGTGTGGCCGCTCCACCGCCGTCCCCAGATGTCGGCGGGTACAGTGTCGTGTTCGGGTCACCCGGCAGGCGGACGATGCGCTGCTCCGTGCTGCCCTTCCCGGCCTGCGAGACGCCTTCGGTGCTCCCGCTGCCACCGGTCGACCGGCAGTCGGCACATGTCTTCCAGAAGCCGGCCCCACCACCACCGCCGCCACCAGCGGCGACGACGAGGGGGTCCTGCGGGTAGCAACCGCTGTGGGCCGGCGAACCGCCTGTGTCCTGCGCCGCCTGGCCGGCCACGTAGGAGGCCGCACCGCCGTCGCCGCCCATGGCCGGGTTTGTCGGGGTCTCCGGGGTGCCTGTGGACTTGAGGTAGTCACCGCCGTAGCCGCCATGGCCGCCCTGCATCCCGTCGGTCGAGCCGACGCCGACATAGAGCACCTCTCCCGGCGTGACCGAGATGTCGCCTGTCACCGATGAGCCGCGGCCGCCGCTGCCGCCCTTCACCTTGAAGCCTGTGGCTGTGTTGTGCGGGTCTGTCAGGGTCTGCCCGGCGCCCCCGGCGCCCCCGACCGCCGTTACTTGGACCCGGGTGACCCCGGCCGGCACCACGTACTCCTGGGTGCAGCTGACCGGCCCGAAGATCGTCGGTGACCCCACCGCGGCGCCTGTGGCGATGGCCGCCCCGGCGGTCCCGACGGAAACCGTGGCGGTCAGCCCGGAGACCACCAGCAGGGGACCCACCAGCAGGCAGACCGCCCGCCGGAGTCGCGTACCTTCAGCATGCGAGCGCCCACCGCCGGAGTGTCGTGCCACCAGATCCTCCACCTTCCGTCTCTGGCCACACGCTGCGCCCAGCAACTCGCCCGGTGGGCGTCGTGTCGTACCCACCGCTAACCGGCATGTTATCGGGTTTAACTAACCACTGTTCACAAAACCAGGAAAAGTTCGGCCGGTCTTCGACGGTCCGCAAGGTCCGTTGCGTCCCCTATCCGACGCCACCGCCCCCGAAGGTCTCGGCGTAGGTCTTCAAGGCCGCCAGGGTCCGGCCGGATTCGTGACGAGTCGCCTTCACCACCATCGGCTGGAGCAGTCGCAGCCGCGACGGCACGGCGACGGCCACCGATCGGCGCACGTGCGTAACCCCGCCGGCCGCCGGGTCCAGGGTGTACCGCATGGTGATGTCCACCACCCCCAACCCCATCTTCAGGGTCATCGGCTGATGGAACGTGACTTTGGTCGGCCGGTCGTACTCGGTCACGGTGCCGTTCCGGACCCCGAGAGGCCCGGGCTCACGGTAGGTGGTGCCCAGCTTCGCCGGGTTCTCGGACAGGCCGACCGTCCCCCGGAAGGCCGACGACTTGCCCAGCCACCGACCCTGGCCGTCCAGGTCGACGATCAGGTCGAAGATGACCTCGGCAGGGCACCCGATGTCCGCCTCCGCCGGTAGTTCCACGACCATGGCCAACGCTATCCCCCGGTCCAGGACAGCTGCACCGGCCAGGTGCCGTGGCGGCCCTCGGCGGGCCGCCAACACGGTCAGTCAACACGGTCAGAACGACTTGGCGAACACCTCCAGGACGACGATCAGCCAGCCGACCACCACCATGCCGACGGCGTAGGCCAGCCGGGCCCGGGCCGGCCGGGGCGAGAACACCGCCGTCCAGACGGCGATCAGCGTCAGCCCGGCCAGGCCGACCCCGAGGGCGGCCCACAGCCCGGTGGACGTGGACCACGCCCCGGCACCGGCGGCCACCATGACCGCGGCCGCCGGCACCGCCGCCGCCAGTACCGCCCAGCTGCTCCACGCCCGCCGCCACACGAACCGGACCGTGAAGGCGTCGCCACGGACCCAGTCCGACACCAGGTCGGCAAAACCGTGGGCCAGCCACATGGCCACCACCCCCAGCACGATGGCTGCCGTGGCCTTCGCCGCCTTCGGCTCGTCGCTCAGCCGCTCGGCTCCGACGACCACCAGGGTGGTCACCACCCCTTTGACGTAGCTGCCGGCCCAACCGGCCTGCCGTTCCCGCCGGTCCGGCACCGCCGGGGTCGCCGCCGTCAACGCCCCGGAGGCAGCGGCCGGACGGCGCTCGGCCCAGGCACGACGGCGAACCGGCGGTTGTCCAGCACCGGGATGGCCCGGCGGACCTCCGTCACCTCGGCCGCCGACAGGTCGGCCACCACCTGCCCGTCCCCGTCCCCGCGCAGCTCCCCCACGACCGCACCCAGGGGGTCCACCACCATGCTGTGGCCGGTGCACTCCGGCTCCGGCTTGGCGGCCGCCACCACGTACGCCGTGCTCTCGATGGCCCGGGCCCGCAACAGGGTGGTCCAGGTGTCGGCCTTGCCGGGCCCGTTGACCCAGTGGGCCGGCTCCACCAGGACGGTCGCCCCGGCGTCCACCAACCGGCGGGCCATCTCCGGGAACCGGAGGTCGTAGCAGTTCATGACCCCCACCATCAGGTCCCCGACCGGGAACACCAACACCCCCTCGGCGGGGTCGCCGGCGGCGATGCGATCCGACTCCCTCCAGCCCAGGGCGTCGTAGAGGTGGAACTTCCGGTACGCCCCCACCAGGCCGTCGGGGCCGACGGCCACCACCGTGTTCCGCACCCGCCCGCTTCGTTCCCCCGACCCCGGCTCCGGCTCCGGAGCCGGCTCGAACATCCCCGCGACGACGGTGGCCCCGGTGTCGGCGGCCAGGGCGGCCAGGGCGGTCACGAACGGGCCGTCCAGCGGTTCGGCCAGGGGGGCCAGGTCGGTGGTCTGGCCGCCGAACGAGGCCATGGTGGCCTCGGGCAGGACCACCAGGTCCGCCCCGGCGGCCGAGGCCTGCCGGACGGCCCGGTCGACGGCCCGGAGGTTGGCCGGTTTGTCCAGGGACGAGGCCAGCTGTACGGCCGCGACACGCACATTGGAAGGGTACTGCACCCACGGGTGCTACCGGTCTCCTCCCTGGTCAGCAGTGGTTATGGCCCTCACCGGTCGCCGATCTTCGCACCAGTGGTAGGAAGACGGCCGGGGAATGACCATTCGGTAATGCGACGGTCCGGCCGGAGCCGTGCCAAACTGGCCGGCCATGTTGGTGTTCACCTTCCCCGGCCAGGGATCCCAGCGTTCCGGCATGGGGCAGCCATGGGTCGACCACCCGTCCTGGGAGGTGGTGGCCGAGGCATCGGCCGCCGCCGGCCGCGACCTGGAGCGGCTGCTCCTGGACGCGCCGATGGAGGAGCTGACCAACACGGCCAACGCCCAGCTGGCCACCTTCGTGCTGAGCCTGGTGGTGCTGGACGCGGTGGAGCGGGTCGGGCTGTCGCCGGCGGCCTGCGCCGGGCACAGCCTCGGCGAGTACACGGCCCTGGTGGCCAGCGGCGCGGTGTCGTTCACCGACGGCATCCACCTGGTGGTGGCCCGCGGCGACGCCATGGCCCGCGCCGGCGAGGACGCCCCCGGCACCATGGCCGCCCTGCTGGGCATCTCCGACGACGACGCCGAGGCCGCCTGCCAACGGGCCGAGGGTGACGCCTGGGTGGCCAACTACAACGCCTCCGGGCAGGTGGTCATCGCCGGCACCGCCGAAGCGGTGGCCACCGTGGCCGTCATCGCCAAGGAGCTGGGCGCCCGCAAGGTCATGCCCATCCCGGTCTCCGGGGCGTTCCACACCCCGCTGATGGCCGGAGCCCGGTCGGCCCTACGGAAGGCCCTCGGCGACGCCGTGTTCCTGGCCCCCGAGGTGCCGGTGGTGGCCAACGTGGACGCCCGGGTGCACAGCGACCCGGCCGAGTGGCCGAACCTGCTGTCCGCCCAGCTGTGCAGCCCGGTCCGGTGGCGGCACACCCTCGAGACCCTGAGCGGCCTCGGCGCCACCACCCTGGTGGAGCTGGGCCCCGGCGGCGTCCTGTCCGGGCTGGCCCGCCGGGTGGTGCCCGAGCTGTCGGCCCTGTCGGTGTCCAAGCCCGACGACCTCGACGCCCTCATCGACGCCGTCGCCGGGGCCGGACCGGATTCCTGGCGGGACGAGCCGCAGGCCCACCAGGGCGAGCACCTGTACATGTCCGAGCGCGTGGTCGTCAGCCCGGCGTCGGGCATCTTCGCCCCGGAGCAGTCCCTGGCGGCCCCCGGAACCGGCCTGCTGCCGGGCACCGGGGACGCCGCCGGCGGCGGTGCCAGCGCCGTCGGGGTGGGCGACCTGGTCGGCAAGGTCGGGGTCGTCGACGTCAGAACCCCGTTCGCCGGGCAGGTGGTCCGATGGCTGTCGGTCGCCGGCGAGCGGGTGCAGGAGGGTCAACCGCTGGTCTGGCTGCGGGTTCCAGGAGTTGGGTGGTGACCGCCGGCCAGTCCGACGGGCAGCCCGACGACCCGGCGGCGGCCGGGCGGGTGGTGCTGGTCACCGGCGGGGCCCGGGGCATCGGGGCGGCCTGCGCCGCCTGGTTCTTCGACCGTGGCGACCGGGTGGCCGTCACCTACCGCGGGGACACCCCGCCACCGCCACCGCGGTCCGACGGCGTGGCGACCGGCAGTGTGGCGACCGGCAGTGCCGACCGGTGGCTGCCGGTGGTCTGCGACGTCACCGACCAGGCCCAGGTGGACGCCGGGTTCTCCACCATCGAGGCCACCTGGGGACCGGTGGAGGTGCTGGTGGCCAACGCCGGCATCACCCGCGACACCCTGGTGCTGCGGATGGGGGAAGACGCCTGGCAGGACGTCATCGACACCAACCTGACCGGCGCCTACCGGGTGGCCAAGCGGGCGGTGGCCAAGATGCTGCGGCTGCACCGCGGCCGGATCGTGTTCATGTCGTCGGTCGGTGCCTTCGTCGGGCTGCCCGGCCAGGCCAACTACGCGGCGTCCAAGGCCGGGCTGGTCGGCATGGCCCGGGCCCTGGCCCGGGAGGTGGCCAGCCGGCAGATCACGGTCAACGTGGTCGCTCCGGGGGTGGTGGCCACCGATATGATCACCGCTCTGGGCGAAGAACGGAACGAGCAGCTCCGGGCGATGGTTCCGCTGGGCCGGGCGGCGGAGGCGGCCGAGGTGGCCGAAGCCGTCGGGTTCCTGGCTTCACCGGGGGCCGGCTACATCACCGGGGCGGTGCTGCCCATCGATGGCGGCCTCGGCATGGGGCTGTAGCACCCGGTCGACACGACAACTTCGAAACGGCAACTTCGACACGACAGGGGCCTCCGGGCCGACGACACAGCAAGGAGCAGATCAAGTGGACAGCGACGCAGCGTTCGACAAGTTCCGCGAATGCGCCGTGGAGGTGCTGCAGGTACCGGCCGAGAAGGTCACCAAGGAAGCCCGGTTCGCCGAGGACCTGGACGCCGACAGCCTGGACCTGGTCGAGCTGGTCATGGCCCTGGAAGAGGTCTTCGACATCACCGTCGAGGAGACCGAGCTGGAGGACATCGAGACCGCCGGGCAGGCCTTCGACCTGATCTACTCCAAGGTCTGATGCTGTTGGGTGTGGGACCGGACGGTCCCATCGTGGGGCGCCGGGTGGCCATCACCGGCCTCGGCGCCGTCACCTGCTGCGGCAAGGGTGTCGACGCCCTGTGGGAGGGCCTGGTGCACCCCGACATCTCCGGCGAGCGCCGGGTCACCGACTTCGACGGGGCCGACTACTTCGGGCCCAAAGAGGTCCGGCGGGTGGACCGGTTCGCCCAGTTCAGCGTCGGGGCCGCCGAGGAGGCGCTGGCCGACGCCGGCGAGCTGGAGGCCGACCCGGCCCGGGCCGGGGTCGTCTTCGCCACCGGCGTCGGCGGCTTCGACACCCTGGCGGAACAGGTCACGGTGTACAACGACCGCGGCGCCCGCCGGGTGTCGCCGTTCCTGGTCCCGATGATGATGGCCAACGCCGGCCCCGCCCACATCGCCATGCGCGCCGGCTGGCACGGCCCGGCCGAGAACGTGGTGACGGCCTGCGCCGCCGGCACCCACGCCATCGCGGCCGCCGCCCGGCTGGTGGCCTCCGGCCGCTGCGACGTGGCCATCGGCGGTGGCGCCGAGGCCGCCTTCCACCCGGTGGCGGTGGCGGCGTTCGCCAACATGACCGCCCTGTCCTCCTCCGGGGAGTCCCGGCCGTTCGACGTCCGCCGGGACGGGTTCGTCATGACCGAAGGCGCCGGGGCCCTGATCCTGGAGGACTGGGACCGGGCGGTGGCCCGGGGGGCCCACATCTACGCCGAGGTCGGCGGCGCCGGCAGCACGGCCGACGCCCACCACATCACCGCCCCCGCCCCCGACGGGGCCGGGGCCGTGGCCTGCAATGAGCAGGCCCAGTTCGAAGCCCCGCTCTCCCCCCCCCACCCCGGCCACATCAACCCCCACGGCACCTCCACCCCGCTGAACGACCTGGCGGAGTCCCGGGCCATCAACAAGGTCTTCGGCGACCCCGGCCCCCTGGTCACCTCCACCAAGGGGGTCACCGGCCACGGGCTCGGGGCCGCCGGCGCCATCGAGGCGGTGGCGTCCGCCCTAACCATCCACCGCCGCCTCATCCCCCCCACCTACGGCTGCGAGCAGCTGGACCCGGAGATCCACCTGCAGGTGGTCCAGGGCGACGCCCGCCCCTGGGAGCCCGGCCCGGTGCTGTCCAACTCGTTCGGGTTCGGCGGCCACAACGGCTGCCTGATCTTCCTCCCGGCCGCCTGATCTTCCAGCAGCGGTCGTCAGCCGGGGGCGTGCACCGGGCACCGAGGTCCCGGGGCGTCGGCCAGCCGTCGATCCAAGGTGACCAAGACCGTTCCCAGGATCTCGGCCAGGGCCACGTAGGCGGCGTCGTAGGCGGTCAGGTTGTGGCGGAGCTCCCAGGACCGGTCGGCCAACGGCTCGTACGGCCACAGCTGCACCGGGAGGGCCAGCAGGTCGGCGTGAGCCATGGCGGCGACGGCGGCGTCGATGCGGCCGGCGTTGGCCTGGCGGCGCAGGACATTGGCCGCCTCGAACAGGGCCAGGTGCGGGGCGACCAACGATCGTCCGACCACCTGGGCGGTGGCCCACGCCGACGCCTCGCCGCCGTCGGCCACCAGTGCCACCAGGACGGAACCGTCCACTACGACCCGAGGCCGGGGAGTGGTCAACAGCGGTCGGCGTCGCGGTCGGTCACGATGGCGTCCATGTCCAGAACGGTCCCGGTCTGGCGGGCCCGGGCGCGGGCTCTGCCCACCACCTCCTCGACGGTCGGATGCGATGCCAGGTCGACCAGCTGCTCCAACAGGTACTCCTGGAGCGACCGGCCGGTGCGAGCCGCTCGGGCGGCCAGCTCGTCCCGGACCTGGTCGGGAACGTTTCGGATGGTCACCGCGACAGGCATGCCTGCAATATAGCTGCATTGACGTCAATATGACGCCAAGAACGTTTCCGCGGAGACGTTTCCCGTCAGTCGAGACGGCGGTGCAGGGCCATGGCGACGGAGCCGCTCTGGGCCGCCTCGGCCTGCTGGTCCCGGTACCAGAGCCAGTTGGACCCGGTCAGCAGCTTCTCGTTGGCGACCTGGAAGTCGGCCAACGACCCGAAGCTGGTGAGCCACACCACGGTGCCCATGGCACCGGTGACGGACCGGACGAACACCGTCGGCACCCCGGTGACCTGCTCGGTCTTCTTGGTCATCTCCACCCCGGCCTGCAGGCCGCGGTCCAGGTGGCCGACGGTACCGACGGCCCGCTGCGTCCGCAGGTACCGGTGGGTGGACGTCAGGTCGGGTTCGCCATGGACGACGGCGAACAGCTGCTCGTCCAACGACCCGGCCACCACCACGTCACCGCCGTCGGGCAGGCCGCCCCGGTCGGCCACCGACAGCAGGCCGCCTTCCAGGGCGCCGAGATCGGCGCACCAGGACGCCCAGGTGACCAGCCCGGCGGCCGGTGAGTAGGCGTTCTGCCACAGCTGCACCGGCTGGTCCAGTGCCTCCTGCAGCCGGGACCGGACGGCCCGGGCCCAGTCCAGGCCACCGTTGTCGTCGACCAGCTTGGCCTCTCGTAGGTACAGGTACATCGGTGCCCTCCCTGGCTCTGACTGCCCTGGCGATCAGCCGGCCGCCGAGTCGACGGCCGCCCGCAGCTCTCCCACGAAGGCGGCCGCGGCCTCGGCCCCGCCGCCCTCCACCAACCGCCGGACCAGAGCGGAGCCGACGATGACCCCGTCGGCCACCGCACTGGCCGCCGCCGCCTGCTCGGGGGTGGACACGCCGATCCCCACGCAGACCGGGGTGTCGGTGACCCGGCGGACCCGCGCCACCACCGCCGCGGCGGCCGAGTCCGCGTCGGTGCGCTCGCCGGTCACCCCCATGCGGGCCACCGCGTACACGAAGCCCCGGGTCCGCCGGCAAAGGGCCGCCACCCGGTCCTCGGGGGTCGACGGCGCCACGAGCAGCACGGTGTCCACCCCGGCGTCGTCGGCCTCGGCCGCCCACGGCCCCAGCTCCTCCAGGGACAGGTCCGGGACGATGGCCCCCCCGATCCCGGCGGCGGCCAACGACCGGGCCATCCGGCGGTGGCCGGCCCGGAACACCACGTTGTAATAGGTCATCACGACCACCGGCACCCCGATCCGGGCGGCGGCCACCCCGTCGATGACCGACTGGGGGGTGGTCCCCCGCCGGAGGGCCAGCACCGACGCCTCCTGGATGACCGGCCCGTCGATCATCGGATCGGAGAACGGGATGCCCACCTCGACGGCGTCGGCTCCGGCGGCCACCACCGCCTGCAGCACCTCCACCCAGTCCTCGGTCATGCCGCCCATCAGGTACGGCACCAGCAGCTTGCCGCCGCCGTCCCGGCGGGCCCGCAGCTCCTTCTCGATGCTCACTGCGCTTCCATGGTCACTGGGCTGCCCCACCGAGGATGTCCCGGACCTGGGCGACGTCCTTGTCGCCGCGGCCGGAGAGGGTGACGAGGACGGTGGACCCGGCCGGCAGCAACGGGCCGCCGGCCTCGCGGACGACCCAGGCGACGGCGTGGGCGGACTCCAAGGCCGGGATGATGCCCTCGGTGACGGCCAGCAGCCGGAACGCCCGGAGGACCTCTTCGTCGTCGGCCTGGTGGTAGCTGGCCCGCCCGATGGCGGCCAGGTGGGCATGCTCGGGGCCGATGCCGGGGTAGTCGAGGCCGGCGGAGATGGACTCGGCCTCCAGGATCTGGCCGGCCTCGTCCTGCAGCAGCTGCGACCGCATGCCGTGCAGCACTCCGGGGATGCCGTTGCCGATGGCGGCCCCGCCGGCCGCCTCCACCCCGACCAGCCCGGCGGCGGTGTCGGCGAACCCGGCGAAGGTACCGGCGGCGTTGGAGCCGCCGCCGACGCAGGCCACGACCACGTCGGGGTCGCCGCCGTCCAGCCGCCCCCGGCACTGCTCGCGGGCCTCGTCGCCGACGATGCGCTGGAACTGGCGGACCATGTACGGGAACGGATGCGGCCCCATGACCGACCCCAGGCAGTAGTGGGTGTCGTCGACCGTGGCCACCCAGTCGCGGAGGGCCTCGTTGACGGCGTCCTTCAGGGTGCGGCTGCCGGAGGACACCGGCCGCACCTCGGCCCCGAGCAGCTCCATCCGGAACACGTTCAGGGCCTGCCGCTTGGTGTCGACCTCGCCCATGTACACGGTGCAGTCCAGCCCGTACAGGGCGGCGGCGGTGGCGGTGGCCACCCCGTGCTGGCCGGCCCCGGTCTCGGCCACCATCCGGCTCTTGCCCATCCGGCGGGTCAGCAGGGCCTGGCCGACCACGTTGTTGATCTTGTGCGACCCGGTGTGGGCCAGGTCTTCGCGCTTCAGCAGCACCCGGACCCCGAGCTTTTCGGACAGCCGCCGGCACTCGGTGATCGGGGTGGGCCGGCCGCCGTAGTCACGGAGGGTGTCGGCCAGCTCGGTGCGGTAACCCGGGTCGGCCCAGGCGTCGGCGAAGGCCCGCTCCAGGTCCAGGCAGGCCGGCACCAGGGCCTCCGGGACGAACCGGCCGCCGAACTCCCCGAACCGGCCGTCCGGTCCCGGCGGCCCCATGACCGAGCTGTCGGCGCCTGAAGTGTCGGGGGCAGTGGGAACGGTCATCCCTGCATCCAGTCGTAGGCGCCGTCGGCCTCGTCGGCGTCGGGGTGCTCGGCCGCCACCTCGGCCGCGGCCCGGCGGGCGTTGACGACGAACTCGCGCAGCTTCTGCGGGTCCTTGCGCCCCGGGGCCGACTCCACCCCGGTGGCCACGTCGACGCCGAACGGGTGCAGGTGCCAGATGGCCTGGTCGACGTTGTCCGGGCGGAGGCCGCCGGAGACGATCAGCCGGTTCGGGTCCACCACCCCCTCGCCGAGCCGCCAGTCGAACACCTCCCCGGACCCCGGGCTGGGGCCGTCGATCAGCAGGTAGTCGGCTCCGAAGTCGGCGAACCGGGCGATGGTGCGGTCGCCGGCGGCGAAGGCCTTGATGGTGGCGGGCACCCGCTGCCGTATCCACCGGGCGTCCTCGGCGGTCTCGTGGCCGTGCAGCTGCACGGCGGACACCCCGACATGGTTGGCGATGTCCACCACCCGCTCCTTGGCCTCGTCCCGGAACACTCCCACCGTCAGCACCCCGTGGGGCAGCCGTTTGACGATGTCCCCGGCCGTCGTCGCCGTCACCTGCCGGGGGGACGGGGCGAAGATGAACCCGAGGGCGTCGGCGCCCAGGCCGACGGCCAGGAGGGCGTCGGCCTCGGTGGTGACGCCGCAGATCTTGACGAACAGCTCCCCGTTCACCGGCTCGCCGCCGTCCCCGACCCAGCCGCCATCG
>CAYVPF010000028.1:0-19816 GCA_964453355.1 uncultured Acidimicrobiaceae bacterium | reverse complement strand
CTCGGTCCAGATCTCGCCGCCGTCCGGGAAGGTGACCAGGGCGACCGTCTTGAACCGGGCCCGGCGGTCACCGCCGCCGTCGGGCAGGGCGGCCAAGTCGGTCAGCAGCTTGGCGACGTTGTCGGCGTAGCTGACCCCCTCGCCGGCGTACCGAGCGGAGTACACCCCGGGGGCCCCGCCCAGGGCGTCCACCTCCAGGCCGGTGTCGTCGGCCACCGCCGGCAGGTTGGTGGCCTCGGCCAGGGCCTGGGCTTTCAGCCGGGCGTTGGCCAGCAGGGTGTCGCCGGTCTCGTCGACGTCGTCGACGTCGGCCGGTCGGGGCAGCAGCTCGACCGTGCCGGCTTCGGCGAGGACGGCGGCCACCTCAGCGGCCTTGTCCGGGTTGGCGGTGGCCAGGACCAGGGTCAGGGTCATGTCGGTCACCGCCCTCACCGTGGTGCCGGAGGCTCGGCCAGGACGGCGGCCTGGGCGGCCGACAGCCTGGTGATGCCGGTCTCGGCCAGGGCCAGCAGCTGGTCCAGCTCGCCGCGGGAGAATGCCATGCCCTCGGCGGTGCCCTGCACCTCGACGAACCGGCCGCCACCGGTCATGACGACGTTCATGTCCACCTCCGCCTTGGAGTCCTCGACGTACGGCAGGTCCAACATGGGGACGCCGTCGACGATGCCGACAGACACCGCCGCCACCGAGTCGATCAGCGGGTTCCCGGGCAGCTGGCCGGTCGCCACCATGCGGGTGAACGCGTCGTGCAGGGCCACGTAGGCGCCACAGATGGACGCCGTCCGGGTGCCGCCATCGGCCTGCAGCACGTCGCAGTCCACGGTGATCTGCGCTTCGCCGAGGGCCACCAGGTCGCAGACGGCCCGCAGCGACCGGGCGATGAGGCGCTGGATCTCCTGGGTGCGGCCGGACTGATTCCCCTTGGCCGCCTCCCGGCTGGCTCGCTCGGCAGTGGACCCGGGCAGCATGGAGTACTCGGCGGTCACCCACCCCTTGCCACTGCCGCGCATCCACGGCGGCACCCGGTCCTCCACCGAGGCGGTGCACAGCACCCGGGTCCGGCCCATGGACACCAGGACGGACCCGGCGGCGAACACCGTGAAGTCCCGGTCGAACGCCACCGGGCGTAGCTGGTCCAGGGCCCGGCCGTCGGACCGCAGGGTCCGGGGGTCGGGGGTATGCAGGTTGGTATCGGTCATGACGGCGTCACCGGTCCTTCTTCATCGGCTGATCTCCCCCTCGGGTCGTCGGTCACCACACGAACACCCTGCCGGCGGCCGCGTGGTCGACCGGGCGGCCGAAGGTCTCGCCGGCCTCCGCGGCCAAGGCGTCGGCCGACACCGTAGGCCACCGGTGGGTGACCACCAGACGTCCAACCCCGGCTGCGGCGGCCATCTGGCCGGCCTGCCGGCCGCTCAGGTGCCGGTACGTGCCCTCGTGCTGCCGGGTGTACGTGGCTTCACACAACAGGGTGCCCAACCCGGTACCCAGCTCCTCGGCCGTCCAATCCGGGCCGGAGTCGGCCGAGTACGCCAGCGCCCGGCCCGGATCCGGGCCGGCAGAGGCGCCAGTATCGGCAGAGGCGGCAGGGCGGGCGTCGACCGGGTCGATGCGAACAGCCAACGTCGGTGGCCCGTGGTCGGTGGCCACGAACCGGCAGGCCAGCTGGCCGATGGTGACCTGGTAGGACGGCCCGATCTCCTGCCACCGGAGCAGGGGGTCGTCGGCGAAGTAGGACCGCTTCTGCAACCCCGGTGGGGCGTACACGGGCACCGGGGTGGGAGCCGCCGACTGGCGCAGCCAGACGGCGAAGGACTCCAGGTCGGTCCAGTGGTCGGGGTGCTCGTGGGACAGCACCACCGCGTCCAGGTGGGCGGGGTCCAGGACCTGCTGCAGGTTGGCGAACGTGCCGGGGCCGGCGTCCAGCCAGACGGCGGTCGGCCCGGATTGCACCAGGTACCCACTGGCCGCCCCACCGGGTCCGGGATAGCTGCCGTCGCAGCCCAGCACCGTCAGGCTGTTGTCTTGGGTGTTACCAGTGTCGGTCCCGGCACTGTCGTCACCAGGACGGACGTCGGCAGCGGCGGCCACGCCGCAGACACTAGAAGGCGAAGGTTAGAAGTAGATAATGGACTTGGCCCGTTCGGCGACGTCGTCCAGGTCGTCGGTCCAGGCGCCGGTGGACAGGTACTTCCAGCCGTCGTCCGGGGACACCACCACGATCACCGCCGGTTGCCCCGCCGGCAGCTGGTTGACGCACTTCACCGCCCCGGCCACCGCCGCCCCCGACGAGATGCCCAGGAACAGCCCCACCTCGGTCAGCCGGCGGGTCCACTCGATGGACTCCCGCGGCCGGACCACCGTCTTGCGGTCCAGCAGCTCCCGGCCGCCCAGGTTCTCGAAGATGGGCGGGATGTACCCGTCGTCCAGGTTCCGGAGCCCGTCCACCACCTCTCCGGCCGGCGGTTCCACCGCCCACACCTGCACCCGCGGGTTCTGCTCCTTCAAGAACCGGCCGGCCCCGAGCAGGGTGCCGGAGGTGCCGAGCCCGGCCACCAGGTGGGTGATCTCCGGGCAGTCCCGCCAGATCTCCGGCCCGGTGCCCTCGTAGTGGGCCTGCGGGTTGGCCGGGTTGGCGTACTGGTACAAGAACACCCACTCCGGGTGCTCCTTGGCCAGCCCCTGGGCCTTGCGCACGGCCCCGTTCGACCCCTCGGACCCCGGCGACTCGATGATGTCGGCCCCCCACAGCGCCAGCAGCTGCCGGCGCTCCTCGGACACGTTGGTGGGCAGCACCACCTTCAGCCGGTAACCCTTGACCCGGCACACCATGGCCAGGCCGATGCCGGTGTTGCCGGACGTCGGCTCCAGCAGCACCTGGCCGGGCTGGCCGGGCTTCAAGATGCCGTCCTTCTCGGCCTGCTCCACCATGGACAGCGCCACCCGGTCCTTCACCGACCCCCCCGGGTTGCGGCCCTCCAGCTTGACCAGGATGCGGGCGTCGGCGTTGGGGCTGAGCCGGCTGACGTCCACCATCGGGGTGTTGCCGATCAGCTGCAGGATGTTGTCGTAGGGAGCCATCGACGTGTGAGGGTGGAAGCCGCCGGGCGGAGCCGGTCAGCCGCCGGCCACGGCCGGCAGGATGGACACCTCGTCGCCGTCCCTCACCGGGGTGTCCAGGGCCGACAGGTACCGGACGTCATCGTCGTTGACGTACACGTTCACGAACCGGTGCAGGGTGCCGTCGTCGTTGAGCAGCTGCCCCGACATGCCGGGGTACTCGGCCACCAACCCGGCCAGCACCTCCCCGATGGTCGTGGCGTCAACCGCCACCGTTGACTGGCCGCCGGCCTGCGACCGCAGGACCGTGGGAAGGCGCACGTCGACAGGCACCGGACCTCCTCGGGTTGGGGGCGGCCGGGCGGGTTCCACCGCCGGGCCACCAATAGTTGACTGTTCTGGTCCGGATTGTACCGGTACGGGCGCCCGGGTGGTCGGGTCAGGTGGTCGGGTCAGGAGAAGTGGGTGGTCGGACGGTCCAGGCGGACCCCGTCGAGGAAGGTGTCCACCTTCTCGTCGTAGAACGCCACCAACCCGGCGATGGGCAGCACCTGGGCCGTCGGGAAGTCGTAGCACCAGGCAATGTCCGGATGGGCCCGGCCGCCGACGTCGGCCGACCAGTAGGCGGTGGTCCGGCCCTTGTACGGGCACGCCGTCACCGTCGCCGACGGCACCAGGTGGTCGAAGTGCACGTCGGTGCGGTTGACGTAGTACCGCGTCGGCAGCCCGGTCTCGAACACCATCACCGGCGACTGCGACTCCGCCAGCACCACCCCCTGGGACTCCACCCGGAGGGTCCGGGAGGACCGGACGGCATCCACCCGGCTGAACGGGTTGCGGGGGTGCACGAACACCTCCTCGTCCTCCTCGTACCAGGCGTCCACGGCGTCCCAGTCCACCCGCACCGTCCCGGCCAACCCGTCCACGGTGCTGTCGGGGTACACCAGCGCCGCCGCCGGCCGGGTGACGTCGCCGACGGCCAGCCCGTGGCGGTGACCGGTCCCCCGGGAGCTGTCCTCCGTCTGCCCCTCGTCCACCAGCACCCCGTCGGCCACGTCGGCCAGCGGCAGGTAGTACTGCGGGTACGGCGGCCACTCCCACACGTACCGGGCCGCGGTGGTGTCCACCACCGTCCGGCCGGCCAGCACCGCCCGGATACGCCGCGGCACCGGCTCGGTGTGGTCCACCGGCACCGGCGGCTGGGGATAGTTCGGCTGCGTCATCGGCTGGTCCCTTCACTGCTCGGATCGGACAGCACCCGGATGGGCGCTCCTTGCAGGAACGCCCGGATGTCCTCCACGGCCTGCCCGTACATGCCCCGCAGCACCGACTCGGTGACGTAGCCCAGGTGCGGCAGCACCACGGCGTTGTCCAGCCCGAGCAGCGGGTGGTCCGGCGGCAGCGGTTCCCGGTCGAACACGTCCAGGCCGGCCCCGGCGATGGTGCCGTCCCGCAACGCCGCCACCAGGGCCGTCTCGTCCACGATCGGCCCCCGCGACGTGTTCACCAGGAACCCCGTCGGCTTCATCTGGGCCAGGTCGTCGCCCTGGAACAACCCGCGGGTCCTCTCGCTAAGGACCAGGTGGATGGACAGCACGTCCGAGGTGGCCAGAAGATCGGCCTTCGACACCTTGCGGACTCCCAGCTCTGCCGCCCGCTGCTCCGTGAGGTTCTGGCTCCACGCCACCACGTCCATGCCGAACACCCTCGCCGGCCCGACCATGGCCCCACCCAGCCGTCCCAGGCCGGCCAGCCCCAGGGTGGACCCGGCCAGGTCGGCGGGCAGGCCCACCTGCCACCGGCCGTCCCTCATGGCCCGGTCCTCCACCACCACCCGCTTGGTCACCGCCAGGATCAGGGCCCAGGCCACCTCCACCGGGGTGGGCAGTCCGGCTGGCGGCCCGGCCGGCTTTCCGGCCGCTGACCCGCCGGTGCCACACACCACCACGCCCCGCCGGTTGAGGTAGTCGACGTCCAACGTGGCGTTGGCCATCCCGGTGGTCACCACCAGCCGCAGGGCCGGCAGCTGGGCCAGCAGTTCCGCCGGGAACGCCGTCCGTTCCCGCATCAGCACCAGCACCTCGAACGGCGCCAGCGCCTCCACCAGCTCCGGCGGGGCCATCGGGTCGGTGAAGAACAACACCTCCGCCCCCGGCCCGACGGCGCCCCAGTCGGCCAACCGGCTGGCCACCCCCAGGTAGTCGTCCAACACCGCGACGGTCACCATGGGGGCAGTCTCCCCGGGCGGCCCGCGCCGTGTCCACCGCCCGGTTGCCGGCAGCGGCGGATCTCAGCCGGCCTGGACGGCCTCGGCCAGCACCACCACCGACTCCTCCGTCACGACCCCGTCCACGATCCGGTAGCTGCGGACCATGGGGCTGCTATCGCGGAGGGACACCAGCACGTAGTGCCACCCGGGGTCCGGGGCCTGGTTCACGTCGGTCGGCGACGGGTAGGCGTCGGTGTGGGTGTGGGAGTGGAACACCCCCATGATCTCCAGGCCGCGGTCGTCGGCGTCGCGGTCCGCCCGCAGCATGTCGCGGGAGTCCACCAGGTACAGCTTGGCCGACGCCGCGGCGTTCTTGGTCGGGTAGCACGCCGCCACTTCCCCGGTGGCGGCGTGGCCGGCCAGCAGCCCACAGGCCTCGTCGGGCAGCCCGGTGATGCAGTGGGCCACCATCTGCAGGTACAGGTCGTTCGGCAGCCGCAGCATTGTCGTCGAATCGTAATGGCCGTTGGGCCACGGTCGGTGGACGGACCGGCGCTGGGGGCAAGGGCGGTAGGTGGACGGACGGCCGACAGCGGCCAGGGCGGTAGCCTCGTTGGGCTATGGCACGAGCCAAGAAGACGGTAGCTAAGCGGGCGGCGGCCCGGGAGGCGGCGGGGCGGTCCGGGGACCGGACGGTGGCCTCCAACCGGCGGGCCCGGCACGACTACGACATCTTGGAGACCCTGGAGGCCGGCATCGTCCTGCAGGGCAGCGAAGTGAAGTCCCTCCGTGAAGGCAAGGCCCAGCTGTCCGACGCCTATGCCCGGGTCTCCGACGGGGAGCTGTGGCTGTTCGGCGTCCACATCCCCCCGTGGTTGTTCGCCACCGGCTTCGGCGCCCACGACCCCGACCGTCGCCGGAAGCTGCTCGTGCACCGCAGCCAGATCGACGAACTGATGGGCCTGACCCAGCAGCAGGCCCTCACCCTGGTGCCGCTGTCCCTGTACTTCCGCGACGGCAAAGCCAAGGTGCAGCTGGGCCTGGCCCGCGGCCGCAAGCTCCACGACAAGCGCCAGGCCATCCTGTCGAGGGAGGCCGACCGGGAGGCGTCCCGGGCCGCCCGCGACGCCGAGCGGTACCGGACCGCCGGCTGACCGGCTGACGGCTGCCTTTGCCGACTGAGCCAGCCCGGGCCGGTGCCGAGGCGGGGGCCGGTAACATGGCTGGACCGCCCGAGCCCGGGTGGTCGGCCCGGAGGGGTCGCCGACCATGTCGGCCCGGAAGGGCCGGCCGAACACAGCAGCAAACCCGAGGGGGTGAATGGTCTCGACTTCGGTTGTCGAGGTGGGAGAAGCGAGCCGTGGTCTCCGGAGCCACGTTAAAGAGCCGGAACCAAAAATAAACGCCGAGCCTCAGCTCGCACTCGCTGCCTAAACAGTAGCGACGTCCGTCCAACCTCAGCCCTACGGGTTGGTAAACGGGCGTCATCAAGTAGGGCTCACCCTTAGGCCGTTCCGATAGGCCTTCGGGGAAAACTCAATCGGATACGGGGTCGGCGAGGTGCCGGCAGCAGGTCGACCCCCGACAATCTCCTGCTGGCTGCGCTCGGAGAAGGCCCACTGAGGTGCTGAAGGACGCGGGTTCGATTCCCGCCACCTCCAAGAGTGCTCAGGGCGTGGCCGTGAGCACTGTTGGGGGTGTGCCAGACCCATCGGGTTCGTACTTGGCCAGGATCTCATGAGCCCAAGCGACGGCATCGCTGACTCGGGTCCCGGACGGCTGTGGCCGCGTCCAGAGCTCAAGATTCTCAGGACGGTTGTCGCTCAAAGACGTATCTGCCCCTTACCGGTCTGCCCTTACCGGCACCCTGATGGGTGGGCACCCGTTGCGCGTTCGGGGCCAGAGCTGGCTGTGGGTGCCTGGAGGCGTGAGCCCGCCGCGATCTCTTCGTCCTCAGGTCCACCTCTTGCTCTGAATAGCGGCGAGGGCTGAGCTGGGCTACTTGAAGAACTGCTCCAGTCGGTCCAGGGTCTTCGTGATGGATGCCACCCATCGCCGCCCGTTGTCGACCGCGGCACGGATCTCAGCAGAGGCGGCCGAGCAGTCGAACACTTCGGTTACGGTCGTGGCGTCTGGTCCGTTGGGCACAAGCTCGAACCCCCATCGGTACCCCTGGCTTGCCCCGATCGGAAGCTGCGCTTCGGCGGCCGCAACGCGGTCGCCGGGAGTCGGTTCCCACACCAAGCGCCGGTCCCTCTCGTACTCGACAACTCGATTGAGCATCACGTACTCACCGAGCCCCGACAGGTACATCTGCATGGCAAAGACGTCGCCGACCGCGGTGATGACGCGTGCTGGTGGCCCGGCTCGAAGCATGCCGGAGCCGTCCATGATCGGATGATTGGCTGGATCCGCGACCACGGCGAAAACGTCGTGGGCAGAAGCTTCGATTCGCCTCGAAACGGTTACTGGTTCACTCGCAGGTTCAGTCACGGTCCACTCGAATGCGCCACCATCGACTCGTCCCGCTCCGGACGACAATCGACGAAGCTCGGCTTGATGTGCATGGACGAGCTCGCTGGTCAACTGATAGCTCAACATGTCCTTCCCTCCACGCGTCGGTGCTGTGCGACGAACCGGAACGGAGTCGCGTTCGATCGCCATCGGGCTACCGGTCAGACGGGCAGTCGTTCGGGCAACCCGAAGCGCGCGAACAGACCCGGACCCGCCTGGTAGTTCTCCTGCCGTTCTTCGGTGAGGCCAGCGATCGTGAGGAACCCCGTCACCCCTGCGACACGCCCCCCTCGAAGCTCCAAGACGTCGAGGGCAGCTGAGACGAAGCAGTTGGCCTCGGCGTCGAAGAGGTAGCCCGCCACGGCGAGCTGGCCGTTGGTCGAAGTCGTGGCGTGCCGCCACCGCAACGGAAGGACCTCGGTGCGCAGGAACTCCGCGACGTCACCCCGACCGCGAAACCACGACACGAGTGGTGGCATCGACCAGGAGGGGTCCTCCGTGAGTAGCGACAACAACATGTCGAGATCGCTTTCCTCGATAGCCCGCGCGTACCGCGAGGCCAGCTCCCAAACGGCACGGTCGCCCGTGGCGCTCAGCTCCGCCGCCTGGCTGAGCTCCGGGAGGCGATCGCTCAGCTGCGCGCGGGCTCGCTGGAGAGAGCTGTTGACTGAGGCAACCGACGTATCGAGAAGCTCGGCCGTCTCGGCGGCACGAAAGCCGAGCACCTCGCGCAAGATGAACACCGCCCGCTGGTGTGCTCCCAGATGCTGCAGCGCAGCGACGTAGGCGAGCTCGATGGTCTCGCGGGCTGCGTAGTTCGGCTCCGGGAGCTCCGTGGAGCGGATGCCACCGCGATCTGGGTATGGCCCCATCCAAGCGATCTCGGTGATCGGGTCCCCGGACGTCTCGCCGAATGCGGTCGACGGGCCAAACCCGATCGGGAGCTCTCGCCGAGAGCGTCCGGAGGCGATATCGAGTGCCGTATTCGTCGTGATCTTGTACAGCCACGTGCGAACCGAGCTCCGAGCCTCGAAGCGTGGCAGCGCCCTCCAGGCGCGGACAAAGGCTTCCTGGACGGCGTCGTCGGCGTCGTCCGGGGAGGCAAGCATTCGGTAACAGTGGGCGTGAAGCTCGGCGCGACGCCCCTCGACGAGGGCGCGAAACGCCTCCTCGTCGCCTTCCTTGGCGGCGCGGATCAGGTCCTGCTCGTCGGGCGGGTACCCGGTCACATCAGTACTGACTGCCGCGGCTCCGAAAACTCATCGCGCCCGCCCAGCACACACCTTCATATGGTGCCTCTGAACCTCCCGGATAGTTCAAGGCCCGCCAAGGATCATTGCGTGAGAACAGGTCAACGACGGACAAGCCAGACGGGTCATCCGCAACATGGTCTTCGCTACCGTTGCCCGGGGCCAGAGGGCCCCGCTGGTGACCATCGCGGCGTGTACCTCCCCCACCGCGAGGACCCCATCTCCCCCAAAATAGGGTTGAACCAGAACCCTTTGACAAAAGATACGAACAAGGCGTCCCGAAAACGAGGAATGCAGAGGAGGGACAGGGCGGACGAGGCGGCGCACGGCGGGCGGGACACAACAGGCTTTTGCGTCGATGGCCTCGGCCTCCAGGGCATTCGAAAGTCCCCATGGACGCGCCGTGAACCCACGTGTAGGTTCACCAGTACGGCGCCACAAGGGGCAGCCGGTCGTAGGAGGGGAGACTGTCGTGGAACCCAACCTCGCTGGCATCAAGGTTCCTGAAGGCACCTTGCGCCCAACCGTCGGTCACCCGATCCTCGAGAAGAAGTACCCGCCGATCTCCACCAGGACCGGCCCGATCTACACCGTCCCAGCCACCGTACGGGTCCTCAAGCCGGCCGAGGCCTGGGCCCGACTGCAGAGCCTGCACCAGGCGTGCCTTCACCCCGAGACGGTCCAGTTCGGGGCGGCGTCGAGCAAGAAGACGGGCCGGGAGCAGCTCCCGGTCGTTGGGGCCGAAGGCGCAAAAGCCCAACACGAAGCGGCGTTTCGTCGGTACAGCGATGCCGTGGTCCTGGCTATCGGATCCATCGCCGCCAATCCGCGATCGGTGCGGGGGAGCATCCTCACCTCGTTGGCCAGTTACGTGAGCGAGAAGAAGTCACTGGCCGGCCTGGAGGGGGTCTTCCTAACCGCCGTGCTCGCCGCCAAGGAAGCAGGAGACACCGTCGCGGTGGAACAGGCGGCCGGCGCCTGGGCGACGGCCGGAGTCCCGGCACGGCTCGGCGGAGGCGCCCTGACGAGCCCGATCTTCAACGTGGGCAATGGTCAGCTGCTGCTGGCCAATGCCGCCGGCGTCAAGAGCGTCCAGATCTCCGCCGCCACATCGGGGACCGTCCTCGGCGCCCCCGGGAGCGGGTTGACGGGGCCCAACCTTCCGTTCGGGCTGAACGCGGAGGGCGTGGACTGGGCCGGCAACATGGCCAACTACGCCGGGGCCGGCGCGGCCATCCTGGCCGCCGGCGGACTGGTCGTCGGACTAGCGGCGGGGGGGCCGGCCGGCGCGTTGACCGGTGCTGCGCTGGGCGGGGCCATCGGCGGGGGGATCGGGGTGATCATCGGGTTCATCGTGTCCGTCTCCCAGTGGCTGGGCCAGCCGCCGGTCGACACAAGCGGACCGTTCCCGACACAACAGACCCCCGACCAGAACACACATCTCGGAGATCCCCCCACCCCGTCCACAGCGACAACGTCACCGGGCCCGTCGACCACGCCGACCACCTCGGGCGGTACAACGTCACCGGCCCCGTCGGCCGGGCCGACCACCTCGGGCGGTACAACGTCACCGGCCCCATCAGGATCGACAACGGCCGGCGGTACACCACCCGCCGTCGCTCCGACGATCGGCGGGACAAGCATGCCGAAGCCCGACACAACATCCTCGGGGACAGGCAGCGACGCCGGGACGATCCTCTCCTTCGGGCCCGGCTTGGCCAGCGAGCTCACAGACGACGGGACATCGATGACCATCGGGGGAGTTCCTACCCTCGGCACAGACGGCAGCCCGTCCACCGGTGGCTTCCTCGGGCCCTTGATCACAGGGGGTGATCCGGTCACAGACGGCTCGTCGGGAAAAACGGGTCTGGAGACAGCGCCGGTACTGGTCCGCACACCCAACACCACTGGGGTGATCGATCCGGCCACAATCGCCTCCACGGTGCTCACCGGCACCGAGCCCATCGTCGAGGACCCGGGCGTGACCACCCTGGGAAACGTCTCGACAGAGAGCGGGGCCGGCACCGAGCAGGGTGGTTGAGGCGAACCGATATCAGGAGGTTGGGCTATCACACGCCGCACGACGTGCGCCCCGTCTTGACCTCGCCGAACTGCCAGGTGGCGTGGGCCGTCCGGGCTGAACGTCACCTCCATGACGCCATCGGTCCCCTGTACCGCCTTTTTCCCGCAGACCAGGCCGGAAGGCCCTGCCTGCCTCCAGGTCCCCGACAAACCGGCGAACCGCATCGTGGGTGATGCAGGTATGATGCAGACATGAGAACCACGGTTGATCTGCCGCCTGCTGTGCACCGGCGCGCTCGAAAGCTCGCTCAGGAGCGCCACCAGTCCCTGTCAACCGTGGTCGCGGACCTAGCGGTGCGCGGTCTCGCTACGCTCGGTGAGCCCCTGGAAGTGACCACCGACCCGACGAGCGGTTTCCCGGTGATCACGCTCGGGCGGCGGATTACCTCTGCGGAGGTGGCCGACGCACTGGACGACGAGTGAGCGCCACCTATCTGCTGGATGCCAACGCGCTGATCGCTCTCGTGATCTCCGACCACGAGCACCATGACATAGCGATGCGTTGGGCGACCAGGGTCGACGAGATCGCGCTCTGCCCGATCGTGGAGGGAGCCCTCGTCCGATTCCTTGTGCGCGCCGGCGAGAGTCACGCCACCGCGGTAGCGACCTTGTCGAGCCTCTACGGCTCACCGCGGTGCGCTTTTTGGTCGGACTCGATCTCCTACACGGCCGCGGACCTCGGACACGTCATTGGCCATCGGCAGGTCACCGACGCCTACCTCGCAGCTCTTGCCGCCCGGCGGGGCTGTCGACTCGCGACGTTCGATCAGGCTCTCGCTGAAGTACTTCCCAATGAGACCGAGCTGATCCACTAACGCCCACCCACACATGCCATCCCGCTCCGTCCAGCGAGACCTCGCCCTGCTCCGGCTCGTCGCCCAAGGAGTCGTCGGGTCGCGGCGCGCCGCACCAGCGGTGGCTGTACAACGGCTGCTGTGCCTGCAGGCCCAGGACTACCGGAGCGGCCTGGCCTCCCTGCTGGCGCGGGGCGCCGCCGGCGTCGCCGAGGTAGAGGCCACCTTCGACGCCGGCACCGTGGTACGGGCGTGGCCGCTGCGGGGCACCCTGCACCTCGTCGGCGCCAACGATCTCGGCTGGCTCCGCCAACTCCTCGCCCCACGCGAGCTCGCCGCCGCCGCTGCCCGCGAGGCCCGGCTGGGGATCACCACTCGGCTCCTCGACCAGGCCGAGCACGTCGCCGTCGAGTTGCTCTCGGGCAGCGGGCCGTCGTCTCGAGCCGAGCTCACCGCGGCCTGGCAGGCCCGGGGCATCGACACCGCCGACCAGCGCGGCTACCACCTCATCTGGCACCTGACCCAGACCGGCACGCTCTGCTTCGGTCCGGTCCGAAAAGGCCAGCAGCTCCTGGTCCTGGCCGACCGGTGGATCCCCGCCTCGGCCGTGCCGGCGCGCGGCGACGCGCTCGGGACTGTTGCCCGTCGGTACTTCGACAGCCACGGCCCGGCCACCTCCGCCGACCTGGCCCGGTGGGCCAACCTCACCGTCGCCGACACTCAAGCGGCAGTCGACGCCGCCCGACCCCACCTGGCCACCATCACCGTCGACGGTGTCGACTACCTCCTGGGCCCGACCACGCAGGACGAGCTGGCCACCTGCCGGAAGGAAGCCGCTGGCGTCGTCGTCCTGCCCGGCTTCGACGAGCTGCTGTTCGGCTACCGCGACCGCACCCCGACCCTCCCCGATGACCGCGCTGCCGCCGTCTTCCCCCATGCCAACGGCAGCCCCTCCCCCACCGTCCTCGTCGGCGGCCAGGTGGTGGCCACCTGGAAACGGCCGGCCAAACGGTCCACCGGGGCCGTCGAGATCACCCCACTCGTGCCGATCTCGCCGTCGGTCAAGCGCGCCGCAGAAGCCAAAGCGTCGGCGGTCGCCTGAGATACCGTGCGGCGTGATCGGCAAGCGCCCGCTGGCCCCCCTGTACGTCGTCGTGTTCGTGGGCTTCCTCGGCTATAGCCTGATGATCACCGTCTTCACGCCGATGATCCTGCTCAACGACAACGGCATACTGCCGGCTTCGTCGAGCGCCGGCACCCGCAGCATCGTGCTCGGGCTGTTGCTCTGCCTGTACCCCCTGGGCCAGTTCGTCGGCGCGCCCATTCTCGGGGCGCTGTCCGACCGGGTGGGCCGGCGGCCGGTGCTGCTCGGCTCCCTGGCGGCCTCGACCGTCTGGTACGGCGTGCTCGGCGCCGCCTTGGTGATCCACAGCCTGCCGCTGCTGATGGTGGCCTCGTTCCTCGGCGGCCTGGGCGAAGCCAACATCTCGATCGCCCAGAGCTCCATCGCCGACTCGACCTCGGCGGCCGACCGCAACCGCCTCTTCGGCTACGTGTACCTGAGCTCCAGCCTGGCCTACGTCGTCGGCCCGTTGGCCGGCGGCCAGCTGGCCGACCGCCACCTGGCCTCGTGGTTCGGGTACCCCACCCCGTTCTTCGTCGTCGACGCCCTGCTGGCCGTCACCCTGCTCGGGGTGGTCCTGTTCTTCTCCGAGTCCCACCGCCCGTCCGCCCAGGCGGCCGTCGGCTACCTGAAGAGCGTCACCAACCTGCTGTCGGTGGTCACCGACCGGCGGCTCCGCCCGCTGTACCTCGTCAACTTCCTCCTGTACCTCGCCATCTTCGGGTTCTTCCGGGTCTATCCCATGTACCTGGTGCGCGACTTCCATCTCGGGGTGGCCAGGGAGTCGGTCTTCGTGGCCTGGGTGGCCGTTCCCATCGTCGTCGCCAACCTGTGGCTCGTCGGTCGGCTCTCGCGGCGGTGGTCGGCCGCCGTCCTCACGCTGGCTTCCGGACTGGCCACGGGCGTGCTGCTCGTCATCCTGCCCTTCCCCGGCGTCCTCAACCTGCTGTGGCTGACCCTCGGGCTGACGGCCCTCGCCCTGGCCATCTGCCTGCCGGCGTGCGCCACCATGCTGTCGCTGTCGGTGGGCGACGCCGAACAGGGGCAGGTGATGGGGAACAACCAGTCACTCCAGGTAGGGGCCGAGGCCCTGTCCGGGGTGGCCGGCGGGTTGGCCGCGGCCGCCTTCGTCGAGCTGCCCTTCGTGCTGTTCGGCGCGGCGGCGTTGCTCGGCGTGACCCGGCTCTGGCGGCGCCAGTCTGCTCCAGTCAGGGCAGATCGAGGTGACGCTCGATCCGGCTGATGCGTTCACGGAGCTCGTCGACTTCGGCCTGCAGGGTTCGTGCCTGTTCCAGCTGGCGCCGGGACCGCGGGGAGGCCAGGGCCTGGTCGATGACGACGGCGAGGGGGACCATCCGCTGCGGACCGTGGACGCCGGCCACCATCCTCGAAGGGAGGCGTCCGCCGCGGTACCAGGAGCGAAGGGTGGACCGCGACACGCCGGTGGCGTCCACCGCTTCCTCCAGGGTGACCCACCCGTCTTCGACCGGGTGGCTGGCCAGGTCGTCGAGGAGACGATCCCACCGGTCGCCGCCCGTCTCGGCGTCCTCTTGGCTCACCCGGCCAACCACCGCCGTGGCCCAGCCAGGGTGGCCAACCCTGCCATCTGATAGGGACTTGACATGGTCTTTACCATAACAACATGTTCGAGCGATTCACCGACAGGGCCCGGCGGGTCATCGTCCTCGCCCAGGACGCCGCCCGCGAGATGGGCCACACCCAGATCAAACCCGAGCACCTGCTGCTGGGGCTGCAGCAAGGGCAGGGGATGGCCGCCGAGGCCATGACCGAAGCCGGGGTCGACGGGGCGGCCCTGCGCGAGCGCGTCAGCGCTTTGTACGAGAGCCAGCCTTCCGCCACGAAGGTCGACAAGGTTCCCTTCAGCGTCGAGGGCAAGAAGGTCCTGGAGCTGTCCCTCCGTGAGGCCCTGCAACTCGGCCACAGCTACATCGGCACCGAGCACATGTTCTTCGGCGTCCAACGCCACACGCTGGCGAGGGGTGGGTCGCTTGATGAGGTGCTCGGCGTCAGCGCCAGCGCGATCTCCAGCCGGCTGACCGAGATGCTCGGCGGCGTGAGGTCTGACGCCGCGACGCTCTCTCCGGCCCTCGGATCGGCGCTGGAGCGTGCCCGGGCCCGGTCCGGCCAATCGCCTGTGACGACCGGGCACGTCCTCCATGAGATGCTCGCCGACGCCCACAGCCAGGTGGCCCACGCCGTCGCCGACCTGGGCCTCGACCGGCATCAGGTTCAGGCCGCCCTGGACGCCGTGAGCCTGGCGGCGACCAGCGACGCCAGCCCGATTCCGCAGAGCATCACCATCACGATAGGCGAGAGCACCACCGTGATCTCCGAACCGGACGTTGCGGCCGCCCTCCATCAGCTCAGCGCCGAGCAGCTTCGAGACGTCATCAAGCGGGTCGTCGACTACCCGGAGCCCGGCCCAGCCGCCGGATGACGACCACACGGTCGCGGATCAGGACGCCCACCGGGCCGTCCAGTCCCCGGCCACCTGGCCGGTGATGACGTTGAGCCGGTTCCAGGTGTTGATGGCGGCGATGCTGGCGACGATCGCCGCCATGCCGCGGTCGTCGAAGTGCTTGGCTGCCGCCTGGTACACCTCGTCGGGCACCGGGTCGCCCCGGTCGGCGAGGCGGGTGCCGGCCTCGGTGAGGGCCAGCACAGCCCGCTCGGCGTCGTCGAAGTACGGCGCATCCCGCCAGGCGGCGAGGGTGGCGAGCTGCTGGACGGAGATCCCCCGCTTCTGGCCGGCCCGGCTGTGCATGTCGAGGCAGACGGCACACCCGTTGATCTGGCTGGCCCGCAGGCTCACCAGGTCGATCGTGGTCTGGGGCACTCCCGCCTCCCGGGCGGCTTGGTCGGCGGCGTGGCTGAACGCTTGAAGGGCGTCGAGGGCGCCGGGGATGCTGAGCGCCGGGTTGGTCATCCGAGGTTCCATTGGTCTCTCCTGTCCGTTCGGTCGTAGGTATGACACCTGGGCTGGCCGGAGTGTGACGACCCGGCGCGTCACATCGGCACCCGGTCGGGGGTCGTAGGGGTGGTACAACCGATCCGAGGAGGAGCCCGTGGACGACAGCCAATGGGTCGCCGATCGCTTCGAGGAGCACCGGGCCCGGCTGCGGGCCATCGCCTACCGGATGCTGGGATCTGTGACCGACGCCGACGACGCCCTGCAGGACGCCTGGGTGCGAGCCCGCACCAGCCGGGCGGACACCGGCGAGATCGACAACGTCGGTGCCTGGCTGACCACGGTGGTGGCCCGCGTGTGCCTCAACATGCTCCGCGCCCGCACCATCCGGAGCCCGGAGGCGCTCGGGGCTCGGCTGCCCGACCCGGTCGTGAGCCGAGAGGGTGGGCTGGCTCCCGAGGAAGAGGCACTGCTGGCCGACTCGGTCGGCCTGGCCCTACTGGTGGTCCTCGACACCCTGGCCCCGGCCGAACGGCTGGCGTTCGTCCTCCACGACATGTTCGACCTGCCATTCGACGACATCGCCCCGATGGTGGGCCGGTCGCCGCAGGCGGCGCGCCAACTGGCCAGCCGGGCGAGGCGACGGGTGAGGGGATCGGACGTGCCGACGCCGGACGCCGATCTCGGCCGGCAGCGGCGGGTGGTCGACGCCTTCTTCGCCGCCGCCCGGGCCGGCGACTTCGACGCCCTGGTCACCCTGCTGGATCCCGACGTCGTCCTTCGGGCCGACGGGAGCCCCGGGCGTCCCCAGGCGTCGGCCACGGTTCGCGGCGCGCCAGCCGTGGCCCGTCAGGCCCGGCTCGGGGCCAATCCGGCGGCCGACCTGCACCCGGCACTCGTCAACGGGGCGGCCGGCGTCGTCATCACCTTGCAGGGGCAACCACACGCGGTGATGGCCTTCACGGTCGCCGGCGGCAGGATCGTCGAGATCGACGTCTTCGCCGACCCCGACCGGGTGGGCCGGATCGCCTCGGCCTTCCTGGCCGGGGGTTGACCCACTCGCAGCTCCGCCGTGTGGTTACGGTCCCTGAAGTGGCTCCATCGGCTGGCCGGTGATCTTGGCGATGATGAACCAGGACGTCACCGCCAGGCCTGGCTCGTCACCCCTGGATCAGCAAGGTCGGCGAAGCCAGCCGGCGGCGCAAGTACTCACTGCGTGACAGCCCCAATCGCCCAGCCCGGGCGTCCAACGCTCTCACGACGTCATCCGGCACATCACGCACCAGTACGTCCACCATCTCAGCCTCCTCGATATCGCATGATGTCACCGTCGGATCGTCGGCAGCCGCCGGTCCAACCACTTGAACACCACGGCGAGGACGAGGCCGAGCACCACGACGGCCAGGGTGTTGCGCAGGGCGACGGCGTAGCCGTGGGTGTGGGCGTCGAGGAACGGGTACGGGTACCAGCCGGTGGCGGCCCCGTGGCCGAAGGTGTAGACGATCCAGAGCACCGGCCAGACGAACGCCCAGGCCACCGTGGGCCAGTCGATGCGGGGTCGGGGGCCGAACAGCAACCAGCCGACCACGGCCCAGGCCGGGGCGAAGTAGTGCAGGCCGGCGTTGACCCATGCGGCAACGCCCTGGTGGTGGACCTGGCCGGCCAGGATGGCGCCGAAGACCAGGCCGGTGATGGTGATGCCGAGCAGGGCGTCGAGGTGGAGCACCCGCCAGAAACGGCCGTCCCGCCTGGGGTTGAGGGCCAGGGTGATCGCCGCCGCCAGCACCAGCAGGTTGCTCTGGATGGTGAAGTAGCTGAACAGCCGGCCCAGGCGGACGCCCATCCCGACGGCCTGGTCGCTGACGTTGCTGTTGACGTCGGTGCCGCTGCGGACGACCAGCACGATCTGGGTGACGAGCGACGCCAGGACCACCGCGGCCAGGACGGCATACCAGGCCCGACTGAGGTCGCCCCGGTGCCTGGTGGAATCGAGCCGGGCCGCATCGGACACGGCCAGATGATGGCAGCCGAGGCGCCTATGCCAAGGGATGACCGAGCAAGGGGATGACCGGCCCCCTGCCCATGGGCCGCCTCGAGGCGGGCTGTCAGGTGGTGGCCACCAGCAGGTCCTCGCCGGTCGACGGCCACAGCCCGTCGCTCCGGCCGGTGAAGTACCGGTCGCCCAGCGCGGTCCCGGAGACGTGCCGGACGTCGGCGAACCCGGCCTCCCGGGCCACTGCCAGCATCCGGTCGGGCGAGTAGAAGCTGACGAACGGCGTCCCCGACGCCCGGGCCCCCCGCTCGGCCATGGCCAAGCCCGCCCGATCCGCCTCACCCAGCAGCTCGGCCGGCAGCAGGAAGGTCATCGCCAGCGTCGAGCCCGGCGCCAGCCCGGCGATCTGCCGCAGCGTGGCCACGTTGGCCTCCTCGGTCAGGTACATGCTGACCCCGGTGGACACCACTACGGCCGGCCGGGTCCGGTCGAACCCGGCCTCGGCCAGCGCGGCCAGCCAGGACTCGCCGGCCTCGAAGTCCACCGGCACCAGCGCCAACCAGTCCGGCACCCCGTACCCGAGCTCCACCAACCGCTGTCGTTTCCACCGCTGCGGGCCCGGCTGGTCCACCTCGAACACCGCCAACGCCGACGCCATCTCCGGGCGCCGCTGCACGAACGTGTCCAGGCCGGCCCCCAAGATGACGTACTGGTCCACCCCCAGGCCCACCTGCTCCGTCACCAGGTCCTCGACGAACCGGGCCCGGGCCACGATGGCCGCCCGGAACCCGCGGGTCCCCACCGGGTGCATGTCCCCGCGGTCCCGCCACCCGTCGTCCGGCGCCGCCAGCGCCACCCCGATGCGGTCTTCCAGCACCGCCGGCTGCCCGTCCACCTCCAGGTGCCGCGCCCGCCACAGCGCCACCCGCACCGCCGTCGAGTCCGGCCCGCTCCCCTCGTCTGCTCCTGCCTCCGGGTCCGGCGCTGCCTGGTCCGGCGCCGGCGGCCGGGCCTTGGCCACGATCTCCACCAGGTTCCCGTCGGGGTCCGCCAACAGGGCGCTCCGGTTGCCGTTGCCGGCGTCGTGCGGTGGCTGCACCACCGGCACCCCGGCGGCCACCAAATCGGCGAAGGCCCCGTCGACGTCCTCGGCCCACACCACCAGGACCATCGCCGGGCTGCCCGGGGACGGGTCCACGCCGTGCACCCGCCGTGCCGCCTCCACCGTGCCGAGACCCAGCGTGAACCCGGCCACCCGCAGCTCCACGTGCTCGGGAACGCCTTCGGCCGGCGTGCGGAACGTCTCGGCGAACCCGAGCAGGTCCCCGTAGAAGTGCAGCCCGGCCTCGATGTCGGCGGTGTACAGGTTGACCAGCGCATCCACGAACATGGCCGGACGGTACCCCAACCGGCCGGTCCCGGTCCCGGTCCCGGTCCCGGTCCCGGTCAACCCGGGCCGCCCGGCCTGCCGGCCGTGTAAGGCCCGTACCATTGTCGTCGTGTCCCCGGCCCTCCCCCGAGACGCGCCGCCGGCTTTCGCCACCGATCGGGCCACGGCGGCCTACTACGAGCAGCGGGCGGCGGAGTACGACGAGTGGTACACCGGCGGCGGCCTGTTCGCCGGCCGGGACCGGCCGGGATGGGACGGTGAAGTCGCCGCAGTGGCGGCCGTCGTCGACACCGCCCGCCGCCCCGGCACCCACCCGGAGCAGTGGCAGCCGCGGGTGCTGAACGACGGCTCCGCGCACCGCGTCTACAAGCGGTTCCTCACCGCCGACCAGCTGGCCGAGGAGCGGGGGGGCCGCCCGCTGCTGGACGGCGCCTGGTTCGTCGTCGCCGGTGTCCGATGTGACACCCTGCCA
>CAYVPF010000027.1:11798-19911 GCA_964453355.1 uncultured Acidimicrobiaceae bacterium | reverse complement strand
ACCGACTACTGGAACGACCAGGTCGCGGTGGACCGGCTGGAGGGCCACGGCGCCCGGTTCGTCCGGGGCTGGGGCCGTCTGGACGGGCCCGGCCGGGTCGCCGTGGGCGACCGCACCTTCACCGCTTCCCAGGCGGTGTTGGTCAACACCGGCACCAAGCCCTGGATCCCGCCGATCGACGGGCTGGCCGGCACCCCGTACTGGACCAACCGGGAGGCCGTCGAGGTGGAGGACCTGCCGGCCAGCCTGCTGGTGCTCGGCGGCGGGGCCATCGGGGTGGAGCTGGCCCAGGTGTTCTCCCGGTTCGGCGTCGCCGTCACCGTCTTGGAGGTCGGCCCCCGGCTGGTGGCCGCCGAGGAGCCGGAGTCCTGCGACCTGCTGGCCGGGGTGTTCGCCGACGAGGGCATCGACGTCCGCGTCGGCGTGGCCGTCGACCGGGTCGACCACCACGACGGCCGGTTCACCGTCCGGTTCGCCGACGGTGGGGAGGTCTCCGGCGACCGGCTGCTGGTGGCCACCGGCCGCCGCCCCGACCTGGCCACCCTGGGGGTGGCCACCGTCGGCCTCGACGACAAGGCCCGGGCCATCCCGGTGGATGGCCGGCTGCGGGCCGGCCCGGGGCTGTGGGCCATCGGCGACGTCACCGGCCAGGGGGCGTTCACCCACGTGTCCATGTACCAGGCCCGCATCGCCGCCGCCGACATCTTGGGTCACGACCCGGCCGAAGCCGACTACCGCGCCCTGCCGCGGGTCATCTTCACCGATCCCGAGATCGGCGCCGTCGGCGTCACCGAGCAGGCCGCCACCGAGGCCGGCCTGGTCGTCCGGGTCGGGTTCACCGACCTGGCCGAATCCCCCCGCGGCTGGATCCACAAGGCCGGGAACGCCGGCTTCGTCAAGCTGGTCGAGGACGCCGGCCGCGGGGTGCTGGTCGGCGCCACCTCTGCCGGGCCCTGTGGTGGGGAGGTGCTGGGACTGCTGGCCCTGGCCGTCCACGCCGAGGTGCCCACGGCCCGGCTGGCCGACATGATCTACGCCTACCCCACCTTCCACCGGGCCATCGAGGCCGCCGTCAGCGACCTGCGGAGCACCGACCCCTAACGGTCATTGCGGTAGCGTGACCTGATGGTAAACCGACCACCGGGTGACCCGTGCCGGCCCGCCCGCTGAGCCTGGAGCAGCGGGCCAAGATCCGCGACACCGTGTTGGGCCTGGCCGAGCATCACGGTTTCGACGGCTGGCGCATCAGCGACGTCATCGAGCGCACCGGCATCTCCTCCCGCACCCTCTACAAGTACTACCCGTCCAAGGAGTACCTGCTGCTGGACGCCATGATCGTGACGGCCAGCCATCTCCTCGACAACCTGGTCGACGACGCCGCCACCGGCAAGGACCCCCGGACCCGGGTGCTGCGGACCCTCAGCAAGCTCACCGAGGTCCTGGTCGGTTCCCCGTCGTCCAGCCGGGCCATGGTGCGGGCCCTGACCTGCGGCCAAGAGGCCATCGCCCCCATGCTCCGCACCTTCAACGACTCCCTGCACCTGGTCGTCGCCCGGGCCCTGGCCGGCGGCGAGCCTGACGCCCAGGAGTGGGACGCCGCCCAGGTCGTCCAGCAGGTCTGGTTCGCCTCCGCCATCTCCTGGGCCGCCGACATCGTCCCCCCCGCCTACATCGAGGAGTCCGTCGTCCGGGCCCTGGAGCTCATCGACAAGGTCTGACCAGGCGGCCGGCTCCCCGCTCCGCGTTTACGGAACGTTTACGGTCCGGCCGGCGCCAGACACGCCCCGTTGACGGGGACACCCGCAGAGTGGACGCATGGGTGATTTCCTTGCAGTGCTCGGCACCGTCGTCTTCGCGGTGGGCATGCTCGGGCTGATCTGGGCTCTGGACCGGGTATGAACGTCGTCCAGGGGATCCTGCTCGGGGTGTCGGCGGTGGTGTTCATCTACCTGGGCATCGCCATGTTCAAGCCGGAGTGGTTCTAGATGGGGTTCTTCTGGACCATCGTCGTCCTGGTGGTGGCGCTCGCCATCTGCTGGCGGTACCTGGGGTCGTACATGGCCGCGGTGTTCGACGGCCGGGTCCACTTCCTCCGCTGGGCGGAGCGGCCCGTGTACCGGCTGCTCGGCACCAGCCCGGACAAGGAGCAGTCCTGGAAGCGGTACGCCGGCTCGCTCGTCGTGTTCTCGGGCGTCTCCATCCTGGTGACCTACCTGCTCATCCGCCTGCAGGGCAGCCTGCCGCTCAACCCCCAGCACCTGGACGCCCCGGGGCAAGGCCTGTCGTGGAACACGGCGGTGTCGTTCGTGACCAACACCAACTGGCAGAACTACGGCGGCGAGACCACCATGTCGTACTTCTCCCAGATCGGGGCCCTGACGGTGCAGCAGTTCGTCAGCCCGGCCGTCGGCATCGCCGTGGCCATCGCCCTGGTCCGGGGGTTCGCCCGCCGCGGGTCACCGACCATCGGCAACTTCTGGGTGGACATCACCCGCTGCATGCTCTACATCCTGTTGCCGGTGGCCTTCGTGGCCGGCATCGTGTTCGTCGGGGAAGGGGCCGTGCAGACCCTGTCGGGCCCGGTGCACGTCCACGACGCCCTGAACGGGGTGTCCCAGACCATCGCCGTCGGCCCCATCGGGTTCATGGAGGCCATCAAGCAGTTGGGCACCAACGGCGGCGGCTTCTTGGACACCAACTCGGCCACCACCTTCGAGAACCCGACGGGGCTCACCAACTTCCTGTCCATCTTCTTGCTCCTCGTCATCCCGTTCTCGCTGACGTACACCTTCGGCAAGATGGTCGGCCGGGTCCGCCAGGGGGGCGCCCTGCTGGCCGCCATGGTCATCATCTTCGGGGTCTGGGTCGGGTTCACCGCCTACGCCGAGCACCAGGGCAACCCGGCGGTGCAGGCGGCCGGGGTGCACCAGGCGGTCGGCAACGAGCCAGGCGCCGGTGAGGTCGGCAACACCGAGGGCAAGGAGGTCCGCTTCGGCGACACCTCCACCGCCCTGTTCGGGGTGGCGTCCACCCAGACGTCGACCGGGTCGGCCGACGCCTCCTACGACTCCTTCACCCCGATGGGCGGTTTCGGCCTCCTGACGGGCATGATGCTCGGGGAGGTGACCCCGGGGGGCACGGGGAGCGGCCTGTACACCATCTTGATCTACGCCATCATCGCCGTCTTCATCGGCGGCCTGATGATCGGCCGAACGCCGGAGTACCTGGGCAAGAAGATCCAGGCCCGTGAGATCAAGCTGGCCGGGATGGGTGCCCTGATCATGCCCATCGCCGTCCTGGTCGCCGCCGGCATCGCCGTGTCGGTCGCCGAGGGCCGAGCCGGGCCACTGAATTCCGGGCCGCACGGGTTCACCGAGATCCTGTACGCCCTGACGTCGCAGGGGAACAACAACGGGTCGGCCTTCGGCGGCCTCACCGGCAACACCCCCTTCTACAACGTCGTCGGTGGCGTCCTCATGCTCATTGGCCGCTTCGGCATCATCATCCCGGCCCTGGCCCTGGCCGGATCGCTGGCGGCCAAGAACGTGGTCCCGGCGTCGCTCGGCACCTTCCGGACCGACAACACCATGTTCGTCGGGCTGACCATCGGGGTCATCGTCATCATCGGCGGCCTCACCTTCTTCCCGGCGGTCGCCCTGGGCCCGCTCGTCGAACAGTTGAGCCACGGGAGGTTCTTCTGATGGCCCTGTCCCCATCCGACGGCGCATCCGCCCCCCCGCCGGCCCCGCCGGTGGCCGGCCCCGACACTGCCGCCCAGGGATCAGGTACTACCGCCCACGGCGTGGCCCAGGCCCGGAGCCTGTTCGACCGGGCCATCATGCGCCAGGCCCTGACGGACGCCTTGAAGAAGCTGGATCCCCGGGTGCAGGTCAAGAACCCGGTGATGTTCGTGGTGCTGGTCGGCACGGTGGTGGTCCTGATCGAGTCGATCGCCCACCCGGGGCTGTTCGACTGGTCCATCACCGCCTGGCTGTTCCTCACGGTGGTGTTCGCCAACTTCGCCGAGGCCATGGCCGAGGGGCGGGGCAAGGCCCAGGCGGACACCCTGCGGCGGATGCGGTCGGAGACCGAGGCCCGGCGGCTGCGGCCCGACGGCACCGAGGAGCGGGTGGCCGCGGCCGAACTGGCCAAGGGCGACCTGGTGGTCTGCGAGGCCGGGGACGCCATCCCGTCCGATGGGGAGATCGTCGAGGGCGTCGCCTCGGTCGACGAGTCGGCCATCACCGGGGAGTCGGCCCCGGTCATCCGGGAGTCCGGCGGTGACCGGTCGGCGGTGACCGGCGGCACCAAGGTCCTGTCCGACCGGATCGTGGTCCGGATCACCGCCGAGAAGGGGCAGACCTTCCTCGACCGGATGATCACCCTCGTCGAGGGGGCCAACCGGCAGAAGACGCCGAACGAGATCGCCCTCACCATCCTGCTGGCCGTCCTCACCATCGTGTTCCTGCCGGTGGTGGTGGTCCTGCAGCCGTTCGGCCACTACTCCGGGGCCACGGTCTCGGTGGTCATTTTGGTGTCCCTGTTGGTGTGCCTCATCCCCACCACCATCGGCGCCCTGCTGTCGGCCATCGGCATCGCCGGGATGGACCGGCTCGTGCAGAAGAACGTGCTGGCCATGAGCGGCCGGGCGGTGGAGGCCGCCGGGGACGTGCAGACCCTGCTGCTGGACAAGACCGGCACCATCACCCTGGGCAACCGGATGGCGTCGGCCTTCACCCCGGCCAGCGGCCACACCGAGCAGGAGGTGGCCGACGCCGCCCAGCTGGCGTCGCTAGCCGACGAGACCCCGGAGGGCCGGTCCATCGTGGTGCTGGCCAAGGAGCGGTTCGGCATCCGCGAGCGCGAGCTGACCGGCGAGCACACCTTCGTCCCCTTCACGGCCACCACCCGGATGTCCGGCCTGGACATCGACGGGCGGGAGATCCGCAAGGGCGCCTCCGAGGCGGTGAAGCGCTGGGTGGTCGACCAGGGCGGCACCATCCCGGCCGGCCTGGACGACATCGTCGACCGGATCGCCCGGGCCGGGTCCACCCCGCTGACCGTCGCCGACGGCCCCGAGGTCCTGGGGGTCATCGAGCTGAAGGACGTGGTCAAGGAGGGCATCGCCGAGCGGTTCGCCGAGATGCGGGCCATGGGCATCCGGACGGTGATGATCACCGGCGACAACCCGCTGACGGCGGCGGCCATCGCCCAGGAGGCCGGCGTCGACGACTACCTGGCCGAGGCCACCCCGGAAACGAAGATGGAGCTGATCAAGTCGGAGCAGGAGGGCGGCAAGCTGGTCGCCATGACCGGGGACGGCACCAACGACGCCCCGGCCCTCGCCCAGGCTGACGTGGGGGTGGCCATGAACACCGGGACCACCGCGGCCAAGGAGGCCGGGAACATGGTGGACCTGGACTCCAACCCCACCAAGCTGATCGACGTAGTGGAGATCGGCAAGCAGCTGCTGATCACCCGGGGGTCGCTGACCACGTTCTCCATCGCCAACGACGTGGCCAAGTACTTCGCCATCATCCCGGCCCTGTTCGTGGCGACCTACCCGCAGCTGAACACCCTGAACATCATGAAGCTGCACAGCCCCCAGAGCGCGGTGCTGTCGGCCGTCATCTTCAACGCCCTGGTCATCATCGCCCTCATCCCCCTGGCCCTGCGGGGGGTCAAGTTCCGGGCTCTGAGCTCGGCCGCCATCCTCCGCCGGAACATCTGGATCTACGGGGTCGGGGGGATCGTCGTCCCCTTCGCCTTCATCAAGCTGATCGACCTGTTCCTGACCGCCGTGCACTGGTACTGATGGAGGCCCACTGATGCTCGCTCACCTCCGCCGCTCCGTGGTCATGTGCCTGATCTGCTTCGTGTTCTTCGGCTTCGTCTACGCCTTCGTCGGCACCGGCGTCGCCCAGGTGCTGTTCCACGACCAGGCCGACGGGTCCATCACCGCCAACGGGTCCACGCTGATCGGCCAGAACTGGTCGAAGGTGCAGTGCCCGGGCCACCCGACGGGCAGCTGCGTCTTCCACGGCCGGCCCACAGACACCGGGCCGTACGCCGCCGACCCCAAGACAGACGTCTCCGGCGGCGACAACCCGCTGGAGGCCACAGGGGTGAGCGGCGAGTCGGCCGCCACGAACCTCGGCCCCCGGTCGAAGGTGCTGGTGAAGAACACCAAGGAGCTGGTGGCCTACTGGCACCACCTCGGCGTGGCCAACCCCACCCCGGACCTCGTCACCACCTCGGGCAGCGGCTACGACCCCGACATCACGGCGGCCGACGCCCTGGTCCAGGTGCCCATGGTGGCCAAGGCCACCGGCATCGCCCCGGCCAAGCTCCGGGCCCTCGTCAACCGCGAGAACAACAGTGCGCAGCTGGGCTTCCTCGGCAGCAGCTACATCAACGTCCTCCAGCTCAACGAGGGCCTGGCCAAGCTGAAGTGATGGGCCGGTCGCCCATGACCCGGTGGATGCCATGACCCGGTGGATGCCATGACCCCGTGGCTGCCGGCCGGCACCGACCGGTGGACCGGTAGCCGGAGCTGAGCCCGGGCGTGGCCCCGGGTTCCCGGCCGACCGTTCTTTCGTGTGGGACCAATCGGTAGTCGAGAAGACTACAATGTCGTCATGGCACACCCAGTCTCCCTCCGGTTCCGGCGGCCCGAGCTCAAAGAGCAGCTGGCCGAAGAGGCAGCGGCTCGGGGCCTGTCGACCTCGGCCCTGGCCGAGGAGCTCATCGACGAGGGCCTACGGATGCAGCGGCACCCCGGGATCGTCTTCCGGCCGGGGCCGGCCGGCCGCCGGCCGGCTCTGCTCGACGGCCCGGAAGTGTGGGAGGTGATCGGCGGCCTGATCGGTGGCGACGTGCCGCCGGAGGAGCGGGTGGCGCGGTCGATCGACCTGTTCGACCTCCGCCGGGAGGACATCGAGGCCGCCCTGGCCTACTACGCCGAGTTCACCGACGAGATCGACGGATGGCTGGCCGAGCTCGACCGGCTGTCGGAGGAGTACGAGCGCGGTCAGGACATCCTGGCCCGGTGAAGCTGTTGCTGGACGTCCACCACTCTCCGCGGGCGGCCGAGCAACTGCGGACGCGGGGCCTGGACGCCCGGGCGGCGGCCAGCGACCGGGGGCTGGCCCGACTGTCGGATCGCCAACTGCTGCAGGTGGCCACCACCGAGGGGCGGGCGGTGGTGACCGAGGACGTCAGGGACTTCAACGACCTGGCCCGGGAGTGGGTGCGCGCCCGCCGGGACCACGCTGGGATCATCCTGACCCCCCGACGCCGCTTCTACCGGGGCAGCCGGGCCTACCCCCAGAACCTCGTGGAGGCGCTCGTCGCCTTCGCCGGCCGCCACGACCTGTCGGAGGACGACCGCAACTGGGTGCGTTGGCTGTCGTAGGGGGGACTCACTCCTCCAGCAGCTGGTAGCCGATCCCCGGCTGGGTCCGCAGCAGGTGGCCGGCGTCGCCGAGCTTGCGGCGGAGCCGGTGGGCGTACACCCGCAGGTAGTGGGCCTCGCTGCCGTACGCCGACCCCCACACGTCCCGCAGGATCATCTGGTGGGTGCACACCTTGCCGGCGTGCTTCGCCAGGTACGCCAGCAGGTCGAACTCGCGGCCGGTCAGGTCCAGTGGGGACCCGTCCAGCCGGGCCATGTGGTGCACCAGGTCCACCTGGATCCGCCCCACCGTCAGCTCCGCCGGCTCGGCCGGGGTCGACCGGGCCGACCGCCGCAGGGCCACCCGCAGCCGGGCCTCCAGCTCGGCCATGCCGAACGGCTTGGTCACGTAGTCGTCGGCCCCGGCGTCGAGGGCGGCCACCTTCCGGTCCTCCGACCCGGCCGCCGACAACACGATGATCGGCACCTCCGACCACTGCCGCACCCGCCGGCACACCTCCACCCCGTCCATGTCCGGCAGGCCGAGGTCCAGGACCACCACGTCGGGCGCGGCCAGCGACACCTGCGTCACCCCCTCCTGGCCTGACCGGGCCAGCACCACTTCGTAGCCCCGGGCCGAGAGGCCGATGCGCAGCGCCCGCAGCAGCGACTGGTCGTCGTCGACCAGCAGGATCCGGGCCACGTCAGGCCCCGCCGGCC
>CAYVPF010000027.1:0-11698 GCA_964453355.1 uncultured Acidimicrobiaceae bacterium | reverse complement strand
AGCGACTGGTCGTCGTCGACCAGCAGGATCCGGGCCACGTCAGGCCCCGCCGGCCGGGCTGCGGTCGGCCGGGCTGCGGTCGGCCGGGCTGCGGTCGGCCGGGCTGCGGTCGGCCGGCGCATCGTCGATCGGGATGGCGGCGACCGGCATGGTGAACACGAACCGGGCCCCACCCCCGGGCGCGTCGTCGACCCAGACGGCCTGGCCGTGGGCCTCCACGAAGGCCTTGGCGATGGCCAGCCCCAGCCCGGCGCGGCCGCCGCCGCTGACCCGGTTGAACATCTGGAACACCCGGTCGTGCTCGGCCGGCGGGACGCCCGGCCCGTGGTCCACGACGGCCACCGCCACCCGGTCGCCGTCGGACGTCGCCGTGATCTCCACCGGCCGCCCCTCAGGGGCGTACCGGGCGGCGTTCTCCACCAGGTTGGCCAGCACCCGCTCCATCAGCAGCTGATCCACGTCCACCACCGGCAGGTCCGCCGGCAGGTCCACGGTGACCGCCGGACCGTTGGGCACGGCGCTGGTCCGCAGGGCCCCCTCCACCACGTCGGCCACCGGGGTGATGTCCCGCCGCAGCTCCAGGGCGCCGGATTGGATGCGGGTCATGTCCAGCAGGTTGGCCACCAGCCGGTCCAGCGTGTCCGACTGGTCCTCGATCAGCTGCAGCAGTTCGTCCCGGTCGGCCGGGCTCAGTTGGGCGTCGGAGCGTTGGAGGGTGGTCACCGCCGTCTTGACCGAGGCCAGTGGGGTCCGTAGGTCGTGGGAGACGGCCCCCATCATGGCGTCGCGCAGCCGGTCCACCTCCTCCAGCAGCTCCGCCCGCACCGCCTGCTCCCGCAGCTGGCTTCGCTCCAGGGCCAGGGCGGCGTGGTTGGCGTAGGTCTGCAGCAGCTCCCACTGGTGGGGCCGCAGCGGTCCGCTGGCCAGCGCCAGGATGCCCACCGGTCGTCCCCGGGCGATCAGCGCCACCCGCACCACCGACTCCCCGCCACCGGCCCTCTCCGGCCGGAGGCTGGCCGTCCGGCCCGGGGCCGGGGACAGGTCGGCCAGCTCCGCGGCGGACAGCGGCTGGCCGGCCGTGGCGGCCACCGCCAGCGCCCTACCGATGCCGTCTGGCCCACCGGTGCTGTCCGGTCCACCGGTGCCGTCCGGCAGGAGGGCGGCCACCCACCGTGGGCCGAACGCCTCCTGGACGGTGCTCATCACCTGCTGCAGCAGTTCCCCGACCGGCTTGTCGCCGATGAGCAGGTCGCTCAGCAGGTACAGGCGGCTGGTGGCGTCGGCCTGGCGCCGGGCGTCGGCCCGGGCGCGTTGCAAGAACACCACCACCCGGGCCACCACGAGCATGACCACCACGTACACCACCAGGGCCACCCAGTTCTGGGCCCGCCCGACCGACAGGGTGTTGTAGGGGGGGATGAAGAAGATGTCGTAGGCCAAGAAGCCGGCGACCACCGCCACCAGCCCGGCTGGCAGTCCGCCGATGGCCACCCCGATCACCACCGGCACCACCAGCACCAGGGCGCAGGTGGCCACCGACAGGTCTTGGCGGGCCGGCACCATCACGGCGCTCAGCACCGCGATGCCGGCCACCGCCACCACCATGCCGGCCACGTCGCGCCTCACCAGCCAAGTGTACGGGGCCTGGGTTCGGCCCGGCCGGAGGGGCACCGAGCCCGGCCGGCACCCGGCCGGCGGCGGAGAGGCAGAATGGGGGAGTGCCCGAGATCCCGGCTGCCGTCGACCCTGCCGCTGTCGACGATGAGTCCCGCCAGGCCGTCCGGCCCACCGGCAAGTTCCGCATCTACCTCGGGTCGGCCGCCGGGGTCGGCAAGACCTGCGCCATGCTGGACGAGGGGTGGCGGCGGCACAACCGGGGCGCCGACGTGGCGGTGGGGTTCGTGGAGACCCACGGCCGCCCCCACACCGCCGAGTTGGTCCGCGACCTGCCGGTGGTCCACCGCAAGGTCGTCGACTACCGCGGCACCAGCTTCGAGGAGATGGACCTCGCCGGAGTCCTGGCCCGCCGGCCCGAGGTGGTCCTGGTGGACGAGCTGGCCCACACCAACGTCCCCGGATCCGGCCCCAACGAGAAGCGGTGGCAGGACGTCCTGGCCCTCCTGGAGGCCGGCATCGCCGTCATCAGCACGGTCAACATCCAACACTTGGAAAGCCTGGCCGACCCCGTCGAGGCCATCACCGGGGTGCAGATCCGCGAGCGGGTGCCCGACTGGGTGGTCCGCCGGGCCGACCAGATCGAGCTCATCGACTCCTCCGCCGACCAGCTGCGGCGGCGGATGCTGCACGGCAACATCTACCCGGCCGACAAGGTCCCCCAGGCCCTCACCGGGTTCTTCAAGACCGAGAACCTGGTGGCCCTGCGCGAGCTGGCGTTGCGGTTCGTGGCGGACGGGACCGAAGAGGAGTTGCTCCGGTACCTGCAGAGCCAGCACCCCGGCGCCGTCTGGGAGACCACCGAGCGCATCATGGTGGCCGTCACCGGGGCCCCCGGCAACGACTCGGTGGTCCGCCGGGCCGCCCGCATCGCCCGCCGGACCAAGGGCGACCTGCTGGCCGTCCACGTGGCCAGCGCCGACGGCTCCGGCGACTGCGGTTCGCTGCCGGCCGTGCGGCAGCTGGTGGACGACGTCGGCGGCCACTGGTACGACGTGAACGGCGACGACCCCGCCCTGACGGTGGTGGCGTTCGCCATCGACCACCAGGTCACCCAGATCGTGGTGGGCGCCACCCGGCGGAGCCGGTGGGAGGAGTGGCACCGCGGGTCGGTGGTCCGTAAGGTGCTGCGGTCCGCCGCCGAGGCCGGCATCGACGTGCACGTGATCGCCCGCCGCGACGTCGACGCCGACGTCCACGGCGGTCAGGGTGGGCCGGCCGCCAAGGTGGCGGAGATGGGAGGGGGCGAGGATTGATGGCCACGACCACCGGAGAGCCGGCCACGGGTCCGGCCGAGACTGGCCCAGCCGAGACTGGCCGGTCCGGGGATGGCGGCGACATCGACGACAGCCCGGACGCCGTCCGGGTGGACCGGCTGGTGGAGGGCCTCCTGGCCGACCTGCCGCCGGGCCGGGTCGACGACCGGGAGTTCCTCGGGGCCCAGTTCGACCGGGGACTGGCCTGGGTGCACTTCCCCGAGGGCAGCGGCGGGCTGGGGCTGAACCCGAGCCTGCAGCAGCGGGTGGTGGCCCGGCTGCAGCGGGCCGGCGCTCCGTTCCCCAACCCGGTCAACCTCATCGGGCTGGGCATGGTGGCCCCGACCGTCGCCGCCCACGGCACCGACCGGCAGAAGCAGCGGTACCTGCGGCCACTGTTCACCTGCGAGGAGATCTGGTGCCAGCTGTTCAGCGAGCCCGGTGCCGGGTCCGACGTGGCCAGCCTGGCCACCCGGGCCGACCTGGACGGGGACGAATGGGTGGTGAACGGCCAGAAGGTGTGGACCACCGTGGCCCACCTGGCCAGCTTCGGGCTGCTGTTGGCCCGCACCGACCCGGACCTGCCCAAGCACCAGGGCATCACCGCCTTCCTGGTGGCCATGGACGGCCCCGGCGTCGAAGTCCGGCCGCTGCACCAGATCACCGGCGAGGCCGAGTTCAACGAGGTGTTCTTCACCGACGCCCGCATCCCCGACGCCGACCGCCTCGGTGGGGTGGGGGAGGGGTGGCGGGTGGCCGTCACCACCCTCATGAACGAGCGGGTGGCCATCGGCGGCGGGGTGGCCCGCCGGGGCCAGGGCCCCATCGGCGACGCCCTGGCCCTGTGGCGGGAGCGCTGGCAGGGTGACACCTCCCCCCACGCCCTGGTCCTGCGCGACCGGCTGCTGCAGGCCTGGACCCGCAACGAGGTGGCCCGGCTCACCAACCTGCGAGCCGCCGCCAGCCGCCGGATCGGCACCCCCGGGCCGGAGGGATCGGTGGCCAAGCTGGCGTACGCCGAGGAGAACAAGCGCACCTACGACCTGTGCGTCGACCTCATGGGCGCCGACGGCATGCTGTACGGCTCCGACTATCCGAAGGTCCGCCCGAAGCAGGTGGCCATCGGCACCTCCGACATCTTGAAGGGGTTCCTGCGGGTCCGGGCCAACTCCATCGAGGGCGGCACCTCGGAGGTCATGCGCAACATCCTCGGCGAGCGGGTCCTCGGGCTGCCCGGCGAGCCGCGGGCGGACAAGAGCGCGGCCTGGAAGGACGTGCCCCGGAGTTGACCACCAAACGGGGGGAAGGCGAACGGGGGGAGCCGGAGTGAGCATCGAACAGGTCGGGAGCGGAGGACGCGGCGACCTGATCGCCCCGGTGGACGCCGCCGAGGTGGACGGGTGGGACGTCGACTGCGACGTCGTCGTGGTCGGCTTCGGCGCGGCCGGCTCCACTGCCGCCTTCGCCGCGGCCGAGAGTGGGGCCGAGGTGGCCGTGGTGGAGCGGGCCGGCGGCGCCGGCGGGGCGGCGGCCCTGGCCGAGGGGATCGTGTACCTCGGCGGCGGCACCCCCATCCAGCGGGCCTGCGGCTTCGAGGACTCCCTCGACGACATGTACCGGTTCATGATGGCCGCCTGCGGCCCCGAGCCGGACGAGGCCAAGGTCGCCGCCTACTGCGACCGCAGTCTCGACCACTTCGACTGGCTGGTCGCCCGGGGGGTGCCGTTCGATCCCAGCTTCTGCCCGGAGACCTCGATGGCCCCGGTGGGGGAGGAGGGGTTGGTGTACTCCGGCGGCGAGGACGCCTACCCGTTCAACGAGATCGCCCGCCCGGCCCCCCGGGGCCACCTGGCCAAGACCAAGCGGTCCACCGGCTGGCTGCTGATGCAGCACCTGGCCGCCGCCGCCCAGGCCGCCGGGGCGACGGCGCACTTCGACACCCGCGTGGACCGGCTGGTGGTGGACGACGGCCGGGTGGTCGGCGTCCAGGCCCGCCGGTTCGCCGACACCGTCCACCTCCGGGCCCGTCGCGGGGTGGTGCTCACCGCCGGCGGGTTCGTCTTCAACGACGACATGCTCCGCCAGCACTGCCCGCCGCTGGTCCGCGGCAGCTTCAAGGTGGGCACCGAAGGCGACGACGGCCGGGCCATCCGCATGGGCCAGGCCCTGGGGGCGGCCGTCCGCAACATGTACAGCGGTGAGGTCTCCCTGCCCGTCACCCCGCCGCGCCGCCTCATCCACGGCATCCTCGTCAACGGCCGCGGGCAGCGGTTCATCAACGAGGACACCTACATGGGCCGCGTCGGCCGCGCCGCCCTGTACGAGCAGGACGCCGAGGCGTACCTGATCGTCGACGAGAGCACCTACGAGCCCAACTGGATGGGCCTCGTGGCCAGCTGGGTGTGCGGCTCCGTGGCCGAGCTGGAGGCCGAGATCGGCCTGCCGGCCGGTTCCTTGGCGGCCACCGTCGACCTGTACAACCGGCACGCCGAGCGCGGCGAGGACCCGATGTTCCACAAGAGCCCCGAGTGGGTCCGTCCGCTGGGGCTGCCGCTCGGCGCCTTCGACCTCCGGGTCGGTCCGGCCCCCTACGCCCCGTTCACCCTCGGCGGCCTGCACACCGCCGTCGACGGGTCCGTCCTGGACGTGGCCGGCGACGCCATCCCCGGGCTGTTCGCCGCCGGCCGCACCACCGCCGGGGTCTGCGCCATGGGGTACGCCAGCGGCCTGTCCATCGGCGACAGCACCATCTTCGGCCGCCTGGCCGGCCGCACCGCCGCCACGGCACCGTGAGGCGCCAAGATCAGCACGGCGCCATAGATTGAGCGCCGCCGAGCCAGTCCCCGCCGAGCCAGTCCCCGCCGAGCCAGTCCCCGGCCACCCTGCCGCCGAGGACCCTGCCGCCGAGGACGCTGCCGCCGGCGGGTCGACCGGCCGGGGCCGGTGGATCGGGTTGGCCACGGCGGCGGTCACGTTCCTGGCCATCATCTTCTTGGCCGGCGAGGTCGCCGACATCCCGGCCGCGTTCGGCCCGGTCCACGGTGAGGACTGGCTGTGGCTGGCCCCGGCGATCGCCTTCGCCGGAGCCGGCTTCGCCGCCAACGCCCTGACCCTGTCCGGGGCCGTGGACGCCCCGCTGCCGCCGCTGCGCACCCTCGGCTTGGAGCTGGGCCGGGCCTTCACCACCATGGCCACCCCCGGGGGCGTCGGCAGCTTCGCCTTGACGGTCCGGTTCCTGCAGCGGCGGGACATCGACGTAGCGGCGGCGTCCACCTCGGCCGCCCTCACCTCCGTCGGCGGCCTGGTCGTCGACCTGCTGGCCCTGTTGGTTGGGGGCGTGCTGTCGGCTTCGATGCTGGCAGGCGACAACCTGCAGAGCAAGGCTGGATCCGACGCCTGGCTGTTCCTGGTGGCGGTGGTCGCCGTGGCCGCCGCGGTGGCGGTGGTGTGGCACGTCCCCCGGCTACGGAACCGGGTGGTGCCGCAGCTGCACAAGGCGCTGTCCATGGTGCGGGCGGTGGTCCACCGGCCCCGCAAGGCGGCCCGGCTGTTCTTGGGCCAGGCCCTGTTGCTCGCCACCCAAGTCGGCTGCCTGTACTGCACCCTGGCGTTGGTGCACCAGCACGCCAACCTGGCCCTGCTGCTGGCCCTGGTGGTGTTGGCGACCATGGCCCAACGGGCCGTCCCCATCCCGGGGGCCCTGGGAGCGCCCGAGGCCATCTTGGTCACCACGTTGACCGGGGTGGGCCTGAACGGGTCCGCCGTGGTGGCGGCCGCCCTCACGTACCGCTTGCTCACCTACTGGCTGCCGGCCATCCCCGGGTTCGTCGCCATCCGGTGGCTCCGGCACCGCGGCGCGCTGTAGCCGTCGGTAGGGTCGGAGCCGTGGGGGAAGGTCCGGGGGACACCACCGGCCCGTCGGGGTCGCAGGAGCCGGTGGACGTCGTCGTGGTCGGCGCCGGGTTCTCGGGGGTGGGCATGGCCATCCGGCTGGCGGCGATCGGGATGGACGACTTCGTGGTGCTCGACCGCGGGGACGACGTCGGTGGCACCTGGCGGGACAACACCTATCCGGGGGCCGCCTGCGACGTGCCGTCCCACCTGTACTCGTTCTCGTTCGCTCCCAACCCCGGCTGGAGCCGGGCGTACTCGCCGCAGGCGGAGATCCACCGGTACCTGCGGGACTGCGTCGACCGGTTCGGGGTGGGCGGCCACTTCCGGTTCGGCCAGGACGTCGTCGAGGCGGCCTACGACGAGGCCGCCCAGCGATGGCGGGTCCGGACGGGCACCGGGACCACCCTGACGGCCCGGGTCCTCGTCTGGGCCACCGGACCGCTCAGCGAGCCCCTGGTGCCGGACCTGCCGGGCCTGGACCGGTTCACCGGTCAACTGTTCCACACCGCCGCCTGGGACCACGGCTACGACCTGGCCGGCAAGCGGGTGGCCGTCGTCGGCACGGGAGCCTCGGCGGTGCAGCTGGTGCCGGAGATCCAGCGCCGGGTGGCGGAACTGGTGGTGTACCAGCGGTCGGCGCCCTGGGTGGTGCCCCGCAACGACCGGGCGATCGGCGGCCGGCGGCGGTGGCTGTACCGGGTGTTCCCACCGGCCCGGCTGGCCGTGCGGGCCTTGGTGTACCTGCGGCTGGAGCTGCTGATGGGCCCGGTGGTGCTCGGCCGCAAGGAGGGTCGCCAAGCCATGATCGAGCGCATGGCCGGTGGCTACCGCAAGCGGCAGGTCCCAGACCCGGTGCTGCGGGCCAAGCTGAAGCCGGACTACCGGCTGGGCTGCAAACGGGTGCTGATCTCCGACGACTACTACCCGGCCCTCACCCAACCCAACGTCGAGGTGGTGCCAGCCGCGGTGCGAGAGGTCCAGGGGGACACCGTGGTGGACGAGGTCGGCGGCCGCCGGGCGGTGGACGCCCTGGTGCTGGCCACCGGCTTCCGGGCGGCCGAGCCGCCCTTCGCCACCCGGGTCCGCGGCACCGGCGGCCGGCGGCTGTCGGAGGCCTGGGCCGACGGCGTGGCCGCCTACCTCGGGTCCACGGTGCCGGGGTTCCCCAACCTGTTCATGCTCATCGGCCCCAACACCACCCTGGGGCACAACTCGATGGTGTACATGATCGAGTCCCACCTCAACTACGTGGTCGACGCCATCGGGTTCCTGGACCGGCCGGGAGTGGGCACCGTCGAGGTCCGGCCGGAGGTCATGGACCGGTTCAACGCCGGCCTGCAGGCCGAGATGGCCGGGACCACCTGGGTCACCGGCGGCTGCCGCAGTTGGTACCTGGACCATCGCGGCACCAACACCACCCTGTGGTCCGGGACCACCTACCGGTTCCGCCGGCAGACCCGCCGGTTCCACCCGGCCGACTACCTGGTCCGGCCCCCGGTGGTCAGCCGGCGGGTCGGCGGCGCCAGGGCATGAGGGTGTCCGCCGTCGGGTTGGCGGTGAAGTCCAGGACCAGCTGGTTGTAGAGGTCCGGCTTCTCCATGGGGGCCAGGTGGGAGGCGCCGGGGAGGACGGCCAGCTGCCCCCGGGCCACGCGGCGGGCCAGCTCGGCGCCGTGGTCGACGGTGATGAGGTCGTCGTCGCCGAGGGTCACCAGCACCGGGGCCTGGACCCGGTCCAGGTCGGCCGACCAGTCGAACGGGTCCGCCCACATGGCGCGGACCTTGTCCCACACCACCGGGAAGTGCTCGGGCCCGTCCGGGGAGGCCTGGGCGTACATGGCCATGAACATCACCATGTCGTCGTCGTCGGGCCCGAGGGCCAGCAGCTCCTCGATGCCGCCGGGCACGTAGCCGGCCGTGGAGAACCCGCAGCCGGTGAGCACCAGGCTCCGCACCAGGTCGGGGCGCTGGACGGCGATCAGGAACCCGACCATGCCGCCGTCGCTCCAGCCCACCAGGTCGGCCGGCCCCAGGGCCATGGCGTCCAGGAACCCGATGGTCTCGGTGGCCATGCCCTGGTAGCTGAGCGGCTGGTCCCGATCGGGGGTGTGGCCGTGGGCCTGACGCTCCGGGGCCACCACCCGCCGGTGCGGGGCGAAGCCGGCGAACTGCGCCCCCCAGGTGGCGTTTGTGGCCAGGCCGCCGTGCAGCAGCACCAGCGGGTCGCCGTCTCCCTCGGTTTCGTACCAGATCGTCGACCCGTCCACCTCGAGGGTGGCCGACGTCCGCTCGCTGGGGCTCATCGGGCCGGGATGTGGGCGTCGAACCAGGCCAGGGTGCGCTGCCACCCGTCGGCGGCCGCGGCGGCGTTGAACACCGCCGGCCGGCCGTCGCAGTGGAAACCGTGGTCGGCGTTGGGGTACCGGACCACCTCGGTGTCCACGCCGGCCGCCGCCGCGGCCACCCGCAGCGACTCGACCTGGTCCACCGGGATGCCCTGGTCCAGGTCCCCGTACAGGCCCAACCAGGGGGTGCCCAGGGACGGCGCCAGGTCGACCAGCGGGGGCAGGCCGAACCGGCCCTCGCCGACGCCACCGCCGTAGAAGGTGACGGCGGCGCCCAGGCGGCGGATGGTGCCGGCGTACAGGGCCACGCTGCCGCCCATGCAGAACCCGACGATGCCGGACCGGGCGTCGTCGAAGCCGGCGGCGGCCAGCTGCCCGAAGGCGGCGTCCAGGTCGGTGGTGAGGCCGCCGGCCGTCAGCTGCTGCATCACCGGCATCACCGCGGCGTAGTCGTCGTAGCCGAGGACCGGGGACCCCTGGCGGTGGAACAGGGCCGGGGCGACGGCGTACCAGCCGGCGTCGGCCAGCCGGCGGGCCACGTCCTCGATGTAGGCGGTCACCCCGAACGCCTCCTGCACCACGACCACGCCGCCCCGGGCGTCGCCCGCGGGAGCGGCCACGAAGGCCGGCATGGGCCCGTCGGTCGTGTCGATCGACGTCGCCGAAGTGGTGGTCATGGTTCGCCTCCTGAGTGGCCGCCGGGGCACCGGCCAGCCGACCGGCCCGGTCACCCTAGGCCAGACTGTGCCGATGGAGCTGGACGAAAGAGACCCGGACGCACCGACGGCACCGACCGCCACTGACGGTCACCCGGGGACGGCCAATCCCGTCGAGTGGTCGCGGGAGTACGTGTACGGCACCATCTCGACCCTGGTGGCGATCAGCGGCCTGACCTTCGAGAAGCGGCCCGACTCGGTCAGCGCCGGCGGCATCATCATCGTCGGTGCCTTCGCCATCGCCCTGGCCCATGCCGTCTCCCACCTGGTCGTCGACTGGTCCCAGCAGTCCGAAGCCCGGCCGTTCACGCTGCGGACCGTGGCCGTCCAGCTGCGGCGGTCCTGGCCGATCGTGTCGGCGGCCCTCCCGGCCACCGTGGTCCTGAGCATCTCCCGGTCCGGCCTGTTCTCGACCACCGCCGCCCTGACCATCGACCAGGTGGTGGGGGTCGGCGCCCTGGCCGTCGTCGGGATCATGACGGCCCGGGAGCCGTCCCACTCGTTCTGGCGCCGGGCCGCCTACGTGGTGTCCCTGGTGACCGTCGGCGTACTCATCGTCGCCCTCGAGGTGGTCACCCACCACCTGTGAGGGCGCCGGGACGTTGCCTACCGGCGTCCGGCGGCCGCCACCAGCTCGGCCACGGCCACGGTGACAGCTTCGGCCATGGGTAGGTGGAGGAATTCGTTGGGGCCGTGGGCGTTGCTGCCCGGTCCGAGCACCCCGGTGGCCACCAGCTGCACCCCGGGGTACCGGGCGCCGAGCATGGCCAGGAACGGGATGGTGCCGCCTTCGCCGTAGGCCGACGGGGACCGCCCGAAGCAGGCCTGGGAAGCGGCGTCGAGGGCGTCGGCCACCCAGGGCTCGGGTTGGGGGGCCAGCCAGCCGTCGGCCGGGGTTTCCTGGGTCACCGTCACCCGGGCGCCCTCGGGTGGATCGGCCGTGAGGGCGGCCTGCAGGGCGGCGGCGGCCCGGGTGGCGTCCACCGACGGCGGTAGCCGGACCGACAGCTTGGCGGTGGTGAACGGCCGCAGCACGTTGCCGCCGTCGCGGACCGCCGGGATGCCGTCCATGCCGGTGACCGCCAGCGCCGGGGCCCAGGCCCGGGCCACCAGCCGGTCGGCCTCGGTGTCGCCGGCTAGGGCCAACCCGGGCACCGTCGGCAGGGTGGCGCTGACTGCCGCCGGCAGCTCCGCCGCCACCGCCTCCAGGGCCGCCCGGTTGGGTTCGGGGACGTCCGCCCGCAGCTCCGGCAGCAGCACCTCCCCGGTGTCCTGGTCCTCGATCCGGGTCAGCAGTTGCCGGAGCACCCGGAAGGAGGACGGCACGATGCCGCCGGCCAGGCCGCTGTGCACCCCCTCGGTCAGCACCTCCACCTCGACCGACGCCACCAGGTTCCCGCGCAGCGACGCCGTGGTCCACAGCCGGTCGTAGGTGAGGCAGCCCGAGTCCAGGCAGACCACCAGGTCCGGCCGGCCGATGCGGTCGGCCAGGTCGTCCAGGTGGGCCGGCAGGTCCGGGCTGCCGCTCTCCTCGCTGGCCTCCACCAGCACCACCACCCGGGGTCGGGCCACGCCGGCGGCGGCCAGGGCCTCCAAAGCGGTGACGGCGGCGAACACCGAGTAGCCGTCGTCGGCGGTGCCGCGGCCGTACAGATGGTCGCCGCGGCGGACCGCCCGGAACGGGTCCAGGCCGTCCTGCCAGGTGCCCATCGGCGGCTGCTTGTCCAGGTGGCCGTACACGAGGACGGTCCCGGCTGGGCTCCGCCCCTCGCCGCCACTGTCCCCGTCGGCGCCGCCGCCGGTGCCGTCGGTGG
>CAYVPF010000026.1:0-20063 GCA_964453355.1 uncultured Acidimicrobiaceae bacterium | reverse complement strand
TCCGGACGTAGACGATCCGCTCCCCCTTCTTCCCGGAGATCCGGGCCCAGTCGTCCGGGTTGGTGGTGTTGGGCAGGTCTTCGTTCTCTTTGTACTCCTGCCGGATCGACTCCAGAAGGTCGTCGGTGCGGATGCCGCCGGACTCGCCGGCGATGACCCGCTTGATGGCCAGCTTCTTGGCCCGGCGGACGATGTTCTCGATCATGGCCCCGGAGGCGAAGTCCCGGTAGTACAGGATCTCCTTGTCCCCGTTCTGGTAGGTGACCTCCAGGAACTGGTTGTCGTCGTCCTCCCGGTACATCTCGGCCACCGTCCGCTCGATGACCGCCAGCACCGACTTGTGCGGGTCGCCACCGCCCAGCCGGTCCACCTCGCCGGGGTCCAGCGGCAGCTCCGGGGTGAGGTACCGGGAGAAGATCTGGGCCGCCGCCTCCTGGCCGGGCCGCTCGATCTTGATCTTCACGTCCAGCCGGCCGGGGCGGAGGATGGCCGGGTCGATCAGGTCCTCCCGGTTGGACGCCCCGATGACGATGACGTCCCGGAGGGACTCCACCCCGTCGATCTCGGCCAGCAGCTGCGGCACGATGGTGGACTCCATGTCCGAGCTGATGCCGGTGCCCCGGGTCCGGAACAGCGACTCCATCTCGTCGAAGAACACGATCACCGGCATGCCCTCGTCGGCCTTCTCCCGGGCCCGCTGGAACACCTGCCGGATCTGCCGCTCGGTCTCCCCCACGTACTTGTTCAGCAGCTCCGGCCCCTTGATGTTCAAGAAGTAGCTGCGGACGTTGTCGTTGCCGGTGGTCTCCGCCACCTTCTTGGCCAGGGAGTTGGCCACGGCCTTGGCGATGAGGGTCTTGCCGCAACCCGGCGGCCCGTACAGCAGGATGCCCTTGGGGGCCGGCAGGTGGTACTCGGCGAACAGCTTCCGGTGCAGGTACGGCAGCTCTACGGCGTCGGTGATGGCCTCGATCTGGGCGTCCAGGCCGCCGACGTCGGCGTAGGTGATGTCCGGTACCTCTTCCAGCACCAGCTCTTCGCTCTCCAGCTTCGGCAGCTTCTCGATCAGCAGCTGGGTGCGGATGTCCATGAGCAGCGAGTCGCCGGACCGCAGCCGGACGCCCACCATGTCCTCGGCCAGCTCCGCCACCCGCTCCTCGTCGGCCCGGGCGAACACGATGCACCGCCGGCCGTCATCCAGGCGCTCCTTCAGCGTCACCACCTCGCCGGCCAGCTCGGCGTCGCGGACCAGCACCACGTTGAGCGACTCGTTCAGGACCACCTCGTTGCCCTTGTGGATGATGCCCGGGTCGATGTCCGGGTGGAGGGCCACCCGCATCTTGCGGCCGCCCGAGAACACGTCCACGGTGCCGTCCTCGTTGATCCCGAGGAACGTCCCGTAGGCCGCCGGCGGCTGGGTCAGCTTCTCGACTTCCTCCCGCAGCGCCGCCAGTTGCTCTTTGGCCTGCTGCAGGGTGAACGTCAGCTTCTCGTTCTGGGACACGGCGTGGGCCAGCTGCCCCTTGGACTCCAGCAGCCGCTCTTCCAGGGCCTGGACCCGGCCGGGGCTCTCCTGCAGCCGCCGTCGCAGGGCGTGGACCTCGTCCTCCGCCTCCAGCAACCGGCTGCGCAGGACCTCGAGCTCCGCCTCTTGGCCGTCGTACTGTTCACGATCAGGCGTCGGACTCACCTCCCGCACCCCGACTGCCGCTCACCATACCGGTCGGGACCCACCCGTGGGACACCGCCCGCATGCACCCCTTTCGGCCGCACCGTACTAATGTGGGCAACTCTGTGAGTGCCGCCGGAGATCCGTCAGGCGGATGGAACGGACCGATGGAGGAAGGCAACGAATGAAGGTCTGGATCGACCAGGATCTCTGCACCGGCGACGGTCTCTGCGAGGAGATCGCCCCCGCAGTCTTCACCCTGCTCGACGACGGGCTCGCCTACGTCAAGGAGGGCGACGACGTCAAGAGCGAGCCGGGTGGGTCGGCCGGCATGGCCCTCGTTCCCGACGACCTGGAGGATGCCGTCCAGGAGGCCTCGGAAGAGTGCCCCGGCGAGTGCATCTTCATCGAGGCCGGCTGACCCCGCAGTCCCCCACGGCCCGTCGTACCGACGACCCGGGTCGTCGGTACGATCGCCTCGCTGGCTACGACTTGACGAAACAGGCCTTCCGGCGGCCTGGGGCCGGATCCCGGGCGCCGAACGACGTGGCGGTGCACTCGGTCCTCGTCTGCGTACCCCACGACGCCCCCGGCCCGTAGACGAACGTGTCGCCGGCGCCGAACGCCACCGTGGCCTTCCCCGGGCCCACGCAGAAACCCCCCTCGACGGCACAGAAGGTGTACCCCGGCTCCTTCGGTACCACCGTGCGGGTGATCGGGCCGATGGACATCTGCACGGCCACCGACCGGGAGTCGTTCTTCTCCTCGCCCCCGCTAGCGCAGGCCACCCCTTCCGGACGGTCGCAGTAGGCCCCATAGCTGGCACCGGCCTTCGGCTGGGCGATGAGGACGATCACGGACGCCTCCGCCGATGTGCGGGCGGTCAGTGACACCCGGAACCGGGCGTTGCTGGCGTCGAAGGCGCAGGACCCTGTGGCCTTGGCCACGAACAGGTAGTCGTAGCTCTGCTGGTTGTCGGTCCACGTCTCGAACGACGGGGACCGCTTGTCCTTGTCGCAGTTCCCCGTGACATCCGTGAACCGGACCAGGGTCTTCGCCGGCACACCTTTCCAGGTGACCCGGAGCGCCACTGTCTTGTCCCCGTTGTTGTACGCCGCACCGGCCGTCGGCACCATCGAGAGCGACCCGGCCATCACCACGGCGGCGGCCACCAATCCCCGCCGTGCCGCCCACGACCTCGGTTTGCGCATGCCGGCCCCCCGTTCAGGGTCGGTGTCCCGGCCTCTTAGCAGGCACCGTACAGTATCCCGTCGGCCGTGTCGATCAGGTGCGGGGGGCCGGTCGTCCGGGCGCCGGAGAATGTCACCTCTTGCTGCGAGTCTTGGTGCGAGCCACCGGGCAGCCGAGGCCGCGAGCGGATCGGCTTCAATCCGGAACCGTGTCGTCCCCCGAAGCCACCTCGTCCCCCGGAACTGCCGTTGTCGATTCGCCTCCCACGTCCGGTCCCGTCGGCCTGGCGGGCCGGGCCAGCCGCCGGGCGGTGGTCAAGAAACCGGTGTGGGCCACCATGCGATGGTCCGGTCGGACCGACCGAGCCTCGATGTGCCACGTACGGTGCAGCACCTCCACGGTCTCCGCCAGCCCGAACCCGGCGGCGTCCAGGGCGCCGCGGAGCTGGGCGGTCTGGTTGATGGTGGGCAGGTACGCCAGCAGCAGGCCGCCGGGCCGCAGGGCGGGGCCGGCGTGCGGCAGCACCCGCCACGGCTCCGGCATGTCCAGCAGCACCCGGTCCAGCCCGGTCTCGTCGATGCTCTCGGTGACGTCCCGGATGTGCACCACGTAATCGGCGTCCGGACCCAGCAGGGCGGCCACGTTGGCCTGGGCCCGCTCAGCGAAGTCGTCGCGGAGCTCGTACCCGATCACCGACGCCCCGGCCCGCAGCAGGGCCATGGACAGCGCCCCGGACCCCACCCCGGCCTCCAGCACCCGCTGCCCCGGCCCGATGTCGGCGGCCATCAAGATGGCGCCGAGGTCCTTCGGGTAGATGACCTGCGCCCCCCGGGGCATCTTCAGCACCACGTCCGCCAGCGTCGGCCGCAGCACCAGGAATTCCCGGCCGGTGGTGCCGACCACCGTGCTGCCCTCGTCCACCCCGATGATGTCGTCGTGGGCCACGATGCCGGCGTGGGTGTGGAAGGACCGGCCGTCGGCCAGGGTCACCAGGTACCGGCGGTCCTTGGTGTCGATCAACAGCACCCGCTCGCCGGCGGTCAGGGTCGGCAGCACCTCAGCTGGCGTCGTCTCAGCCGGCGTCGTCGGGCCCGCGCAGCGTCACCAGGTACCGCTGCCCGGCCTCGATCGGCACCGACATGATCAGGGCGTCGGGTCGCCGCCGGGCCCGCCGCAACAAGAAGGCGGAGCCGGCCAGCACGAACCAGGCCCAGTGGTCCCCGTTCATCCCCCGCCGGAGCCCCGATCGGGCCAACCGTCGCAGCAGTGCGTCCATGTCCGTCGACCGCCTGGCCGCGCTCGGCCGGGCCTAGACCCGGCGGAGCTCGATGACGGCCGACTTCGACCGGCCCCGCCGCTTGCCGGCCAGGTACGCCAGGGTCAGCACGGCCAGGGCCACCGCCCCGGCGATCACGGCGGTGGACGGCACCGCGGCCTTCGCCGTGGCCTCCCCCTCGCCGGCGACCCGGGCGTAGGCCGCCTGCAGGTCGTCCCGGGTGATCCGCTGCCCGTTGGTGGTCACGGCCATCAGTTGCTCCCTTCGTCCAGCCGGTCGGTCCGGCCAGCCCCCCGGCCGACCGCCGGCAGTCGCCGGGTGGCCGGCCCCTTGGCGATCCGCCAGATGGCCAGCCCGATGACCACGATGGCCGCCACCGACACGATCAGGTACGGCAGCCAGCTGAGGTTGCCGGCGAACGTCGTGCCGGTCTCCCCCTGCAACAGCCGCAGCAGCCCCACCAGCAACAGCACCACCCCGACGCACAGGGCCACGGATCCGAGGATCCCGAAGGCCAGGAACCGGCCCACCCCCTTCAGCGGGCCCAGCGTCTCCTGCTTCAGGTAGTCGATGGTCAGCTGCACGGCGTCCCCGCCGGCCTCCCGGACGCGGCCGACCGGGCCCTCGGCGGCCCCGGAGGCGCCGTCACGGCTTCGGTCGAACAGTCCCATCGGTGCATCCTCCCCTGCCCGACCTGCCGGCCGCAAGCAACGCCTCTGCTCTACCCAGCTGGCGGGCCGCTTTCTCGTCACCGAAACGTCCCCAGGAGTTTGCTTGCGCCCGGTCGCCGACCGGGTGCCGAGTGGGTAGGGTGAGGTCCATGTCCGGCACGGCCCCCCTGCCCGCCGACCAGGCCGGAGGTGGCGGGCTGGAGCAGCTGGCCATCAACGTCATCCGCGGCTTGGCGATGGATGCCCCCCGGAAGGCCGACTCCGGCCACACCGGCACCGCCCTGGCCCTGGCCCCGCTGGCCCACGTGCTGTGGACCAAGGTGATGCGGCACGACCCCGAGGACCCCGCCTGGCCGGACCGCGACCGGTTCGTCCTGTCCGCCGGCCACGCCTCCATCCTCTTGTACTCGATGCTGTACCTGACCGGTTACGGGTTGACCCTGGACGACCTGAAGGCGTTCCGGGAGTGGGGCAGCAAGACCCCCGGGCATCCCGAGCACCGGCACACGGCCGGGGTGGAGGTCACCACCGGCCCGCTGGGGCAGGGGTTCGCCAACGGCGTCGGCATGGGCGTGGCCGAGCGGTTCCTGCGCGCCAAGTTCGGGTCCGACGTGGTGGACCACCACACCTTCGTCATCGCCGGCGACGGCTGCCTGGAGGAGGGCATCTCGCACGAGGCCGCCTCCCTGGCCGGCCACCTGCAGCTGGGCCGGCTGGTGTACATCTACGACGACAACCACATCTCCATCGATGGGCCGACGGAACTGTCGTACACCGACAAGGTCCCGGAGCGGTTCGACGGCTACGGCTGGGACGTCGACGTGGTCGGCGAGGTGGCCAACGACACCACCGCCCTGGAGGCGGCCGTCCGCCGGGCCATGGCCGTGGACGACAAGCCGTCGCTGATCGTGCTGCGCAGCCACATCGGCTGGCCGTCGCCCCACCTGACCGACTCCGCCAAGGCCCACGGCGACCCGTTCCCGCCCGACGAGATCCGGGCCACCAAGGAGATCCTGGGGCTGCCGCCGGACGAGACCTTCTGGGTCCCCGACGCCGTCTTGGACCTGTACCGGGCCTGCGGGCCGCGCGGCCGGGAGCTCCACGCCGAGTGGACCGCCCGGTTCGACGCCTGGAACGGCGACCGGGCGGCCTGGGACGCCGCCTGGGCCGGCGGCGGCCTGCCCGGCTGGGAGGCCAAGCTGCCCACCTTCGAGGCCGGCAAGCCGCTGGCCACCCGCAAGGCCATCAACGCCTGTGTGAACGCCACCGCCGACCAGCTGCCCGGCCTGGTGGCCGGGGCCGCCGACCTGACCGGGAACACCGGGGTCAAGCTGGACGGCGGCGTGCAGCAGTCGGTCGAGCACCCCGGCGGCCAGCAGGTGTACTACGGCATCCGGGAGCACGGCATGGGGGCCGCCATGACCGGCATGGCCCACCACGGCGGCGTGTTGCCGATCGGCGGCACCTTCTTCGTGTTCAGCGACTACATGCGCGGCGCCGTCCGCCTGGCCGCCCTGTCCCGGGCCCACGTCGTCTACTCCTGGACCCACGACTCGGTGGGCCTCGGCCAGGACGGCCCCACCCACCAGCCCATCGAGCACCTGGCCTCCCTGCGGGCCATGCCCGGACTGCAGGTCATCCGGCCGGCCGACGCCAACGAGACCGCCCACGCCTGGCGGCTGGCCGTCGACGGTGACGAGCCGGCGGCGCTGATCCTGTCCCGCCAAGACGTCCCGGTGCTGGCGGAGACCGCCGAGCGGGCCGCGGTTGGCTTCCCCCGGGGCGGGTACGTGCTGCACGACGACCTGGCCGGGCCCGACGGCGCCATTCTCAATGCGCCGGGCCTCAATGCGGCGGGCAGCCCCGACGGCGACGGCCCTGAAGACGGCGGCCCCGGCGTCGACGAGTACGGCCTGCCGGACGTGGTGCTGGTCGGCACCGGCAGCGAGGTGCACCTGTGCCTGGACGCCGTGCCGCTGCTGGCCGACCGGGGCGTGCGGGCCCGGGTGGTGTCGCTGCCGTGCTGGGAGTGGTTCGAGGACCAGGACGACGACTACCGGGACGCCGTGCTGCCCCCGGAGGTGCCGACCCTGGCGGTGGAGGCGGCGGCGTCGTTCGGTTGGGACCGGTACGCCGACGACTCGGTGTCCATCGACACCTTCGGTGCCTCCGCCCCCGGCGACGTGGCCCTGGCCAATTTCGGGTTCACCGCCGACAACGTCGCCGACCGGGCGGAGGCCCTGGTGGCCGCCTTCGACGGGTTCGACGGCGCCCTGGCTGACCCGGACTGAGCCCGGCCGAGCCGGCCGGACCGGCCGAGGGTTCAAGAGGACGAGCCGACGGTTTCGAGGACGAGGAGAGATGGCCATGACCAAGCTCAACGATCTGTACGACGACGGTGGCCAGAGCCCGTGGGTGGACAACCTGCAGCGTGACTGGCTGACCGGCGGGCACCTGGCCGACCTGGTGGCGGAGGGTGTCCGCGGGGCCACGTCCAACCCGACGATCTTCGCCAAGGCCATCGAGGGCGAGGACGACTACGACGACCAGTTCGCCTCCCTGATCAAGACCGGCACCGTCGACGACGCCTACTGGGAGCTGGTCATCCAGGACATCGAGGGCGCCTTGGAGGTGTTCCGGCCGCTGCACGAAGCGAGCGGCGGCGCCGACGGGTTCGTGTCCTTGGAGGTGTCCCCGGCGCTGGCCCGGGACACCGCTGGCACCCTGGCGTCGGCCCGGTCCCTGCACGACAGGATCGACAAGCCCAACCTGTTGGTCAAGGTGCCGGCCACCGCCGAAGGGGTGCCGGCCATCCGGCAGCTGATCGGCGAGGGCCGCAGCATCAACGTCACCCTCATCTTCGGCCCGGACCGCTACGACGACGTCGTCGAGGCGTACATCAGCGGCCTCGAGGACTACGCCGCCTCCGGGGCCACCGACCTGTCCACGGTGCACAGCGTGGCCTCGTTCTTCGTCAGCCGGGTGGACACCGAGGTGGACCGGCGGCTGGAGAAGCTGGCCGGCGGTGACGGCGACGACGGCGGGACCGGGGCCGACCAGGCCATCTTGGACCTGCGCGGGAAGGCGGCGGTGGCCCAGGCGCAGGTGGCCTACCAGCACTTCTTGAAGGCCTTCGCCGGCCCCCGATGGGAGGCCCTGGCAGCCAAGGGCGCGCTGGTGCAGCGGCCGCTGTGGGCGTCGACGTCGACGAAGAACCCGGCGTACCCGGACCTTTTGTACGTGGACACCCTCATCGGGCCCGACACCGTCAACACCATGCCGGCCCAGACCATCGAGGCGGTGCTGGACCACGTCACCGTGGCCCGGACCGTGGACGCCGACCCGGGGGCCGCGGCGGCGGTGCTCGACCGGCTGGCGGCCGTGGGCGTCGACTTCGCCGACGTGGCCGCCGTGCTGGAAGACGAGGGCGTGCACTCCTTCGCCAAGTCGTTCGACGAACTGCTGCAGGGCCTGACCGACAAAGCCTCGTCCCTGTCGTAAGTGGCACACCGGACAAACAGACTCCGCACCCAACAGAAAGAGAGCACCACGATGAAGATCGGCATGGTCGGCCTGGGCAAGATGGGCGCCAACATGACCGAGCGGCTGCTCAACGACGGCCACCAGGTGGTGGCCTTCGACCTGTCGGCGGAGGCCCGGGCGGCGGTGGCGGCCAAGGGGGCGGAACCGGCGACGTCGCTGGAGGACCTGGCGGCCAAGCTGTCGTCGCCGCGGGCGGTCTGGGTGATGGTGCCGTCGGGGAAGCCGACCGACTCGACCATCGACGAGCTGGCCGCCCACTTCGAGTCGGGTGACGTCATCGTGGACGGGGGCAACTCCAACTACAAGGAGGCGGCGCCGACGGCGGCCAAGTTGGCCGAGAAGGGCATCGGGTTCGTGGACGCCGGCACCTCCGGCGGGGTGTGGGGCCTGAAGGAGGGGTACTGCCTGATGGTCGGCGGGACCGACGAGGCGGTGGCCGTGGTGGAGCCGGCGCTGAAGACCCTGGCGCCCGAGGGCGGGTACTCCCACGTCGGGCCGATCGGCGCCGGCCACTTCGTGAAGATGGTCCACAACGGCATCGAGTACGGCCTGATGCAGGCCTACGCCGAGGGGTTCGAGCTCATGAAGGCGGCCGACGAGTTCTCGCTGGACCTGCACGAGATCGCCTCCATCTGGCGGTACGGGTCGGTGGTCCGCAGCTGGCTGCTGGAGCTGATCGAGCGGGCCACCCGGCCCGACGCCGGCCTGGAGCAGATCGCCCCGGTCATCGTCGACTCCGGCGAGGGCCGGTGGACGTCGCTGGAGGCCATCAACCGGGCGGTGCCGGCCCCGGTGATCACCGCCGCCCTGTTTAACCGGTTCACCTCCCGGGACAAGGACTCGTACGGCAACAAGCTGGTGGCGGCCATGCGGAACCAGTTCGGTGGGCACGCCGTCACCCTGGAGAGCGGCGAGCAGGGCATGGAGACGCTGACCCCCAAGGACGAGAACTAGTGGCCGCTCCGGCGGCCGGGTCGACCGCGGCGACGCCGACCGCGGAAGGGCCCGCTGCCTCCCCCGCCGCCCCGCCGCAGGAGACGCCGCCGCTGGCGCTGGTCATCTTCGGGGCGTCCGGGGACCTGACGTCGCGCAAGATCCTGCCGGCGCTGGCCAACCTGGCCGACCGGGGACGGCTGAGCGAGAACTTCACCGTCATCGGGGTGGCCCGGACGGCGTGGAGCGACGAGGACTTCCAAAAGGCGGCCCTCCAAGACGTGCCCAACCCCGGGGACCGGTGGAAGCGGCTGGTGCAGCGGTTCCGGTACGTGTCGGGCGAGTACGCGGCGTCCGAGACCTTCGACCGCCTGAAGGAGCTCCTGGGGGAGGCCGACCAGAAGTACGGGACGGCCGGGAACCGGATGTACTACCTGGCGACCATCCCGGCGGTGTTCGCCATGGTGGCCGAGGCCCTGGCCAAGGAGGGCTGCAACGTCCCGGGGGAGGGCGGCGAGTTCGCCCGGCTGGTGGTCGAGAAGCCGTACGGCCGGGACCTGGAGAGCGCCCTCGACCTGGACCGGTCGGTGCACACCGCCTTCGACGAGGACTCCATCTTCCGGATCGACCACTACATGGGCAAAGAGACCGTCCAGAACGTGCTGGCGCTGCGGTTCGCCAACGCCGTGTTCGAGCCGATCTGGAACCGGCGGTACGTGGAGCAGATCCAGATCACCGTGGCCGAGTCCCTCGGGGTGGAGCACCGCGGCGGCTTCTACGAGACGGCCGGCGCCCTGCGGGACATCGTCCAGAACCACGTCATGCAGGTGCTGGCGCTGACCCTGATGGAGCCGCCCACCGGGATGGATGCCCAGCACATCCGGGACGAGAAGGTGAAGCTGCTGAACGCCATCGCCATCCCCACCCCGGACGAGGCCGTGGACACGTCGGTGCGCGGCCAGTACGTGGCCGGGGTGGTCGACCAGGCGTCGGTGCCGGCGTACCGGGACGAGCCGACAGTGGCCCCGGACTCGACCACCGAGACCTACGTGGCCCTGCGGCTGGCGGTGGACAACTGGCGGTGGGCCGGGGTGCCGATCTACGTGCGGACCGGCAAGCGGCTGCCGGCCCGGGTCACCGAGGTGGCGCTGCAGTTCCACAGCGTGCCCTACCTGGCCTTCGACGGGTTGCTGTCCCGGCAGCTGAAGCCGAACACCCTGGTGCTGCGGATCCAGCCCAGCGAGGGCATCAGCCTGCATTTCGGGGCCAAGGTCCCGGGCGAGGCGTTCCGGGTGCAGTCGGTGGCCATGAACTTCAACTACGGCGACGCCTTCGCCAACACCGGCGAGGCCGACGGGTACCCCCGACTGCTGCACGACGCCATGTGCGGCGACGCCACCCTGTTCATCCGCACCGACGAGGTGGAGCAGGCCTGGCGGATCGTCGACCCCTACCTGAAGGCTTGGGCGGAGCCGGGCGGACTGCACTTCTACAACGCCGGCACCTGGGGACCGCACATCGCCGACCTGTTGCTGCAGCGGCACGGCGACGCCTGGCGGGTCCCCGAACTATGAGGGATCTGACGCCGACGGCGGACGTCGAGGGGGCGTTCGTGGCCACGGTTCGCTCCGCGTTCGCCGCCCGGCCCAACGAGCGGTTCGTGCTGGTGCTGTCCGGCGGCCCCACGGCCCGGCGGTGCTACGAGCGGCTGGCGGTGGCCGACGACGTGGAGTGGCCGATGGTGGACGTCTACGTGGGCGACGAGCGGCTGGTGCCCGCCGACGACCCCGACGCCAACCAGGGGCTGATCAAGGCGGCGCTGATCGACCCGGTGGGCGGGGTGGGGTCGTTCACCCCCATGCCGACCGACCTGGGTGACCCGGACGCCTGTGCGGCGGCTTACCAGGAGGTGCTGGCCGGCGTCTTGGCCGGTCCGGGCATCGACCTGATCCACCTGGGGATGGGCACAGACGGGCACACGGCGTCCCTGTTCCCGGGCGCCCCTACCCTGGACGCCGGCCCGGACACCCTGGTGCTGGCCACGCAGGACCCGAACGGCCGCAACCCGCACCCCCGGCTGACGGTGACGCTGCCGGTCATCGATAGCGCCCGGCTGGCCGTGTTCACGGTGGCCGGCGAGTCCAAGCAGGACGCGGTGGCCAAGCTGCGCGCCGGGGCCGATATCCCGGCGGCCCGGGTACAGGCCGCCGACGTCCGCTGGCTGATCGACCCTGAAGCTGCCGGCGACGGGCCGGCTGGCGACGGCGCGGGGTGACCGGGAGGGCAAGATGGTGACCGATCTGTTGACCGAGGCTGATCTGTTGGGAGAGCCAGGGCTGTCCTGGGAGCCGGACCTGTTGTGGGCGCCGTTGGCCGACCTGACGGCGGCGGCCGCCAAGGTGCGGGACCGAGCCCACGGCAACCGGGTCACGTACTCCCCCAAGGTGTTCATCCCCCTGACCATGCTGTGCCGGGACCGGTGCGGCTACTGCACCTTCGCCAAGGCCCCGGCCCGGCTGGCGGCGCCGTACCTGTCCATCGACGAGGTCCTGGCCATCGCCCGGGCTGGACGCAACGCCGGCTGCCACGAGGCCCTGTTCACCCTGGGCGAGCGGCCGGAGGTGCGGTACCCGACGGCGGCCCGGTGGCTGGCCGACCAGGGCTACGGATCGACGGTGGACTACCTGGCGGCGGCCTGCCGGGCGGTGCTGGAGGAGACCGGCCTGCTCCCCCACGCCAACGCCGGCGCCCTGTACGAGGACGAGCTGGCCCAGCTGCGGCCGGTGACGGCCAGCCAGGGGATGATGATCGAGACGTTGGCCACCGGCCTGGCGGCCCACCGGCGGGCGCCCGACAAGGACCCGGCCCGGCGGCTGGCCACCCTGGAGGCCGCCGGGCGGCTGGCCATCCCGTTCACCACCGGCCTGCTGGTCGGCATCGGCGAGACCCGGGCCGACCGGCTGCGGACGCTGGCGGCGATCGCCGAGTCCCACCGCCGGCACGGGCACGTCCAGGAGGTGATCGTCCAGAACTTCCTGCCGAAGCCCTCCACCGGCATGGCCGGGCACCCGGCGTGCCCGCCGGACGACCTGCGGTGGACCATCGCCGTCGCCCGGCTGGTGCTGCCGCCGGAGGTCCACGTGCAGGCCCCCCCCAACCTCTCCGACGACCTGGCCCCGCTGCTGGCCGCCGGCATCGACGACTGGGGCGGCGTGTCGCCGGTCACGGCCGACCACGTCAACCCCGAGCGGGCCTGGCCGGCCCTGGACGTGCTGCGGACGGCCACGGAGGCCGCCGGGTTCTCCCTGGCCCCCCGCCTCACCGTGTACCCGTCCCACGCCCTCGACCCGGACCGCTGGCTGGACCCGGCCCTGCGGTTCCCGGTGCTGGACGCCGCCGACGCCGAGCTGTTGGCCCGCGAGGACCGGTGGGTGTCCGGCGGCGAGGCTTCGCCCCCCACGCTGGTGGCTCCGGGGTTGGCCGGCACGGCCCGGGCCAGCAGCCCGGTGGCTGAAGTTCTGGCCGGGGTGGAGCTGGGCCAGGAGGTGGGCGAAGCGGAGATCGTCACGCTGTTCTCGGCCCGCGGCCCCGAGGTCCGGGCGGTGGCGGACGTGGCCGACCGGCTGCGTCGGGAGGCCAACGGCGACCAGGTCACCTACGTGGCCAACCGCAACATCAACTACACCAACGTGTGCACGTTCAAGTGCAAGTTCTGCGCCTTCTCCAAGGGCCCGCTGTCCCTCAACCTGCGGGGGGACCCGTACCTGTTGGACCTGGACGAGATCACCCGGCGGGTGGTGGAGGCCGAGGCGGAGGGGGCCACGGAGGTCTGCCTGCAGGGCGGCATCCACCCGAAGTTCGACGGCGACTACTACGTGGACGTCCTGGGGGCCGTCCGGGCGGCGTCCGAGCGGATCCACATCCACGGGTTCACCGCCCTGGAGGTCACCGAGGGGGCCCGGCGGTCCGAGGTTCCGCTGGCCGACTACCTGGTCCGGCTGAAAGCGGCCGGCCTGAAGACGTTGCCGGGGACGGCGGCCGAGATCCTGGACGACGAGGTCCGGGCCATCCTGTGCCCGGACAAGATCAACACCGAGCAGTGGCTGGAGGCCCACCGGACGGCCCACTCGGTGGGGTTGCGGTCGAACGTCACCATCATGTTCGGGGCCATCGAGCAGCCGGTGAGCTGGGCCCGGCACATGGTGCGCACCCGCGCCCTGCAGCGGGAGACCGGTGGGTTCACCGAGTTCGTGCCGCTGCCGTTCGTGCACATGGCCACCCCGCTGTACCTGCAGCGGCGGTCCCGCCGGGGGCCGACGTTCCGCGAAGCCCTGCTGATGCATGCCGTCGGCCGCATCGCCTACCGGGGGGCCATCGACAACATCCAGGTCAGCTGGGTCAAGATGGGGGTCGAGGGGTCCCGGCAGATCCTGATGGCCGGGGTCAACGACATGGGCGGGACGTTGATGGACGAGAACATCTCCCGGGCCGCCGGCGCCAGCCATGGCCAGCGGATGGGCGTGGAGGAATTGGCGGCGTTGGTCGCGCCGCTGGGCCGGCCGCTGGTGCAGCGGACCACCCTGTACGGCCGCCCCACCGCGTGACCGGGCCGGCCGTTCCCGGGTCCCGCCCGCTGCCCGGCGTCGAACCGCCGGACCCCGACGTCATCGAGGCCGCCTACGACGTCCTGCTGGGCGATCGGTCCTTCTCGCGGGCCCAGAAGGAGTCGCTGCGGTCGCTGTTGGCGGTGGTCTGGGAGCTGGGCCGGGAGGGCACCGAGCTGGGCGACCTGAAGATCGCCGACGCCGCCCTGGCCGAGATGACCGAGGCCTTCCGGGTGTTCCGGCCGTACCGGTCGGTCCGCAAGCTGACCATGTTCGGCTCCGCCCGGACCAAGCCGGAGGACCCGGTGTACGTGCTGGCCCGCGACCTGGCGGCCGACCTGGCCGGAGCCGGATGGATTGTGGTCACCGGCGCCGGCCCCGGCATCATGGCCGCCGGCATCGAGGGGGCCGGCCGGGACCACGCCTTCGGGGTCAACATCCGGCTGCCCCACGAGGAGGGGGCCAACCCGTTCATCGCCCAGGACCCCAAGCTGGTGGAGATGCGGTACTTCTTCACCCGCAAGCTGATGCTGATCAAGGAGTCCCACGCCTACGCCGTGCTGCCCGGCGGGTTCGGGACCCAGGACGAGTGCTACGAGCTGCTGACCCTGCTGCAGACCGGCAAGGCCGAGCCGGCCCCGGTCGTCCTGGTGGAGACCCCCGGCGGCAGCTACTGGCACGGCTGGCGCCGGTTCCTGGACGAAGAGGCCATCCGGCCGGGCTGGGTGTCCCCCGACGACGTTGCCCTGTTCCGCATCGCCAACACTGTCGAGGAGGCCGCCGCCGAGGTCACCGGGTTCTACCGCAACTACCACTCCTGCCGGTGGGTCGGCGACATGCTGGTGCTGCGACTGCAGGTGGCCCCGACCAAGGCGGAGCTCGCCGACCTCAACCGGCGGTTCGCCGACATCGTGACCTCCGGCACCATCCGGTCGGTGGCCCCGTTCCCGCCGGAGCGGTCCGGGAACGACCACCTCGAGTTGCCCCGGGTGGCGTTCCGGTTCGACAAGTGGCACTACGCCCGGCTGCGGATGCTCATCGACGCCCTCAACGACTGCACGGGCTGAGGGCCTGACCTCGCCAGTGGAGCTCCGCCAGATCCGCTGCTTCCTCGCCGTGGTGCAGGCCGGCGGCTTCGGACCGGCCGCTGACGACCTGATGGTCACCCGGTCGGCCCTGTCCAAGCAGATCCAGTCCCTCGAGCGGGAGCTGAAGGCCGAGCTGTTCTTGCGGGGCGGCGGCCTGCGGGCGGTGACGCTCACCGAGGCCGGGGAGGCCTTCCTGCCGGCGGCCCTGGCCGCCCTCACCGCCCTCGAGGACGGCCGGCAGCAGGTGGAAGGGGTCAGCGGACTGGCCCGGGGCCGCATCGACGTGATGCTGGCCCGGGGGTTCGAGGGATGGTCGGGGTGGCCGGACATCGTCCCCATCCTCCGCGACACATTTCCCAACTACACCCTCAGGGTCCGAGAGGGCACCTCCAACGAGCGGATCCTGGACGCCGTGGTGGCCGGGATCACCGACCTGGCCGCTCTGCCGGTGGTCAAGACCCCGAGACGGGCCGGCCTGGTGTTCGAGCACATGTACTCGGGCCGGCTGTTCGTGGCCCTCCCCCACGGCCACCGGTTGGCCCGCAAGGCCAGGATCCAGGTCAAGGAGCTGGAGCGGGAGAACTGGCTGCTGTCCCCCTTCCAGCAGGCCCTGGTGGCCGAGGTGGGCGTCGAACTGGGCCCCCCGCACCAGCTCCAGTTCGACGCCCCCTCTCCCCTCGTGGCCCGGGAGCTGATCATGGCCGGCGAGGGGATCTGCCTGGTAGCGGAGCGGGACCTGCCGTTTTGGGAGCCCACCCTGACCAGGCCGCTCGCCGACCCGCTGTCCACTTACTCGATCGTCCTCGTGTACCGGACCGGGACCGTGAGCAACGGAACCCGGATCACGCTCGAGTACATGCGCCAGCGGTTCCCCCGCTGATCCGGCTACCGATCCTTCACGCGCGGCAACGAGGCAGCGGGTGTAGCGTTCGCGGCGGCTCAGGTCGCTCTCGGCGGACGTGCGAGGAGCCTGGGTGACGAACGGAGGAACAGTGAAGGCACGCGGGAGGGGTCGGCGACTCATCGAGGATCCGGGGCGTGCTCGGGTGCGGCGACTGCTTCTGGCCTCTACGGTGCTGCTCTCCACGGCGATCGTCGGGCTGGGGGCGGCCACGCCGGCCGGGGCGTCGGCGTCGTGGAGCACCGCCGGGCTGCCTTGGACCGCGGCGGGACCGGCGACGGCTGTCGTCAACGGGACCTCCTGCGCCAGCACCACGGCCTGCGTGGCCGTCGGGTCCTACACCGACGCCAACAACGACAGCCACCTGCTGGCCGAGGTGCTGTCCGGCGGATCCTGGACCCCCGAGGCGGTACCGGTGCCGGCCGGCGTCACCGGGGCCACGGGCTGGACCCTCACCGGGGTCTCGTGCCTCAGCGCCACGACATGTGTGGCCGTCGGCTGGTACGAGGACGGGGGCGGCAACCAGCATGCGATCGTCGCCGACCTGTCGGGAACCACGTGGTCGTCGACCGCGCTGGCCCTCCCGTCCGGCTCCGCCGGGGCCGAGCTGTCCGGGGTGTCGTGCTCCGCCGGCACCTGCGTGGCCGTCGGCAACCACATCGTCGCCGCCAAGGCATTTCCCCTGGCCGAGTCGGCCACCGGCGCCTACGCCTCGGCCGGCTCATGGACGCCGACCGCCATCAGCGCCCCGGCCACAAGGCACACAGTCACCATCGGGGAGTACCTGGACGGCATCTCCTGTACCAGCACCACGGCGTGCACGGCCGTCGGCGAGTACTGGGGCCACACAATCAATACCACCCTGGTCGCCACCTTGACCGGCAGCGGATGGACCACCACGACCCTGCCCGAGCCGGACTCGGACGACATCGTGTCCACCGGCTGGCTGCAGGCCATCTCCTGCACCGCCGCCACCGCCTGCGTGGGCGTCGGGTCCTGGGACTCGAAGAGCTTCAGCGACACCCTCTCGAGCTCGGGCTGGGCGCCGGTAGTCACCGCCGGCATCGCCCCGGGTGGTGCGTCGAGGCTCGCCCTGAATGCGATCTCGTGCACTTCGGTCACGTCGTGCGAGGCCGTCGGGTGGTACACAGTGAGCAATTCGGTGCACTTCCTGGCCGACACCCTCTCGGGCTCGGGCTGGACCGCGGGCACGCCGGCGTTGCCCGCATCCGCTACGTCAGGGAACTTCGGGGGGGTGTCGTGCCCGGCGGCCGGGACGTGTGAGGCCGCGGGACAGTACAAGCCCCCGAACGGGTCGACAGCCCCCGTCGTGGACTCGCTGTCCGGCGGGTCGTGGACGTTGACGACCGGTATCGAACCCACAGCGCCCCCGGCGGGATCCCTGGGTGCGGCGTCCTGCCCGGCCGCCACACACTGCGTGGCCGTCGGCTACGACGAGGTAGCCGCCTCCGGGACCGACGACGTGCCGCTGGTCGCCGTGCAGTCGGGCTCCGGCTGGACACTGGCCTCGCTGGCCGAACCGGCCGGAGCCGCCTCCGCCGCCCTGGCTGCCGTCTCGTGCAGCTCGACCTCCCACTGCGTGGCCGTCGGCACCTACGGCACCACAGCCATCGACGGCGACGTGGGGCACCTGTTCGCCGAGACGCTGACAGGGACCACGTGGACGGCGGCGACCATCACCGGCCCCGGCGGGAGCAACACACCGTCGCTCTCGGCCATCTCGTGCACGGCCGCCACAAAATGCACCGGCGTCGGCACGGTGACAGACGGCGATTATCCGCTGGTCGCCACCCTGTCGGGCACCACCTGGACGGCCACCGTGCTGGCCATTCCCGGCACAACATATGGCTCGCTGGCCGGTATCTCGTGCACGGCGGTGACAAAGTGCACGGCGGTCGGCAGCACCGGGAGTTACACAACATACGTGACACACCCGTTTGCCGAGACGTTGTCGGGGACGGCCTGGACCCCGAAGGTCCTAACGGTGCCGGCCGGGCTGACAGGGGGGGTTCTCTCCGGCGTGTCGTGCACGAGCGCCACCGCCTGCGTCGCCACCGGGTCGGGTCACAACGGCACATACGACCAGAACGCCTTCGCCGAGGTCGGGTCCGGGTCGTCGTGGTCCGAGGCGGCCCTGACGGCGCCGACAGGCGCCGTCACATGGTCCGTCAAGGGCACGGTGTCGTGCACCGCGTCGACGAGCTGTGTGTCGGTCGGGACCTACAGCGGCTCCGACGAGGTCGGCCACTCGCTCATCGAGACGCTCTCGGGGAGCACGTGGACGGACACAACTCCTGCGGACCCCTCCGGCAGCACCGGGGCCTCTTTGGAAGGGGTCGCCTGCTCGGCCAGCAGCTCGTGCCTGGGCGCCGGCGTCTACAACCCGACGGCCGGCGGCTTCCTGCCGCTGGCGGCCACGCTCTCGAGCGGCCCCGGCCCGGCCACCCACTTCTCGGTGTCGGCGCCGTCGACGGCCACGGCCGGCACCCCGGTGACAGTCACCGTCACGGCCGAGGACGGCTCGGGGGGCACGGCGACCGGCTACACCGGGACCGTCCACTTCACCTCGACCGACGGGTCGGCGATCCTGCCGGCCAACGTCACCTTCACCGCCGGCGACGACGGGGTGGTGACCGAGCCGGTCACCTTCAAGACGGCCGGCACACGGACGGTCACGGCCACCGACACGACGACAAGCTCGATCACCGGCATCTCGGGGAACGTGACCGTCAGCCCTGCGGCGGCCACCCATCTCGTCGTCACCGCGCCGAGCACGGCCTCAGCCGGCTCCCCGGTCAACGTGACGGTGACGGCCAAGGACACCTACGGCAACACGGCCACCGGGTACACCGGGACTGTCCACTTCACCTCGACCGACTCCCAGGCCACGCTGCCGGCCAACTACACGTTCACGTCGGGGACAGGCAAGGACAACGGCGCCCACACGTTCACCGGTGGGGTCACCTTCAAGACGGTCGGCACAAAGACGGTGACGGCCACCGACACCACGACGGGCTCCATCACCGGCACCTCAGGCGAGGTCACCGTCGGCCCGGGCGCCGCGGCCAAGATGGTGGTGACCACTCCCCCGCCGGCCACAGTCACCACCGGGGTGGGCTTCGGCCTGACGGCCAAGGTGGAGGATGCCGAAGGCAACGTGATCACGTCGACATCAACCGCCACGGTGACCGTGGCCATCACAAGCGGCCCGTCGGGAGCCGCCATTGGGGGCACCGACACGGTGACTGCCACCAGCGGGGTGGCCACCTTCACCGACCTCACCCTGAGCAAGGGCGGGACATACACGCTGAAGGTCACCTCGGGCGGCCTGATCAAGGCCGTGGTCGCCACGACCGCCGGCCCTCCCCCGGCCACCCACTTCTCGGTCTCGGCGCCCTCGACGGCCACCGCCGGCACCGCGGTGACAGTCACGATCACCGCCCTGACGGCCACAGGCAGCACGGCCACCGGCTACACCGGCACCGTCCACTTCACCTCGACCGACCCCCAGGCCTCCCTGCCGTCGAACGTCACCTTCACCGGCGGTGACGACGGGGTGATCACGGAGCCGGTCACCTTTAAGACGGCCGGCACAAGGACGGTGACGGCCACCGACACCGTGACCGGATCGATCACCGGCACCTCGGCGGCGGTCAAGGTCAGCTCGTCGACGGCCACCCACCTGGTCGTCTCGGCCCCGTCGACGGCCACCGCCGGGACCCCCGTCAGCGTTACGGTGACCGCCAAGGACACCTACGGGAACACTGCCACCGGCTACACCGGCACGGTCCTCTTCACCTCCACCGATGCCCAGGCCACCCTGCCGGGCAACTACACGTTCACGTCGGGGACAGGCCAGGACAACGGTGCCCACACCTTCACCAGTGGGGTCACCTTCAAGACGGCCGGCACACGGACGGTGACCGCCACCGACACCACGACCGGTTCCATTGCGGGCACGTCGGGCACAGTGACGGTCGCCCCGGCCACGGCGTCCAAGCTGGTGGTCACCACCCAGCCACCGGCCACAACCATGGCCGGGGCCGACTTCGGGCTCACGGCCAAGGTGGAGGACACCTACGGCAACACCGTGACATCGTCGGCGACGGTCACCGCTGCCCTCACAGCCAACCCCGCCGGGGGCACGCTGACCGGCACCAAGACGG
>CAYVPF010000025.1:0-20140 GCA_964453355.1 uncultured Acidimicrobiaceae bacterium | reverse complement strand
TAACCCCCGCCGTCGGGGGTGGCGGCCATGCCGACGATCGGCTTGTTGAGCGGGATGCCGCCCATCGACCCGTAGAAGGGGGCTGTGCCGAAGGCGAACAGGCCGCCGTCCGAAGCCACTTCCCAGTACCCGTCGCCAGGCCCGGTGCTGGCGTCGGCGCGGGCTCCGGCGGTCGACACCTCCGGAGCGGCCTTGGCCCCAGAGGCGCTCGCCGCGCCGGCGGGACCACCGACGGCGGCCACCGTTCCGAACACCGCCCAGAACAGGGCCAAGAGCGCGCCGACCAGGGCTCCCGGTCTCCGCGTGACCCGTGCAGTTCCTGTCGCCGGGCCTCTCGGCCGGCTGTCGGTCACTCTCGACATGTGTGCCCCTTTCTCGCTGCCGTCGTCGCGCCGAGTAGGCGCGGACGTGTGGGCACAGGGCCCACGATCGCAGTGTGCGCCGTGGGTCAGCCCGACGAATCAGTAGTCACCACTCAATTCGACGGAAAACGGGGGGCAATTCGTCGGAAAACGGGCTGCCGGAGGCCCGCGGGGCCTCGGCGGCCTGGGCGGGCGAGGGTGGGCCAGGTCAGGCGGTGGTGGGCAGCCAGGCCGGCCGGTCGGCCTCGTAGGCCTCCAGGTCGGTCTCGTAGCGGAGCGACAGTCCGATGTCGTCCCAGCCGTTCAGCAGCCGCTCCCGGGTGAACTCGTCCATCGGGAAGTCGCCGGCGATGCCGGCGGCCGGGGCCTCGACGGTGCCCCGGGCCACGTCGACGGTGAGCTCCAGGGACGGGTCGGCGGCGACAGCGTCCAGCAGGGCGCGGGCCACCTCCGGGCTGACCTGCACCGGCACCAGTCCCTGCTTGGTGCAGTTGTTGCGGAAGATGTCGCCGAACCGGGAGGACACCACGGCTTCGAAGCCGTAGTCCATCAGGGCCCAGACGGCGTGCTCCCGGGACGACCCGGTGCCGAAGTTGTTGCCGGCCACCAGGATGTTGGCGCCGACGAACTCGGGGTGGTTGAGGACGAAGTCCCGATCGTCGCGCCACTCGGAGAACAGGCCGGCCCCGAACCCGGTGCGCTCCACCCGCTTCAGCCAGTCGGAAGGGATGATCTGGTCGGTGTCCACGTCGGACCGGTCCAGGGGGACCGCCCGACCGGTGACCACGGCTACGGGCTTCATCGGGGTGGCTCCATCCTCATCAGTGCGGGTTGATCAGTCGAGGTCGTCGGGGGTGGCGAACCGGCCGGCCACCGCGGTGGCGGCGGCCACGGCCGGGGACACCAGGTGGGTGCGGCCGCCGCGGCCCTGCCGGCCCTCGAAGTTCCGGTTGGACGTCGACGCGCACCGCTCGCCGGGGGCCAGCTTGTCCGGGTTCATGGCCAGGCACATGGAGCAGCCCGGTTCCCGCCACTCGAAGCCGGCGGCCACGAACACCTTGTCCAATCCCTCGGCCTCAGCCTGGGCCTTTACCCGGTGCGAACCCGGGACCACCAGGGCGCGCATCCCATCCGAGACATGTCGGCCCTCCAGCACGGCGGCGCCGGCCCGGAGGTCCTCGATGCGGGAGTTGGTGCACGATCCCAGGAACACCGTGTCCACCGGCACCTCCCGCAACGGGGTGCCGGCGACCAGGCCCATGTAGGCCAGGGCCCGGGCCGCGGCGTCCCGCTCGCCGGCGTCGGCGAAGGTGTCCGGGTCCGGGACGACCGCGTCGATGGGGGCCACCTGGGCCGGGTTGGTGCCCCAGGTGACATGGGGCACCAGCAGGCCGGCGTCCAGGACCACCTCCTTGTCGAAGGCGGCCCCGTCGTCGGTGGGCAGGGTGGACCAGTAGGCCAGCGCGTCGTCCCAGGCCTGGCCCGTAGGGGCGTGCGGCCGGCCCTCCAGGTACCGGAAGGTGATGTCGTCGGGGGCCACCATGCCGGCCCGGGCGCCGCCCTCGATGCTCATGTTGCACACCGTCATCCGCCCCTCCATGGAGAGGGACCGGATGGCCGAGCCGCGGTACTCGATGACGTGGCCCATGCCCCCACCGGTGCCGATCCGGCCGATGACGGCCAGGACCACGTCCTTGGCGGTCACCCCGGCCGGTAGGTCCCCGTCGACGGTCACGGCCATGGTGGCCGGCCGCTGCTGCGGCAGGGCCTGGGTGGCCAGGACGTGCTCGACCTCGCTGGTGCCGATGCCGAAGGCCAGGGCGCCGAAGGCGCCGTGGGTGGACGTGTGGCTGTCCCCGCAGACGATGGTCATGCCCGGCTGCGTCAGCCCCTGCTCGGGGCCGATGACGTGGACGATGCCCTGGTTGGGGTTGCCCATCGGGTAGCAGGTGATGCCGAACTCGGCGCAGTTGGCGTTGAGCACCTGCAGCTGCTTGGCCGAGACCGGGTCGGCCACCGGCTTGTCGATGTCGGTGGTCGGCACGTTGTGGTCGGCCGTCGCCACCGTCAGGTCCGGCCGCCGGACCCCCCGACCGGCCAGCCGCAGGCCGTCGAACGCCTGCGGGGACGTCACCTCGTGGACCAGGTGCAGGTCGATGAACAGCAGGTCCGGCTCGCCTTCTTGGGCGTGCACCACGTGGGCGTCCCAGACCTTCTCCGACAGCGTCCGCGGCGCCGTGTCCCCGGCCATCAGGCTCCCACCTTCACGATCTCCACCCGCAGCACCCCGCCGGGGGCCTTGTACTGCACCTTGTCCCCGGCCGCCTTGCCCATCAGGGCCTGCCCCAGCGGGGCGATCGGCGACAGCACCGGCAGGTCCCCGTGGTGCTCCTCGATGGACCCGACGAAGAACGACTGGGTGTCGTCCTCGTCGTCCCCCTCGTACCGCAAGGTGACCACCACCCCCTGGTCCACGGTGCCGTTGCCGTCCCCACCACCCTCCATGACCTGGGCGGTCTTCAGCAGGGCCTGCAGCTGGCGGACGCGCGACTCCATCTTCCCCTGGGCATCCTTGGCGGCGTGGTAGTCGCCGTTCTCCGACAGGTCCCCGAGGGCCCGGGCCGTCTCGATGGCCTGGGCGATCTCCACCCGGCCCCGGGTGGTCAGGTCCTCCAGCTCGGCCTGCAGCCGGTCGTAGGTCTCCTGGGTCAGCCGGGCCGGCTCGGCGGCGTTGGCGGTGGGATCAGTCACGGCCACCCACGCTACCGGCTCGACCGGGCCGGCTCCGACGGCGCGCCATTCGATTCGCGGGGGTCCGCCATTGGGCTCAGGTGGCCACATTGGGCTCAGGTGGCCACATTGGGCTCAGGTGGCCACATTGGGCTCAGGTGGTAGGACGTGCAAACAACCGGTTGACGCCGGGCCTCGCGTACGGGAGACTTGTCATTCGATGGACCCGAACCCGGTATTCGTCATTCCGTAGGCACGCACCCCCCGGTGCGTGCCTTGTCGACCGTCCACACCGTGGGCGGTTTTTCATTTCCGGGGACAGGTTCTGGACGACGTTGGATCGCCTGTGAGGGGCGCGAGCGAGAGGAGCAGTGGTGCGCACAGCACAGGCATCGACCGGAGGGCAGGACCGGTGAGCGGCCACCGGGTGGCGGTGATCGGCGGCGACGGCATCGGCCCGGAGGTGCTGGTCGAGGCCCTGAAGGTGGTGGCGGCCGCCGGCGTGACGTTGGACACCGTCGACTACGACCTGGGCGCCGACCGCTACCTGCGGACCGGCGACGTCCTCCCCGACACCGTCCTGGAGGAGCTCCGCGGCTTCGACGCCGTCCTGCTCGGGGCCGTCGGGCCGCCGGTGGGTGACACCACCATCCCGCCGGGCACCCTGGAGCGGGGCCTGTTGCTCAGGATGCGGTTCGAGCTGGACCTGTACGTCAACCTGCGGCCGTTCGTCGGCGTCCCCGGGTCCATCGCCGACGGCGCCGACTTCGTGGTCATCCGCGAGAACACCGAGGGCACCTACGCCGGTGAGGGCGGGTTCCTGCGGAAGGGCACCCCGTTCGAGGTGGCGACCCAGGGATCCGTCAATACCCGGATGGGCGCCGAGCGGTGCGTCCGGTTCGCCTTCGAGCTGGCCCAGAGCCGCCCGGCCCGGAAGCTGACGCTGGTGCACAAGACCAACGTGCTCACCTTCGCCGGCGACCTGTGGCAGCGCACCGTCCGCGACGTGGCCCCAGAGTTTCCCGACGTGGCCCACGACTACAACCACGTCGACGCCGCCTGTATCTACCTGGTCGAGCGGGCCGCCCGCTACGACGTGATCGTCACCGACAACCTGTTCGGTGACATCCTCACCGACCTGGCCGGTGCCGTGACCGGCGGCATCGGGTTCGCCGCCTCCGGCAACCTGAACCCGGCCCGGACCGGTCCGTCCCTGTTCGAGCCCGTCCACGGCGCCGCCCACGACATCGCCGGCCAGGGGGTGGCCAACCCCCTGGCGGCCGTCGTGTCGGCCTCGTTGATGCTCGACCACCTGGGCGAGGTCGACGCCGCCGCCCGCATCAACAAGGCCGTCCGCGCCTACGTCGACGGCGGTCAGGCCACCGGCTCGTCCACCGCCGCCATCGGCGACGCCATCGCAGAAAGGCTCTGAGCAATGCCCATCACCCCGACCGACAAGATCTGGATGGACGGCACCTTGGTGGACTGGGAAGACGCCACCGTGCACGTGCTCACCCACACCATGCACTACGGCTCCGGGGTGTTCGAGGGCATCCGGGCCTACCCCACCCCCCAGGGGGTGGCCGTGTTCCGGCTCGCCGACCACATCCGCCGGCTGTTCGCCTCCGCCAGCATCTTCTGCATCGACGTGCCGTTCACCGTGGAGCAGATCATCGAGGCTTCCCGTGAGGTGGTCCGGGTCAACAACCTGGCCGACGGCTGCTACCTGCGCCCCCTCGTCTACCTCGGCTACGGCGAGATGGGCCTCAACCCGCTGCCCAGCCCGGTCAACGTGTCCATCGCCGCCTGGCCCTGGGGCACCTACCTGGGCGACGACGGGGTGGCCAACGGCGTGTCCATGAAGATCAGCTCCTGGCGGCGCCACGACCCCAACGCCGTCCCGACGGCGGCCAAGGGCACCGGCATGTACGTCAACTCCTCCCTGGCCAAGGTCGAGGCGTTGAAGGCCGGCTACGACGAGGCCATCCTCTTGACCTCCGACGGCCGCGTCTCCGAGTGCACCGGCGAGAACATCTTCGTGGTCCGAGACGGCGTGCTGCTGACCCCGCCCACGTCCGATGCCGGGGCCCTGGACGGCATCACCCAGGACACCGTCGAGACCATCGCCGCCGACCTCGGCTACGAGGTCCGCCACGAGGCGCTGATCCGCACCGACCTGTACCTGGCCGACGAGGCCTTCCTCACCGGCACCGCCGCCGAGGTCGTGCCGATCCGGGCCGTCGACGACCGGGTGGTCGGCGCCGGCAAGCCCGGCCCCATCACCACCGAGATCCAGCAGACCTACTTCGCCACCGTCCGCGGCGAGGTGGACCGGTACAAGGACTGGCTGGACCATGTCGACTGACGGGTCGACTGACCACCCCGACGACGGGGGGCACAGCCACGGCGACGGGGAGCCGCACCGCCATGCCGGCGGTACGGCCACCCACAGCCATGGGGGACACCGGCACGCCGCGGGCGCCCACGACTACCGGCTGCCGACGCTGCCCGAGGCGGTGGACATCTTCGACACCACCCTGCGGGACGGCAGCCAGCAAGAGGGGCTGTCGCTGACGGTGGACGACAAGCTGCGGGTGGCCGAGCAGCTGGACCACCTGGGGGTGGCCTACATCGAGGGCGGCTGGCCGGGAGCCAACCCGAAGGACGAGGCGTTCTTCGCCCGGGCCGCCACCGAGCTGCGGCTGCACACCGCCACCCTGGTGGCCTTCGGGTCCACCCGCCGGGCCGGCGGCCAGGCCGCCGGGGACCCGGTGCTGGGCCATCTGGTCCGGTCGGGGGCGTCGGTGGCCTGCATCGTGGCCAAGAGCTGGGACCGGCACGTGGAGGAGGCCCTGCGGACCACACTGGACGAGGGCGTCGCCATGGTCCGCGAGTCGGTGGCCCACCTCCGGGACCACGGGATGCGGGTGTTCGTGGACGCCGAGCACTTCTTCGACGGCTGGCGGCACCACCGGGACTTCTCCCTCCGGGTGCTGGAGGCCGCCGAGGCCGCCGGCGCCGAGGCGCTGGTGCTGTGCGACACCAACGGCGGGTCGCTGCCGGACCAGATCGGTGAGGCGGTGGCCGACGTCCGGGAGCACACCAGCGCCGGGCTGGGCATCCACTGCCACAACGACACCGGCTGCGCCGTGGCCAACTCCCTGGTGGCCGTCGAGGCCGGCGTCACCCAAGTACAGGGCTGCATCAACGGCTACGGGGAGCGGGCGGGCAACACCGACCTGTCGGCGGCCATCCCCAACCTGTCCCTGAAGCTGCGCATCCGCACCATCCCGGCCGACCGCCTGGAGCGGCTGACCCCGGTGGCCCACCACATCGCCGAGCTGGTCAACCTGGCCCCGGACCCCCAGCAGCCGTACGTGGGGTCGTCGGTGTTCGCCCACAAGGCCGGCCTGCACGCCAGCGCGGTGGCCCGCCGGCGGGACCTGTACGAGCACACCGATCCCGGCCTGGTCGGCAACGGCACCCGGGTGGTCGTCTCCGAGATGGCCGGCCGGTCGACCCTGGCCATGAAGGCGGCCGAGATCGGACTGGACCTCGACGGGGAGGTCATCGGCCGGGTGCTGGACCAGCTGAAGCAGCTGGAGCACGACGGCTACCACTTCGAGGTGGCCGACGGCTCCCTGGAGCTGTTGCTCCGCCGGGCCACCGGGTGGGAGCCGGACTACTTCTCCGTGGAGTCCTTCCGGGTCATCACCGACCACCTGCCCAACCGCCTCGGCGCCGACCTGGTCGGCGGTCCGGACGTCGCCGCGGAAACGTCCATGACCACGGAGGCCACCGTCAAGGTGCACGTGGGCCCGGACCGCATGGTGGCCACCGCCGAGGGCAACGGGCCGGTCAACGCCCTGGACGCCGCCCTCCGCCAGGCCATCGAGCCGCACTTCCCGGGGCTGTCCGGGGTCCGGTTGACCGACTACCGGGTGCGGGTGCTGGACACCGGCCGGGGCACCGGGGCGGTGACCCGGGTGCTGGTGGACACCGCCGACGACCGGCGGACGTGGACCACCATCGGGGTGTCCGAGAACATCATCGAGGCCAGCTGGCAGGCCCTGTACGACTCCATCGTGTTCGCCCTGCTGCACCTCGGCGACTGACAGCCACGCCTCCCCGGAGGGGCCCAGCCCTGAAGGAGTAGTCTCGGCGGCGATGACCCAGCCCAGTTTCGTCCCGATCGCCGAGGCCGACCAGGTCCGGCCGTCCCTCCACCTGGAGGTGCCCGGTCGGTGGACCACCGACCGGCCGGCGGAGCTGCGGATCCCGACCCGACCGGCCGGCCCCAGCATGGGCACCCCGGGGTCGGACCAGGGGTTCGCCCTGCGGCTGGCCCGGCGGTTCGAGGACCGGCTCCGGTTGGCGGCCGGCGAGTCGGCGGAGGACGTCGTCGTCGGCGCCGCCCTGCTGGCCTCGCGGCGTTCGGGTCTGGTCGGTCGGGCCCCCAGCGTGTACGACGTCCAGGCGGCCCTGGCCTTGTGGGGCTTCCTGGTGGACGCCCCGGCCGGCCTGGTGGCGGTGCGGCGGCGGGCGTTCCAGTCGGTGTCCCACGACTACGTGGTCCAGCGGGCCCTGGTGGACCAGGTGCCGGAGGCCACCCTGGCGCTGACCCCGGACCAGGTGACCGACGCCGTGGCCGCCGGTGGCTGGGCCGAGCTGATCGGCGCCATCGAGCCGACGGAGCCGCAGCCGGCCTGAGCCGGTCGAGGCTGTCAAGGGGGGGACCAATGGCATCCGAGGACGCCGAGCAGGTGAAGATCGGGGCCAACGGGCTGGTGTTCACGGCCCGGGTGGCCGGTCCGGCCGGGGGACGGCCGGTGCTGTTGCTGCACGGGTTCCCGCAGTCGTCGTGGTCCTGGCGGGCCGTCCTGCCGGCGCTCGCCGTCGCCGGCTACCGGGCGGTGGCCCCGGACCAGCGGGGGTACGCCGCCGGGGCCCGGCCGTCGACGGTCGACCAGTACGCCATGGCGCACCTGGTGGACGACGTCCTGGGGCTGGCCGACGCGGCCGGGGCCGACACCTTCGACCTGGTGGGCCACGACTGGGGCGGCATGGTGGCCTGGGCGACCGCCGCCCGGCATCCCGACCGGGTCCGCAGCCTGACGGCCGTGTCCACCCCTCACCCGGCGGCGCTGACGGCCGTCATCATGAACGGCGAGGACGGCCAGGCCGAGCGGATGGCCTACATCGGGTTCTTCCGGCAGCCCGACGTGCCCGAACGGCAGCTGCTCGGGGCCGACGGGTCGGGGTCCGGGCTGCGGGAGCTGTTCGCCTCCACCGGGCTGCCGGCGGACCAGACCGACGAGTACGTGTCGGTGCTGACCCAGCCGGGGGCCCTGACGGGGGCCCTCAACTGGTACCGGGCCATGGATACCATCGGCGAGGTCGGCCCGGTCACGGTGCCGACCCTCTACGTGTGGTCCTCCGACGACCCGGCCCTGGGCCGGCGGGCGGCGGAGACCACCGTCGACTGGGTGACCGGACCGTACCGGTTCTGCATCCTGGACGGGGTCAGCCATTGGGTCCCCGAACAGGCGGCCCCGGAGCTGAGCCGGCTGCTGCTGGAGCATCTGAGCCTCACGTAGGTCGACGCAGTCAACGTTCGAGCGATGGCAAGTGACACCCATGCCGTACGATCGGGACGTGTGCAGAAAGCATCACGTCCCTGCTCTTGATCGACGTTCAGTCGGATGACCTTATCGGACGAGGAGATCGAGACGCTGGTGTCCTTCGGCGAAGGGGACCGCGTGGAGTGCAAGGAGTCTCTGACTGACCGAGACAAGGTCTGCGAGGCGATCTGTGCATTCGCCAATGATCTGCCCCGGCATCAACGGCCGGGGATCGTGGTTGTTGGCCTTGACGATCACGGGGTACCCACCGGGTCCCCGGTGACGGATCAGCTGTTGCAGGACCTCGCCCACCTCCGTGACAACGGCAACATCCTTCCGTTCCCTTCGATGCTGGTCGAGAAGCGCCGAGTCCGGGGCGCGGAGGTGGGGGTGGTGACGGTGGAGCCGTCGGCCAGCCCACCCGTCCGGTTCCGGGGGCGAACTTGGATCCGGGTGGGATCTCGGCGAGCGATCGCGACGCCCGAAGAGGAAACGCAATTGGTCGAGCGTCGGCGGCAAGCGAATCTACCGTTCGACGCGCAGCCGCTCGCCTCGGCGGGGATCGAAGATCTTGACGTGGATGGCTTCATGCGCGAGTTGCTGCCACAGCTTGTGGCACCGGACGTCCTGGCTGCCAATCGACGGAGCCGCCCGTTGCAACTCAGCTCGCTCCGGTTCACCGACCCCGATGGGTCGGCGACGCCGACCGGCGTGCTGTTTGCTGGTATTGATCCCCTCGCCCACATACCTGGCGCCTACGTCCAGTTTCTTCGGTTCGACGGTACCGGTCTCGCCGATCCGATACGCAGTGAGCATCGGGCCACGGGGGTGCTGGCCCAGGTGTTGCTGGAGCTGGAGGAGGTGCTCAGGGTCAATATCGAGACGGCTGTGGTATTCGCTGGGCAGCCAACCGAGACGAGAAGGCCGTCCGTCCCCTTCGAGGCCCTCCAGCAGCTGGTTCGGAACGCGTTGATGCACCGGTCCTACCAGGGGACCAACGCCCCGATCCGAGTCTCCTGGTTTGATGACCGGGTGGAGATCCAGTCTCCGGGTGGCCCCTTCGGCCAGGTGACGGTGGAGAACTTCGGTACGCCGGGCATGGCCGACTATCGGAACCCGACCATCGCTGGGGTGCTCCATCAGCTTGGTTATGTGCAGCGGTTCGGTGTCGGGATAGAGATAGCCCGGGAGCGACTGGCAGCCAACGGCAACTCGGCGCCGGAATTCCAGGTCACCCCCTCCACGGTCAACGTCGTTGTCAGGACCGTGCGGTGATCCCGGTCGTTGCTTTTTTCAATAACAAGGGTGGCGTCGGCAAAACGACGCTTGTCTACCACATGGCGTGGATGATGGCCGAGCTCGGTATCTCGGTTCTCGCCGTGGATCTCGATCCTCAGGCCAATTTGACCTCCGTGCTGCTCGACGAAACACGGGTCGAGCAGCTATGGGAAGGGGGGGAACGTCAGAGCGTCTATGGCGCCCTTGCTCCGCTGTTGGAGGGTGAAGGCGGTGTGGCGGCTCCGCACGTAGAGGAGGTCAGTTCGAACCTCCGCCTCGTGCCGGGCGATTTGTTGCTCTCGGGTGCCGAGCAAGAGCTATCGGCACAGTGGTCACGGGTGCTTGATGGCGAACGGCGAGCGTTCCGGGTCGAAAGCGCCTTCGCCCAGGTGATCCGGTTCGCGGTCGAAGCTACCGGTGCCTCCATTGTCTTGGTGGACGTCGGACCGAACCTGGGTGCCGTTAACCGCGCAGCAATGGTGGCGTCGGACCGAGTCGTGGTGCCCCTTGCCCCCGACCTCTACTCGCTGCAGGGTCTCAGAAACCTCGGTCCGGCCCTCGTGCGTTGGCGCGCTGAGTGGAACGAACGGAAGCTGAAGGTGCCTCAACCGACCGATTGGATCCCAGGTGGCGAGATGCAGCCGATTGGCTACGTGGTCCTGCAGCACAGTGTGCGCATGGACCGCGCCGTCGGGGCCTACGACCGCTGGATGCGCCGCGTGCCATCGGAATACCGCACGTCGGTCCTCCAGCAAGGAGCGACGGAAGCCTCGGCGGCCGACGACCCGGAGTGTCTCGGGCTTGTCAAGCATTATCACAGCCTGATCCCCATGGCCCAGGAGGCTCGAAAGCCGGTGTTCCTTCTGCGGTCCGCTGACGGAGCCATCGGGGCCCACCAGCAGGCGGTGCAGGCGGCATACCGGAACTTTCAAGATCTGGCCACCCGGATCCTCGAACGCATCGAGCTCGGAGGACTGGTCCAAGGCCCATGACCGGCCCGGCCATTCCGCAGTACCACGAGCTGATGTGGCCGGTGCTCCAAGCGGTCGTCGAGTTGGGGGGCTCGGCCACGGTGCGGGAGATGGACGAAGTGGTCATCGCCGCGGAAGCCTGGGCGGTATGAAGCTGAACTTCTCACCAGACGAGGAGCCCGGTTTCCTGGCCACCCGGGACCGGCTGCTGGACCGGTTCGGCGCCTGGTTGGGCGACGAACACGGTGCCACGCCGGACGACGCCGACGAGGTGGCCGGCAACGCCGCGCTGGCGCTGGACTGGAAGTGGGCCTATGCCGACGGAGAGCTGGGGACCTGGCGACCCGACGACGTGACCGGGTTCCTCCTCGATTGGTGTCCCCGGAAGCTGAGCGTCTCCCAGTCCGACTGCGTCACCATCCCGGCGGCGCTGGGCTCCTTCATGGAGTTCCTGGACGACCAGTCCCTCTTGGCCAACGGCTCGGCGCCGCTTCGCCGGTTGACCGGGACCGTCGCCGAGGTGGCCGACGAGTTCGTGGCGGCTATGGGCGATCCGTCCAAGTTCGGCATGGCCAAGTCGCTGTTCGGCGTGGCCATGGCCGAGGGCGTCGACCTGGCCGACCCCGAGCAACTGGAAGGCTGGATGCAGCGGCTCAACGACCGGCCGGAGGAGGAGCGCCGCCGCCTGCTGCCCGGACCGCCCGGACTGCCGCCGGCGCCCGGTCCGTCGTTGCCCCCGATCGCCCCGCCGGATCACGACTCGGTCGCCGAATCGAAGGCGGCGGCGCCGATCCTGGAGATGTTCCGCGACCTTGCCGGATTCGTCGGCGGGGGCCGGAAGCTCACCCAGAAGGGCAACCCGACGCTGGCCGACGCCCGCGCCCTGGTCGAGTTGCTGGACACCGGCGACGTCGTGGACGAGACCATCGGCGACCGCACCTTCCGGACGACGACCGCCGACGACCTCCCGAGGCTCCGCCTGATCTTCGCCTGGGCCAAGAAGGCCGGGGTCGTCCGGGTGGTGCACGGCAAGGTGATCGCCACCAAGCGGGGGACGGCCCTCGGTGACGATCCCGGTGCGTCGTTCGACCGGGTGGTCGACGCCCTGCTGGCGATCGGTCCACTCAGCTCCCAGCGCTTCGGCGACCGCTGGATGGCCTGGCCCGACGTCAACGCGTTCCTCGACGGGCTCTCCGTGGTCCTTCTGGCGGCTCCCTACGCGGCGCAGGGACCGGTGGCCACCGACGACATCGCCGGGATGGCCGCCGAGGCGGTCCTCGAGGCGTTCGAGTTCCCCTACCTCGACGACGGCCAGGTCGGCGGCCGGATCGGCACTGACGTGATCGACATCGTCGACGCCTTCGAGCTCGCTGGCGTCGTTCGTCGCCTCGAGGCCAAGGACGTGGACCTGGACCTGGGCGTCCGCCGCCGCCGTCGGCTCGGCGGGGCCGTCGAGTTGACCCCGGCCGGGATCGTGACCGCCGGGCGGCTGCTCGCCGAGGCCGGCTTCGGCGTGCCCGTTGCCGGCCGGTTCGCCGACGCCAGTGCGGTGGAGCTGCTGACGGCCACCGATGCCGAGGACCTCGACGTGCTCTGCGCCGAGCTGGAGGTGTGGTGTCGCCGCCGCCGGCCCGAGGAGGCGGTGGCCGAGCTGGCCGAGGCGGCCCGTGCGCTCGACGACCCGGCGTTGCGGAACTTGGCCCTGGCGGCCATGAGCGACATCGGTGCGGAAGTCGCCGAGCCGTTCGTCCGCGGGCTCGTCGCCGATGCGGCCACCCGCGGTTTCGCCCTGTGCTGGCTGGTCGACGAGGAGCGGGAGGATCCGAGTGCGCTCTTCGACGCCGCCGACCCGTACCCGTTCGTCGACGTCCTCGCCCACCGCCTCGTGACCATCGGCCCGGAAGGGTTCCTGGGCACCCTCGCGCTGTGTGGCAACCACGAGCGGCAGATCGAGGTCATCGGGCAGCTGTGGCGGGCACCGTCGACGGCGACGGAGCCGGTGCTGGCGGCCATCGGCGGGCTGCACGGCTCGAAGCCCGTCGTCAAGGCGGCCCGTAAGGCGCTGTTCAAGCGCCGAAGTTCACGTTCCGGCGGCTAACGAGACGTGGGCTGGTGCCCGCCTCCCTTGTCGCCATCGAGTCGAGCCGGTGACGCGCTCGCCAGCCGGGTCGCTCACCGGGTCTCGATGGTAGGATCTAGAACAGGTTCTATAAACGGGACTCCAACGCTGGGGCGGCCGCCGGTCGGCGCCGCCACCAGACGGCGACTGAGAGGTGTGAGATGGCCCAACCGGTGATCGTGGAGGCGGTGCGCACGCCCATCGGCAAGCGCAACGGCTGGCTGTCCGGGCTCCGGGCCGCCGACGTCCTGGGGACGGTCCAGGCGGAGGTGGTGAAGCGGGCCGGCATCGACCCGTCGTCGGTGGAGCAGGTGGTCGGCGGCGTGGTGACCCAGGCGGGGGAGCAGGGGTTCAACGTCACCCGGACCGCCTGGCTGCTGGCCGGGCTGCCGTACGAGGTGGCCGGGACCACCGTCGACTGCCAGTGCGGGTCGTCGCAGCAGGCCAACCACTTCGTGGCCAACCTGGTGGCCGCCGGGGCCATCGACGTCGGCATCGGCTGCGGGGTGGAGACCATGAGCCGGGTGCCGCTCGGGGCCAGCGCCGGGGCCGGGGTCGGCCGGGCCATCCCGGAAGACCTGCCCTACGACATGCCGGACCAGTTCACGGCGGCCGAGCGGATCGCCGAGAAGTACGGCATCTCCCGCCAGGACGTGGACTGGCTGGGCCTGGTGTCCCAGGAGAAGGCGGCCGTGGCCGTGGCCGAGGACCGGTTCGCCCGGGAGATCGTGCCGATCGAGGCCCCGGTGGTCGGCGAGGAGGGTCCCCGCGGGGAGCATTCGGGGGAGCGGCGGCTGGTCACCAAGGACCAGGGCCCCCGGGACACCACGGCGGAGGGCCTGGCCAAGTTGAAGGCGGTGCTGCCCGACGGCATGCACACCGCCGGCAACTCGTCCCAGATCTCCGACGGGGCGGCGGCGGTGCTGTGGATGTCGGAGGACCGGGCCAAGGCCGACGGCTTGAAGCCCCGGGCCCGCATCGTGGCCCAGGTGCTGGTGGGGTCGGACCCCTACTACCACCTGGACGGCCCCATCTCGGCCACGGCCAAGGTGCTGAAGAAGGCCGGGATGACCATTGCCGACATCGACCTGTTCGAGGTCAACGAGGCCTTTGCCTCGGTGGTGCTCAGCTGGGGCCGGGCCCACGAGGTGGACTGGGACAAGGTCAACGTCAACGGCGGCGCCATCGCCCTCGGCCACCCGGTCGGGGCCACCGGCAGCCGGCTGATCACCACCATCCTGCACGAGCTGGAACGCCGGGACGCCACCTACGGGCTGGTGTCCATGTGCTGCGGCGGCGCCCTGGCCACCGGCACCATCATCGAGCGGCTGTAGCCATGCCCGTCGAGTCCACCGAGCACTTCACCTTCGAGCAGCGCGGCCACACCGCCATCGTCACCATGAACCGGCCGGAGGCCAAGAACGCCCTGAGCCTGCCGATGCTGGTCGGGATGGCCGACGCCTGGGTCGAGATCGACGAGAACGACGACATCCGCAGCGCCATCCTGACCGGGGCCGGCGGCACCTTCTGCGCCGGCATGGACCTGAAGTCCATGGGCAGCCCGGAGGCCGAGAAGTACCAGCACCGGATGGCGGCTGACCCCGACCTGCACTGGAAGGCGCTGCTGCGGCACTACCAGCCCAAGAAGCCGCTGATCGCCGCGGTGGAAGGCTGGGCGGTGGCCGGCGGGACCGAGATCCTCCAGGCCACCGACATCCGGGTGGCCGGCGCCGGGGCCAAGTTCGGGGTCTTCGAGGCCCGGCGCGGGCTGTTCCCCCTGGGCGGCTCCACCGTCCGGCTGCGGCGGCAGATCCCGTTCACCGTGGCCATGGACCTGCTGCTGACCGCCCGGGAGGTGTCCGCCGACGAGGCCCTGCGGATCGGGCTGATCGGCCGGGTGGTCCCCGACGGCCAAGCGCTCACCGAAGCCCTGGCCATCGCCGACGTCATCAACGCCAACGGTCCGTTGGCGGTGGAGGCCATCAAGCGGTCGGTCATCGAGACCGAGGGCATGTCCGAGGTGGACGGGCTGGCCCGGGAGCTGGAGATCGGCTGGCCCATCTTCGGCACCGAGGACGCCAAGGAAGGCCCGAAGGCGTTCGCCGAGAAGCGGCAGCCCAACTTTCAGAAGCGGTGACCGCCGGGGATGGTCCGGCCGCCCGGCCGGTGCTGCCGGAGGAGGCCACCGCCCTGCACGGCCCGGCGGCCAGCGCGGTCGACTCGGCCCGGAACCGGGCGGCGGCCGAGGTCCGGCGGCTGGCCGACCTCCTGGTGGGCCGGCCGCTCGCCGACGCCGACCTGGCACGCGCCGCCGTCGACCTGGCCGGTGTCGCCGACCGGCTGACCGCGGCCGCCGGGCCGGGCCGCCGGCACCGGGTGATGCCGGACCACCGGGGGCATCCGCAGGACTTCTTCGACACCAGCCCGGTGATCGGGTACGCCAACCCGCTGGCTCCGCCGGTGGCCATCTGGGCGGTCCGCGGGGAGACCGGGCAGCCGGAGCTGCGCGGCCGGGCCCGGTTCGGCTACGCCTACGAAGGGCCGCCCACCTGCGTGCACGGCGGCGTCATCGCCGAGACCTTCGACGAGCTGCTGGGGGCCTGCAACATCCCGACCGGCCGGGCCGGCATGACCGGCACCCTGACCATCCGCTACCGCCGGCCCACCCCGTTGCTGGCCGACCTGGACCTGGTGGCCCGGCAGACCCACGTCGAGGGGCGCAAGATCTTCGCCTGGGCCGGCATCTACCACGACGGCGAGCTGACCGCCGAGGCCGACGGCGTGTTCATCGAGTTGGCGCCGCAGCGGTTCCTGGACGTGGTCAGCGCCAACGCCGAGAGCGCCGGCGGCGAGGTCGTCGATCCGGAGCTACGGGACCTCGTGAACCGCGGCGCCCGCATCATGGGCGTGGACGGCCCCCCGGCCACGTAGGCCTGCCTCAAAGGCGAGATCAGACCGCCCGCTGCACGCCCTCCCAGTAGGGGTCGCGGAGCTTGCGCTTGTACAGCTTCCCGTTGGGGTCCCGGGGCAGCTCGTCGACGAAGTCCACCGACTTGGGCGTCTTGAACTTGGCCAGCCGCCCGTCGCAGAAGGCCAGGATGTCCTGCGCCAGCTCCGGGGAGGCTTCGGTGTCGTCCTGCAGCTCGACCACCGCCTTGACCTCCTCGCCCCAGTCCTCGTTGGGGATGCCGAAGACGGCGACGTCGGCCACGGCGGGGTGGGCCAGGAGGACGTTCTCGATCTCGGCCGGGTAGATGTTGGCGCCGCCGGAGATGATCATGTCGATCTTGCGGTCCCGGAGGAACAGGAACCCGTCCTCGTCGATGAGGCCGACGTCGCCGACGGTGAAGTACTTGCCGATGCGGTTGTTCTTGGTCTTCTGCTCGTCCTTGTGGTACGTGAAGTCGCCGGTCGACGAGTCCTTGTAGGCCATGTAGACGGTGCCGATGACGTTGGGCTCCTCGATCTTGTTGCCGGCGTCGTCGAACACGGCGATCTCCGAGATCGGCCACGCCTTGCCGACGGTCCCGGGCTTGGTCAGCCACTCCTCGGCCCCGACGGCGGTGCCACCGCCTTCGGAGGCGGCGTAGTACTCGTCCACGGCCATCCCCCACCAGTCGATCATCTTCCGCTTCACGTCCACCGGGCAGGGGGCGGCGGCGTGGATCATGTGCCGCAGCGACGACACGTCGTACTTGGCCCGGACGTCCTCGGGCAGGCTGAGCAGGCGGTGGAACTGGGTGGGCACCATGTGGGAGGTCGTCACCCGGTACTTCTGGATCAGCTCCAGCATGTCCTCGGCGGTCCACTTGTCCATCAGGACCACGGTGTGGCCGAAGTGGATGGACGCCCCGGCGAACCGCAGGACCGCCGTGTGGTACAGCGGGGACCCGACGATGTGGACGTTGCCGTCCTGCGGCATGATGCCGAACAGGAACAGGATGCCGGACAGTCCGAGGGCCGCCTGTTCGGGGGTGGCGCCGGACAGGGGCCGGTAGACGCCCTTCGGGTTGCCGGTGGTGCCGGACGTGTAGTTCATCATGTCCCCGACCGTCCGGTCCTCCGGGTCCGTGGTCGGCTGGCTGTCACGGGCCCGGGCGTAGGAGGTGAAGCCGGTGATGTCGCCGACGGCCAGGCAGGTCGACGCCGGCAGCTCGGCCTCGTCGGCGGCGTCCAGGGCGATGTCGGCGAACCGCTCGTGGGCCACGAACACCTTGGCCTCGGAGTCCGCCAGGATGTAGGCCACCTCGGGGGCCACCAGGTGGTGGTTGATGGGGACGATGTACCAGCCGGCCTGCAGGCAGGCCAGGTACACCTCGAACATCTCGGCGCAGTTCGGCAGCAGGGTGGCCACCACGTCGCCGGGGGCCAGGCCGAAGCCGCGGAGGGCGTGCACCACCTGGTTGGCCCGGCCCAGCAGCTGGCCGGCCGACTGCTCGGCGCCGTCCGGCGCCACCAGGGCCAGGTGCTCCGGGTCCTCGTGGGCCAGGGCCCAAAATCCGAGATCTCCCATGGGGTCCTCCTCTACGACTACGGTCGGTTTGGCCGTATTTGACGCGGCGTCAGCTCGAACTAGAGAATCCAAGCTAGAACAGGTTCTAACTTCTCGTCAACGACGACGGGCCACGGAGGAAAACACGGCATGGCAGGGTTCTTGGACGGCAAGGTGGTGGCGGTCACCGGCGGCGGCGGCGGTATCGGCCGGGCGGTGTGCCTGGCGGCGGCGGCCGAGGGGGCCAAGGTCGTCGTGGCGGACTACGGCGTCGGCATGGCCGGGGAAGACCCCACCAGCGAGGTGGCCGACGCCGTCGTCAAGGAGATCGTCCAGGCCGGCGGCGAGGCCGTGGCGCTGGCCGACGACATCTCCAAGATGGAGGCCGGCGAGCGGCTGGTGTCGACGGCGGTGGACCGGTTCGGCCGCATCGACGGGGTGGTGGCCGTCGCCGGCATCCTGCGGGAGCGGATGCTGTTCAACATGTCCGAGGACGAGTGGGACGCCGTGGTGGCCACCCACCTGAAGGGCCACTTCACCGTCTTCCGGGCCGCCGCCGCGGTGATGCGCAAGCAGGACGGCGGCGGGGCCCTGATCGGGTTCACCTCCGGGGCCTTCGCCGGCAGCGTGGCCCAGGCCAACTACGCCTCGGCCAAGGGCGGCATCGTGTCCCTGGTCCGTTCGGCGGCCGCCGGCCTGTACCGGTACGGGATCACCGCCAACGCCGTCGCCCCGGTGGCGCGCACCCGGATGTCCGCCAACGTGCCGATGGAGCTGGCCGACATGGGCGACGCCGAGGACGTGGCGCCGATGGTCGTCTACCTGCTGAGTGACCAGGCCAAGCACGTCACCGGCCAGGTGTACACGGTGGTCGGCTCCAAGATCGCCGTCTGGAACCAGCCGGCGGAGGTGCGGGCGGTGTACGCCGACGGCCGCTGGACCCCCGAGCAGATCGCCGCCCGGCTGGACTCCACCGTCGGCCAGGAGCGGATGGGGTTGATCGACAAGCTGGAGGAGTACCGCCAGGCGGCGGCATCGGGGGACAAGCCCAACGGCTGATCTGCGGCCCTAGAGGTCGTCCGGGACGGTTGCGGGGGGCCGTCCCGGACGACCTCCGTCGTCCGTGCCCACGGCCGCCGCCTCGCGGGGCTGGCCCGACCCGCCCGGATCACCCAGGGCCTCTGCGGCCCCGTCCGGTTCTCCGGTCCCGTCCGCTGCCGTACCGGCCGTCTGATGGCCGCCCGGGGCCCCCGCCGCCAACCAGGCGTGCCACCGGCTCCTGGCCACCAGTAGGACCGCCACCCCCCCGACGCCCAGGGCCACCCCGGCGACCTGCACCAGCAGCGACCCCAGGTGGCCGTCCTCGCCCAGCCACAGGTGCTCGTCCATGGTCCGCTCGATGCCCCACAGGATCATGCCGGCGCCCAGCACCGCCCCGGCCGGGTACCCGGTCCGCCGGGAGCCGTCCGGCCAGCGCTGGCAGCGGTGCTCGATGTACAGCAGCACCAGGAACACCGTGAAGTCCTCCAGGGCCTGGAAGATGGGCACCGGCAGCCGCCGGCCGACCTGGCCGGCGTAGTACATGCCGAACCACTGGTGCGTGGGGTGGCCGCCGCCGGCCACCATCATCTGCGGCCCCAGCAGCCGGCCCATGGCCCAGGCGGCCATCAACACCGGCGCCACCACGTCCAGGGCCCGGGTGGTGGACAGCTCCGGACACCGCCGCCGGGTGAGGATGATGCCGGTGGGGACGGCGAAGATGATGCCGCCGAACGACGACAGCCCGCCGTGCCAGATGGCGAACACGTCGCCGGGGTTCTGGCTGTAGTAGCTCATATTGGTGAGCACGTGGAAGACCCGGGCCCCCACCACGGCGGCCACGATGACCCACAGGAACATGCCCACCAGCCAGTCAGTGCGGTAGTCGGCCTTCTTCAGCCGGTACTCGAAGTACCGGTAGGCGAACCAGAAGGTGATGGCCAGGCCGATGCCGTAGGTGTGGACCTCCAGCGGGCCGATGTGGAAGGCGACCGGGATGGGCTTCATGGGGCCCGACCAGTATGGCCGGGCGGGGAAGCTAGGGCCGGCCGGCCCCGGCGAACCACCCGGGCCTGGTTGTCAAGGCGGCGTAACTGACGACCGAGCCGGTGTAGGGGGCTTGGATCATCTCGCCACCACCGGCGTACATGGCCACGTGTGTGGCCCCACCAGGGCCGTAGAACAGGAGGTCACCGGGCTCCAGGTCCGAGAGCGGCACCGGAGTGCTGTCGGCATCCTGGGCTCCCGAGTAGTGCGGCAGGCTGACCCCGGCGGCCTCCCAGGCCAGCATGGTCAACCCGGAGCAGTCCACACCTGACCGGCTGGCCCCGCCCCACTGGTACGGCACGCCCAGATAGCTCTGGGCGGCCGCGAGGGCGGTGGCGGCCAAGCTTAAGTCTAATATCGGCGGCGCTCGCGTCCTCAACCAACACAACCCGGATGGCGTCCCCAAGATCGGCGTCGAGGGTGAATTAGTGGTCGCCGATGGGCGTTTGCAGGACGTGAAACCGGACCCGGAGGAGGAGGCT
>CAYVPF010000024.1:0-20169 GCA_964453355.1 uncultured Acidimicrobiaceae bacterium | reverse complement strand
CAGCTCGGCGGGGTGCACCTGGCCTGCGAGCAGTCCTCCAACGTGCTGACCAAGGTGCTGGAGTGGGGCCGGCTGATGGCCTACCTGGAGCAGTCCACCCGGTACATCGCCTACGACGCCCGGCTGCCCAGTGGCCACTACCGGTACTACCGGCCGCCGGAGATCCTGGATTCGCCGGTCGGGGCCCGGTACGTCGGCGACATGGACCGGATGTTCGACACCTACGCCGACATCCTGCCGCGGCTCGTGGCCTGGCTGGCTGTCCGGCACCCCCGGCAGCCGACCGACTCGGACTTCGTCCACCGCCAGGCCATCCGGGCCAAGGCCCTGGACGCCCTCCGGGGGCTGCTGCCGGCGTCGTCGCTGTCCAACATCGGCGTGTACGGCACCGGGCAGTCCTACGAGCTGCTGCTGCTGCGGATGCGGTCGCACCCGCTGCCGGAAGCCCGGCAGTACGCCGCCATGATGCTGACCGAGCTCCGCAAGGTCATCCCGTCGTTCCTGCAGCGGGTGGACCTGCCCGAGCGGGGAGGGGAGTGGTCCGAGTACCTGGCGGCCACCAGGGACGACACCGCTGGGGTAGTGGACCGGCTGTGGCCGGGACCGGGAGCGGACCCCTCCGACGGTGATCGGCCGGCCGCCGCCGGTACCGTCCTGGTGGACTTCGACCCGGACGGTGAGGACAAGGTGCTGGCGGCCATCTGCTTCCCGCACCTCGACTGCTCCGAGGAAGAGGCGTTGCGCCGGGTCCGGCGGCTGCCCGCCGACGACCGGGTGGCCCTGCTCACCGCCTACGTCGGCGACCGCCGGAACCGCCGCCACCGGCCCGGGCGGGCGTTCGAGCGCACCGACTACCGGTTCGAGATCGTCTCCGACTACGGCGCCTTCCGGGACCTCCAGCGGCACCGGATGCTGACGGTGGACTGGCAGCCGCTGTCCACCACCCTCGGCTTCGACGTGCCGGACCTGGTGGCCGAGGCCGGGGAGGGCGGGCTGTTCACCGAGACCATGGACCGGTCCGGCGCCCTCCACGAGGTACTGGAAGACCAGTTCCCGGCCCAGTCCGCCTACGCCGTGGCCCTGGCGTTCCGCATCCGGTACGTCATGCAGATGAACGCCCGCGAGGCCATGCACCTGATCGAGCTGCGGTCCGGCCCGCAGGGCCACCCGGCCTACCGGCAGGTGGCCCAGGACATGTACCGGGCCATCGACCAGGTGGCCGGCCATCGGGCCATCGCCGCCGCCATGCGGCACGTCGACCACGGCACCACCGACCTGGAGCGGCTCGACGCCGAACGGCGGGCCGAGGTCCGGCGGAACTCGGTTCGTGACAGAACCGGAAAATCTGCGACTTTCTGACCAGGGACTACCGGAAGATTCCCTGGTCAGAGGCCGGTTGTGCCCCTTGACGACCCTCCCCCCGCAGGGCCTATCGTACCCCCCAGTCCCAGACGCCCCGCCGGAACGGACCGGTCAGCCGGTACCACCCGTTGGGGGGGATGTTTGTGAGAGGTGGAGCCAGGCCCTGGGGGTCGAGTAGAGAACTTCCCGCCCGTATGGCAGATGCCATACGAGTGGCGAGATGGCCCCAAAGACCCCCGGGCCCGGCCGCCTGTCCACCTGCTTGACGCCGGTCGGCGAACGTCTATGCTCCCGCGGCACATTCCCCCTCCTGGAAGGCGAACATGCCAGACGATCTCGACGACGTTGCGGTGCCGGACGACCTCGACGACCTTGACGACGATGACGACGGAGCCCTGGACCTGGACGAGGCCGAGGACGTCGAAGACCTGGGCGACGACGAGGACTTGGTCGTCGACGGCACCGATGCCGAAGCCGACGTCGCCGTCGAAGCCGACGACGGAGAAGAGGCGGCCAAGGCGGCCGCCCCGGCCCCCGACGGCGACGACGAGGACGATGACGAGGAGCCCGACGACGAGGACGTAGAGGCCAGCCTGGACGTCATCTTGAAGGAACGGCTGGTGGTCGTCGAGGAGGAACCCGACGAGGACGACCTGGCCGACACCGAGGATCGCTCGGAGGCGTCCGAGCGGGTGCTGCCGAAGCAACCCGACGAGTTCGTGTGCCGGTCCTGCTTCTTGGTCAAGCACCCCAGCCAGCTGGCCGACAAGAAGAAGATGCTCTGCCGGGACTGTGTCTGAGCCGGGACCGTGTCTGACAAGCCCCTGATGCAGCAGGCGCTGGACGCCTTGGTCTACGCCCCGGTCGGCCTGGTGCTGACCGCTGTCGACGACCTGGACGGCCTGGCGGCCAAGGGCCGCCAGCACCTCCAGAACGCCCACCTGATGGGTCGGTTCGCCGTGGCCACCGGGCAGCGGCAGCTGCAGGACTGGCTGGCCCCGTCCCCGCCGACCTACCCGGTGGACGACGGGGTGGCGCCGCCGGAGCCGGTGACCCGGCCGGTGCTGGTACCGGCCCCCGAGGCGGTCAACGACGCCATCCCGGACTACGACACCCTGTCGGCGTCGCAGGTGGTCCGCCGGCTGGACGGCCTGGGCCCGGTTGACCTGCAGGCGGTGTACCGCCACGAGGCGGCCAGCCGGGGCCGGCGGACCATCCTGCACCGGGCTCAGCAGCTGCTGGATGGCCAACCGCCGCTGGATGGCCAACCGCCGCTGGGTGGCCCAGCGCCGCTGGATGGATAGCGTCCGACCGGCCGGGCCGGAGGACCTGGACCGGTGCCGGCAGCTGATGGAGCAGGCCCAGCGGGAATCGGTGGCGGTCCGAGGCGGCGACTTGCTGGCCGCCCTGGGCACCGCCGGCACGCCGCCGGCGGCCGACTGGTGGCTGACCTCCGACCGGGCGCTGCTGGTGGGGGAGTTCGACCGGGTGGTGGTGGGGGTGGCCGCCGGCCAGGTGGTCGGCCGGCTGGGCCGGGTGGACTGCTGCTACGTGGAGCCCGACGCCCGGCAGGTCGGGGTGGGAGGCGGCCTGGTGCAGGCCCTGCTGTCCTGGTTCGCCGACCGTGGGTGCACCGACGTGGACGCCCTGGCCCTGCCCGGAGACCGGGCCACCAAGCAGGTGCTGGAGGCCGCCGGGTTCAAAGCGAGGTTGCTGGTCCTCCACCGCCGGTTGCCATGACCCGGCGCGGCGGCGGCCGCCGAGGGGGTGGCGGCGGCGGGATGCGCAGCCCAAGCAGCTTGGCCAGCTCCGGTACCGATCCGGCGGCCCGACGGGCCGTCTACTGAGCCTCGGCCGGGATGCCGGCCGGCTTCACGGTCCTCCGTACCGACGATTCCACCACGGCCTCCAACAGCTGAAGCCAGGCCTCGACGTCCAGGTCGGCCGTCATGGCCGCACCGGCGACCTCGCTGATCCGCACCGCCAGCTCCGCCGGGAGGCGGGTGGATGGCTCCGGCGGCCGGTTGGCGGTCCGCACGGCGTCCAGCACCCGGCCCTCGTCCAGGGCAGTGGTCATCCGGGCCACCCAGTCGTCACGCAGGGCCGTCACTCGGCGGGTCAGGGCCTCCTGCAGGGTCTTGGCCAGGGCCCGGCCTTCGTCGTCCATGGCCACCGCCCGCGACGCCGCCACCACCGCCCGCAGGTCCCGTAGCCGCAGCTCCTTCCCGGCGGCCTGGGCGGCGGTGGCCCGGTCCTTCCAGGCAGCCAGGTTGACGGCCGGCAACAGCTGTTCGGCGATGGCCAGGATGGCGTCGCTGTTGACCGGGGTGCCCCCGGTGGACTTGGCCGCCTGCTCGGCGATGGCCTGGCGGACCGCCGGCAACCCGCCGCGGAGCAGTTGCTCGGCCACCGGCAGCTGCTCCGGGCCCATGGTGGCCAGCAAGGCGTTGCGGTGCGTCGTCGATACGGTCGGCTTGGCACCCCGGCGGTCGGCCGGCCCGGTGCGGGCGGCCTCCCCTCCGGGTCGCCGAGGGCCGGCACCGTCGCGGCGGGGCCCCCCACCGTCGCCGCGAGGGCTGCTCTCTCGACTGTCGCGGCTGTCCCGAGCGTCACGGCGCGGGCCGGCCTCGCGACCGTCACGGCGCGGGCCGGCCTCCCGGCGCGGCCCACCCTCGCGAGGCCCGCCGTCCCGCCGGGGGGGGCGGTCGTCGCCGTCACGACGCCGGCGGCCACCGGGGGCCAGGGTCACGGACACGTCCGGGCCCCGCTGCGGGGTTCCCACCACCTCGATGCGGCCGGCCGGCTTCTCGTCCACCTTGGCGGCCTTGGCGGCCAGCGCCACGATCTCCAGGCCGTCCAGGCCGGACTCCACCTCGGCCCGCAGCACGTCGCCCACCGACGACCCGTCGGGGATCATGGATCCGTCCAGGCTGCCCTTCGGCTGCTTGGCCCCGGCGGCGCGCCAGGTGAAGATCCCGTCGGAGCCGCGGCTGGTCAACTCGATGTCTATACGACGAGGCATGCGGCGGTCACGCTATCGCTTCGGCGGCGGCACCCTGAACAACCACGTCGTTGCTACCATGCATGGTGCGTGCACGCGGCAGGTGACTGTCGCAACGAGTGGTGCGGCGGACACCCGTCCGTTCCAGGAGGATCCCCATGCCCGACGACTTCAGCGACGCGGATACCGGCGCGCCCCCGGTGCCGCCCCCAGCCGACCAGGCCGGGCCTGAAGCCGGTCAGGCCTCTCCGCCACCATCTTGGAGCCCGCCGGAGCCGGCCACCTGGCCGCCGCCACCAGCCTGGGCCCCCGAGGCCCCGGGCCCGGTGGCCCGCCACCAGCCGCCGATCTCCGACCAGCCGGCAAGCGCCGAACCCACGGGCGAGCAGCCGGCCAGCGGCGAGCAGCCGGCCAGCCAGCCAGCTTGGGTGGTGTCCCCGGCGGGCACCGTCGAGCCGACCACACCGCTGCCGACGCCAGGCACCCCGTGGCCGCCGGCCGCCCCGCCCACGGTGACGTACCCGCCGCCGGGGCTGTCCGGGCCCGGATCGGTGCCGCCGTCGGCCGCCGGCCGCGACCGAAGCGGCCCCCGACGGGCCCGGGGCTGGCTCGTCGTGGCGGTGGTGGCCGCCGTCATCGGTGCCGGGGTGGGCGCCGGGGTGACGGCCGCGACCGACAACGGCACAAACTCGGGGGTGACGGTGAACGAGGGCAGCGCCACCCCGGGGGCGGCCACGCTGAGCGGCAACGTGTCGATCCCGGAACTGGTGAAGAAGGTGCTGCCGGCGGTGGTGTCCATCGACGTCAAGTCGTCGGAGGAGGAGGACGAGGGCACCGGGATGATCATCTCGTCGAGCGGCGAGGTGATCACCAACAACCACGTCATCGCCTTGGCCGAGTCCAGCAGCGCCTCCATCACGGTGACCGAGTCGGGGACCACCAAGAAGGAGACGGCCAAGCTCATCGGGGCGGACCCGACCAACGACGTGGCCCTGCTGCAGATCGAGGGAGCCTCCGGCTTGCCGACCATCACCTTCGGCGACTCCAACAAGCTCGTGGTGGGGGACGCGGTGGTGGCCATCGGCAACGCCCTGGGCCTGGCCGCCGGCACCCCGACGGTGACCCAGGGGATCATCTCGGCCCTGGGCCGGACGGTGACAGCCGGCGACAGCGGCACCGGGACCACCGAGCAGCTGACCAACATGATCCAGACCGACGCCGCCATCAATCCCGGCAACTCCGGTGGACCGCTGATCGACACCGACGGACAGGTCATCGGTATGAACACGGCGGTGGCCGGCGCCGACAGCGACGGCACCGACGCCCAGAACATCGGCTTCGCCATCCCGGCGGCCAACATCGAGTCGCTGCTGTCGCAGCTGCAGAAGGGCGGGACCGTCAAGAACGGGGGTGGGGTCCTCGGCGTCGACGTCACCACCCTGACGACACAGCTGCGGGAGCAGTACGGGTTCACCCCGACCAGCGGGGCCGTGGTGCTGAGCGTGCTGCCGGGGTCGCCGGCCGACAAGGCCAAGCTGCGGACCGGGGACGTCATCGTGGCGGTCGCCGGCACAGCGGTCACCTCGGCCCAGTCGCTGCAGACGGCGGTGTCCAAGCACAAGGTCGGGGACACGGTGCCGATCACGTACTACGTCGGCGACCTGAAGCAGACGGCCACAGCCACCTTGGAATCCCAGGCGTCCGAGCAACAGCAGGAGAGCCAGTCGAGCGGCACCGGCACCACAAGTGGTGGCACAAGCGGCACAACGACAACATCGCAGGTGTCACCGTTCGGGGGGCTGTGATCCCGCTGAGCGGCGTGTCGGCAGGGTAATCGGCGGGTGAATTTACGGCGTCGTCCGTAGACAGCGCCTCGACCCCTTGGTATCTCTGTGCCGTGCACGGGAACACGACCATCCTCATCTTCGTGGTCATCACCGGGGTCGCCTTCGACTTCACCAACGGGTTCCACGATTCGGCCAACGCCATGGCCACGTCCATCGCCACCGGCGCCCTGAAGCCACGGCTGGCGGTGGGGCTGTCGGCGGTGCTGAACCTGGCCGGGGCGTTCCTGTCGCTGTCGGTGGCCGCCACCATCGCCAGCGGCATCGTGGAACAGGGCGACGTCACCCTGCAGGTGGTCTTCGCCGGCCTGGTCGGCGGCATCGTCTGGAACGTCGTCACCTGGTACCTGGGCATCCCGTCCAGCTCCTCGTACGCCCTCATCGGCGGCGTCGTCGGGTCGACGCTTGTGCACGCCGGGGGGACGGCGGTGATCTGGTCGGGCATCGCCTCCAAGGTGTTCATCCCCATGGTGTTCGCCCCGATCATCGCCCTGCTGGTGGCCACCGTCGGGACCTGGCTGGCCTACCGCATCACGGCCAAGGTCGCCGAGGGCAAGAAGAAGACCGGCTACCGGATAGGCCAGATCGGTTCGGCGTCCATGGTGTCGTTGGCCCACGGCACCAACGACGCCCAGAAGACCATGGGTATCTTGACGCTGGCGCTGATCGTCAACGGCACCATCGCCCAGAACGCCTCCACCCCGGACTGGGTGATCCTCATCTGCGGGCTGTCGATGGGCGCCGGCACCTACTTCGGCGGCTGGCGGATCATCCGGACCCTCGGCAAGGGGTTGACCGAGATCGAGACGCCCCAGGGCTTCGCCGCCGAGGCCTCCTCCACGGCGGTCATCCTGGCGTCGACCCACTTCGGCATCCCGCTGTCCACCACCCAGGTCTGCTCCGGCTCGGTCCTCGGCGCCGGAGTGGCCCGGGGTCAGGCGGTCCGCTGGAACGTGTTCGGCCGCATGGCGCTGACCTGGGTGGTCACCTTGCCCTGCGCCGGCCTGGCCGGGGCGGCCTGCTTCGCCGCCCAGGGCGCCATCGGGGGCGACGCCGGGGTGATCATCCTGTTCGCGGTGGCCGCCCTGTTCTGCGGCGGGATCTTCCTTCTGTCCCGCCGCAGCGCCGTCAGCCCGGACAACGTCAACGACGAGTGGGTCGAGGGCGGCGGCCGCTCTCACGAGAAGACCCCCGTGGCCGCCTAGGAGGTGCCCGCCATGTTCGCCAGCTCCAGCAGTTACGTCACATGGACGGCCATGTGGGAGATCGTGGTCATCGGCCTGCTGGGCGGGGCCGGGCTGACCGCCGTGTTCTCGGCCGGCCTGGTGGCCCTGTCCATCACCCGGCGGGTCGGCGGCGGCAGCAGCGCCGGGGGGGCCCGCAACATTGCCGGATGGGTGCTGGCCACCCTGTGCTTCCTCGTTGTCCTCGGCGGGGTCGCCTACGGGATCTCCGCCATGTTCACAAAGTGAGCCGGCCATGAGCCCGAAACTGCACAACATCCTGGGGGACGACGGCGAGGTCCTCACCATCCTGAGCCTGCTGCAGGCGCCGGACCGGCCTGACGGGGCAGCCGACAAGCCGTTGGGCGACATGACCCTGCAGGAGGCCATCCAGCGGATCTACGACATCGCCGGCCAAGAGGGTCGGGCCCAGCTGGTCCTCAGCCTCCGCCGCAGCCTCGGCGACGCCAGCACGGACGCCTTCACCACCGACCAGGACGTGGACGTGGCCGACCTGTCGGCCGAACTGCTGCAGCTGGCCGGCCAGGATGCGAACGCGCCGGTCGTCCTCCGGCGGATGACGGTGGCCGACGAGCCGGACGACGACGGGTCGGAGGATCAGGGCGACGACGGCACCGGCGGCTTCCGGGACGCCCTGCACCGGTTCGTCCAGGCGCTGCGCAGCCTGTTCAACGCCGCCGGCGAGGACGGCGAGCAGCTGACCATCCTCAGCCTGCTGGTCCGCCAGCCGCCGGCATCCGCGGAGGCTGAGGCTGAGGCCTGAGGCCTGAGGCCTGAGGCCTGAGGCCAGTTGGGCGGCGGCCGGCCGGTAGGGGGGGTCCGACTAACGGGCGTCCGGCATCCACCGCCGGTCCGGCTGCGGTGGCGGCACGTTCATCGGTTCGGTCGGCTGCCAGCCACTGGCCACGATGTCCTCCAGGACGTGGGCCATGTTGTACACGTCCTCCTCGTAGCTGAACCGGCCGTCGCCGGCGTAGATGAGCCGGGAGTACCCGGACTGGGTGTACGGGCGGCCGTCGTCCCGGGACCCCGGCACGACCTGGGTCCACTTGACCACGACGTTGTCGCCGTCGATGGCGGTGAACTCCACCGGGAACTGCCAGTCGCCGAGGCCCACCATCGAGTCGACCAGCCAGTGGCCGATGGCCTCGCGTCCCTCGATCCGGCCCCAGGCGGCGTCGATGTACACGGCGTCGTCCGTGTACAGGTCGGCCAGCACCCCGAAGTCGCACTGGCCGGCCTCCACCTGGTCCCGCAGCTGGTGGTACCGGTCCACCGCCGCCTGCACTTCCTCGCGCGAATGGCTAGGCATGTCCCCCCTCTTCCTGGTACCGGACCCGGCACCGCTCCAGTTCGGCCAGCGCCGCCGCCCGGCCCTCGAACCCGTCGGTCTCGCTCATCTTCCCCGGCTCCAGGTCCTTGTAGATGCTGAAGAAGTGCTCGATCTCGTCCAGCAGGTGCGGGGGAAGGTCGTCGATGTCGTGGGTGCGCTCCCGGACCGGGTCGTGGTTGAGGACCGTCAGCAGCTTGGCGTCCGGGCCGGCTTCGTCGCGCATCCAGAACACGCCGATCACCCGGACCCGGACCATGCAACCGGGGAAGGTGGGGTCGTCCAGCATCACCAGGGCGTCCAACGGGTCCCCGTCCTGGGCCAGGGTGTCCGGCACGAAGCCGTAGTCGGCCGGGTACGTCGTGGCCGTGAACAGCCGCCGGTCCAGCCGGATGAGATTGCGGTCGTGGTCGTACTCGTACTTGTTCCGGCTGCCGGCCGGGATCTCCACCATGACCTCGATGACAGGGTCGTCGTCCATGGGCCCCATCATCGCCCAGCCGGCGGCGGCAGCGGACCGGGTCGGAGGGTCGGGGCGTCCAGCGGGCACGACAGCGGCTCCGGCCGGATCGGGCCGGGCTGGGCTGGGCCAGACAGAGCTGGTGCCGCCGGATTACGGATGCCGGCGGCGGCGCAGAGGCCACCGGCCGCGCACAGGCCGGCGCCGATGAGCACGGCGGTGTGGAAGCCGCCGGAGAACCGCAACGGCTCCCGGTAGGCGGCCCCGGTCAGCCCGGCCAGCGGCGGCAGCAGGGCGACGGCCATCAGCCCGCCGACCCGGGCCACGGCGTTGTTGACCCCCGACGCCAGCCCGGCGTGGCCGGCGTCGACGGCGGCGAGCACCGTGGTGGTCAGCGGGGCCACCGTCAGGGCCAACCCCAGGGCGAACACCACCACGGCCGGCAGCACGTCGGCCCCGTACCCGCTGCCCGGGACGATCCGGACCATCAGGGCCAGGCCGCCGGCCATCACCAGCGGACCGAGGGCCATGGGCAGCCGGGGCCCGATCCGCTGGGCCAGGGCCCCGGCCCGGGACGACAGGCACAGCATGATGACGGTGACCGGCAGCATCGCCGCTCCGGCGGCCAGGGCGGAGTAGCCGAGCACCTGCTGCAGGTCGACGGCCAGCAGGAACAGGACCCCGCCCAGGGCGGCGTAGACGGCGAAGGTCACCACGTTGGCCACGGTGAACTGCCGGGAGGAGAACAGGGACAGCGGCAGCATCGGGTACCGGCTGCGCCGCTCCACCACCACGAACCCGACCAGGGCGGCGGCACCCACCACGCCGAGGACGATGGCCAGGGTGACGTCGGCGGCCGGGGCCGGCCCGTCGATGAGGGCGTAGGTGACCGTCGCCAGGCCGACCACCATCAGGACCGCCCCGGCCAGGTCCAGCCGGGGCGCGGCGGCGGGGTCCCGGCTGTCGGGGACGTGCCGAGCGGCCACCACCACCAGCGCGGCCAGGGGCAGGTTCAAGACGAAGATCAGCCGCCACGACACCGCCGTGACCAGCCAGCCGCCGGCCAGCGGCCCGACGGCGGTGGCGACACCGCCGAGGGCCGACCAGGTGCCGATGGCCCGGCCGCGGTCTGTCGGCACGAAGCTGCCTTCGATGATGGCCAGGCTGCCCGGCACCAACAAGGCCCCGCCCACGCCTTGCACCGCCCGGGCCGCCACCAGGGCCGGCAGGGTCGGCGCCACCGCGCAGGCCAGGGAGGCCACCGTGAACCAGGCCACCCCCACCAAGAACACCCGGCGACGCCCGTACCGGTCGCCCAGGGAGCCGCCGAGCAGCATGAGGGCGGACAGGGTCACCAGGTAGGCCGTGAGCACCCACTGCAGCCCGGCCACCTGCGCCCCCAGGTCCCGACCGATGGACGGCAGGGCGACGTTGACCACCGTGCCGTCCAACATGGCCATGCCGGACCCCAGCACGGTGGCCACCAGGATCCACCGGGCCGGCCGGGTGCCGTAGGCCACGGTGCCCTCGGACGGGCCGGCCGGCGACGGGTGCACGGCCCGACATTACGACGGGCCGGGTGGGGACACCGAGGCCAGGTACAGCCCCCGCTCGCCCCCCACCACGCCGCCCACCCAGGCGGCGTAGGCCATCACCAGGTGGCCGGCGGCCCAGAAGAACGACGGACCGCCCGGGCCGGTGGCCCCAGCGCCGGTGGCCAGCACCGGCTCCGCCCCCGCCGTCTGGGCCCCCGCTGTCTGGCACGGTCCCAGCGGGCTGGCGCAGGCCACGGCCCCGATGGCGTACTCGGCCGTTGTCCACCGGTTACCGCTGAAGAACAGGTACACGGTGCCACCGACGACGGCCAGGGCCGGCCCCTCCACCACGCCGCCCTCCCAGGCGGCTCCGGCGGTCAGCAACCGCGTCGGCGATCCCACCAGGGACCGGTCGCCGGGCCCGAGATCCTCCGCCCAGATGGCGTCGACACCGTCGCTCTTCCACACCAGCACGTCCCCGTGCCGGCTGCGGTAGACGGAGGCGTCGATCGACCCTCCGAGTGACTGCTGGCACAGGAACGGGGTGGGGGACGGGTCGACGAACGGGCCGAGGGGCGAAGGCGACGTGGCCCGGCCGATGCACTGCACCCCGTCGGTCGCGTCGTAGGCGTCGAAGAACAGCTGGTAGCCCCCGGCCGGGTTCACCGCCACCGACGGGGACCAGGTGTACCCGTGCTGCACCCACGACGGCAGTACCGGCATGACGTCGCCGACCGCCTGCCAGTGGACCATGTCCGTCGACGTCAGCACCGGCACGTCGTTCACGCCGTCGTTGGTGGTGTACGCGTAGTAGGTTCCGTCGACCACCAGCACACTCGGGTCCGGGGCATTGCCGGCGTACATCGGACCGTCCGCCAGCGGTTGCACCGTCGGCGGTCCGGCCGCCGGGGCCGTGAGCCCGCCGGCCGCCGGCGGCCCGGCCAGGATCCCGACCAGGGCCATCATCCCCAGGACCACCGCTCGCCGCGGCAACGCCGGCCGTCTCATGGCGTCGAGCATTGGGGGTTGTCCTGTTGGACACCCTCCGATTTTCTGTTGATTCGCTGTTGTCGCCAGATTCACAGGTGGCCGACAGGTAATCCAGATCAAACGGCCAGTTAGGCAGCCTTGACTACGGCCATGTCCGCCCCAGACGCCGACGTCACCGAGGAGGTCCCGGTGGTCGGGGGGGACCCGACCGAGGAGGTGCCGGCGGTCGCCGGACGGGGCCGTTCCCGCCGGAAGTGGGTCCTGGTCGGCCTGGTGGTGGTCGTGCTGGCCGCCGGAGCCGGGATCGGCATCTGGCTGGGCACCAGCGGCACATCGGGGCCGGGCCTGAAGGTGACCACCAGCGTGGTGTCCGTGACCACCGGCACCATGAAGCAGACGGTGTCCACCACCGGCACCGTCGACCCGGCCCAGCAGGCGGACCTGGACTTCGCCGTGTCCGGCAAGGTCACCGCCGTGAACGTCACCACCGGCCAGACCGTCACCGCCGGCCAGGCCCTGGCCACCGTCGACCCGTCGGCTCTGCAGGCCACGTTGGACTCCGCCCAGGCCTCGCTGACAGCCGCCGACGCCAAGCTGGCGAGTGACCAGGCCGCGGCGGCGTCCACCAGCCAGCTGCAGTCGGACGAGGCCTCGGTGACGTCGGCCCAGTCGCAGCTGACATCGGCCAAGACCGACCTGGCCGACGCCACCTTGACGGCCACCATCGCCGGCACCGTGGCTTCCGTCGACCTGACCGTGGGGCAGCGGGTGTCCGGCAGCGGCGGCGGGACATCGACCGGGTCCTCCGGGTCGGGGTCGACCGGGTCGTCGGGGTTCGGGTCGTCCGCCGCCTCGACGGCCAGCACGGCGGCCTCGTCCGGCAGCTCGTCGGCCCAGGTGGTGGTGGTCACCACCGACAGCTTCGTGGTGAACGGCACCGTGGACGACACCGAGGTCGGGGAGGTGAAGGCCGGCGACCAGGCCGTCATCACTCCCTCCGGGTCCAGCACACCGGCCTACGGCGTCGTGTCGTCGGTCGGCATCATCGCCACCCAGAGCTCCGACGTGGCCACGTTCCCGGTGGTCATCAAGGTCACCGGCACCCCGTCGAACCTGTACGCCGGGTCGACCGCCGACGTGTCCATCGTGGTCAAGCAGCTGGACGACGTGGTGGAGGTGCCGACGGCGGCCATCAGCTATGCCGGCGGCAACACCCAGGTCACCGCCGTGGTCGACGGCAAGCACGTCACCCGGGACATCACCGTGGGAGAGGCCTCGGACGGCGACACCCAGGTGACCAGCGGCTTGGCGGCCGGCGACAAGGTGGTGGAACGGGTGGTCACCTTCACCGGTGGTGCGGCCGCCGGCCGGGCCGGCCTGCTCGGCGGGGCCGGCGGTGCCGGTGGCTTGGGCGGGGCGGGCGGGTTCGGCGGCGCCGGAGGCTTCGGCGGCACTGGCGGGGCCGGCGGGTTCACCGGTGGTGGCCGCTTCGGCGGGGCCGGGGCCAGTGGTGGGGGCTTCGGTGGCTGACCTGGCGCCACCGGTGATCGGCCTGGAGCGGGTGACCAAGGTGTACCGGACCGGGTCCCTGGCGGTGGCCGCCCTGCGGGGGGTGACCATGACCATCGACGAGGGCGAGTACGTGGCCGTCATGGGGCCGTCGGGGTCCGGCAAGTCCACCCTCATGCACATCCTCGGCTGCCTGGACGTGCCGAGCGGCGGCACCTACCGGCTGGCCGGAGAGGACGTCAGCCACATGACCGAGGCGGCGTTGGCCTCGGTCCGGAACCGGCGCATCGGGTTCGTGTTCCAGCAGTTCAACCTCCTGCCGTCCATGTCGGCGCTGCGGAACGTGGAGCTTCCGCTGGCCTACGCCGGGGTGCCCAAGCCCGAGCGCCGGGAGCGGGCCCTGGCCGCCTTGGGGCGGGTGGCCCTGGCCGACCGGGTGCAGCACCGCCCGGGGGAGCTGTCCGGCGGCCAGCAGCAGCGGGTGGCCATCGCCCGGGCGCTGGTCAGCGATCCGGACCTGATCCTGGCCGACGAGCCGACCGGGAACCTGGACTCGACGTCGGCCCACGACGTCATGGACCTGATGGCCGACCTGCACGCCGCCGGGCGGACCCTGGTGCTCATCACCCACGACCCCGAGGTGGCGGCCGCCGCCCAGCGGATCGTCCGCATCCGCGACGGGCTGATCGCCGAGCAGCCGGAGGAGGCCGCGCCGGCGGGGGCCCCGGCGTGAGCTGGCTCGAGACCTTCCGGACCGGCCTCGAGGCGGTCCGGACCCACCGGCTCCGGTCCGGGCTGACGGTCCTCGGCATCATGATCGGCATCGCCGCCGTCATCCTGACCGTCGGCCTCGGCCAGGGGGCCCAGAACCAGGTCAGCTCGGAGATCAGCGCGCTCGGCACCAACCTGCTGACGGTGTCGCCCGGCAGCACCACCTCGTCCACCGGCATCCGCGGCGGCTTCGGCACCGAGTCGACCCTGACCCAAGGGGACGCCACCGCCCTGTCGTCCACGACGGTGGCGCCGGACATCGGCGCGGTGGCCCCCATCGTGCAGTCGTCGGAGACCCTGGTGGCCGGATCGTCCAACTGGACGTCCACCGTGGTCGGCACCACCCCGTCGTGGGCGACGGTGCGCGACCGGTCGGTGACCCAGGGCCGGTTCCTCGACCGCCAGGACGTGACCGACCACACGGCCGTGGCCGTGCTGGGGGCCACCACGGCCAGCGAGCTGTTCAGCGGCGAGGACCCGGTGGGCCAGACCGTCGACGTCGACGGCACCCCGATGACCGTGATCGGCGTCCTCAACTCGGTGGGGTCGTCGTCGACATCCTCCGGCTCGGACCAGGACGATCAGGTGGTCGTGCCCATCACGACGGCCACCCAGCGCCTGTTCGGCAGCACGTCGCTCAGCTCCATCATCATCCAGGCCACCGCCACCAGCACCCTGTCGGCGGCCTACCAGGAAGCCGACACCGAGCTGCTGGCCCTCCACGGCATCGCCACCCCGGCCGACGCCGACTTCACCATCACGTCCGAGGCCTCGGAGATCACCACGGCCACGTCGGTGGACCGGACCCTGACGATCCTGCTGGGCGGCATCGCCGGCATCTCCCTCTTGGTCGGCGGCATCGGCGTCATGAACATCATGCTCGTGTCCGTGACCGAGCGGGTCCGGGAGATCGGCCTCCGCAAGGCCCTGGGGGCCACCCCGCGGCTGATCCGCCGGCAGTTCCTGTTGGAGGCCTCCGTGCTGGGCCTGACCGGCGGCGCCTTGGGCGCCCTGATCGGCGCCCTCGGCGCCGTGCTGCTGCCCCACGCCATCGGCGACCCCATCACCCTGTCGGCCCCGGCCACCGCCGGGGCCCTGGTCATCGCCATCGCCATCGGCCTGGTGTTCGGGGTGTACCCGGCCAGCCGCGCCGCTCAACTTGCCCCCATCGACGCCCTCCGAAGCGAATGACCATGCCGCCGAAGCGATCATGAAGGAGACCACCGCCATGCACCGTTCCGCCCACCGACTTCCCCGGCTGGGTGCCGTCGTGGCCGCCGCCGGCCTGGCCGCCGGCATCGTCGCCAGCACCGGCCTGGCCAGTACCGTGGCCGGGGCCGCTACCGCGCCGAAGGGCGGCTTCGGGCCGGGCGCCTCCGGCTCCGTGGCCGCCATCACAGGATCCTCCATGGAGGTCCAGAGCCAGGCGACAGGCCAGGTCACCGTCAGCTGGACCACTTCGACCACGTTCAGCCAGGATGCCACCGTCGCCGCCAGCTCGGTGGCCGTCGGCGACTGCGTCACCGCCACCGGAGCCACTAAGTCGTCCAAGATCACCGCCACTACCGTGGCCATCACCCAGGCCTCGTCGTCGGGGACCTGCACCGGAACCTTCGGGGGCGGCGGTGCGGCCGGCGGTGCGGTCGGCGGTGCGGGAGGCGGCTTCCCCCGTGGAGGGGCCGGCGGCTTCCCCCGTGGAGGGGCCGGCGGCAAGTCCGGGCCGGGCGGGTCCGGCGGGTTCGGTGGCCGGTCCGGGGCATCCGGCGGTGGTCGGCCCGGCGGCTTCGGCGGAGCCAACTTCAGCTTCGCCAGCGGCAAGGTCACCGCCGTCACGGGCACCAGCCTGACCATCTCCGGGTTCTCCTCGGCCACTCTGGGCAAGCAGGCAAAGACAGCCAAGAAAACAACCAAGAAGTCCTCGAAGAAGGCCGCCGCCGCCCGGAAGGCGCCGAAGGCCACCACCGTCAAGGTGGCCGTCGGGTCGTCGACCACCTACTCCGAGACCCAATCGGCGGCCGCCTCCGACCTGGCCGTCGGCGATTGCGTCCGGGCCACCGGCGCCAGCAGCTCCACCGGGTCCGTGACGGCGTCCGCCGTCGACATCACGTCGACCGGCGGCAAGACCTGCACGGTCGGCTTCGGCGGCTTCGGCGGGGCCGCAGGGGCCGGTGGAGGAGGAGCATCCACGAGTGACTGAGCCGACGGCCCGGCGCCGGTGGCTGACCGGGGGCATCGCCGTGGTGGTGGCCGGCGCAGCGGCCGGCGTGGGCCTCTGGGCCACCGCCGCCTCGGGTGACACCGGGTACCGCACGACGGTGGCCACGACGGCCACCGTCCGCCAGACCCTGGCGGTGTCCGGCACCGCCGATCCCGTCAGTCGGTCCACAGCAGCCTTCCAGGTGGCCGGAACGGTGTCCGCTGTCGACGTGACTACCGGCCAGACCGTCGCCGCCGGGCAGACCCTGGCGTCCCTGGACACCACCACACTGCAGCGGACCGTCACCTCCGCCCAGTCCACCCTGAACGCCGCCCAGGCCAAGCTGGCCGAGGACGAAGCCGCCCAGACGGCCACCACGACCACGACGTCGGCTCCGTCCACCACGACGTCGGCTCCGTCCACCACCACGGCTCCGTCCACCACGACGTCGGCTCCGTCAACCACGACGACGACGGCCCCGGCCAAGGGGACTACCGGCCTACAAGCCGCCCAACAGGCCGTGGTGACCGCACAGCAGAAGGCCGACACGGACGCCCGGTCCGCCGCCGCCGCCCTGGCCTCGGCCACAGCCGCCTGCCAGCACACCACCACGACCACGACCACTCCGACTACCACCACAACGACCACCACCACGACGGCGCCATCGAGCCCATCCAGTGCCTGCTCGACCGCCCTGGCCCAGGCCCTGGCCGCCCAGCAACAGGTGGCCACCGACCAGACAGCCGTGGCCACGGCCGAGACCGCCCTGGCCAAGCTGCTCGACCAGGCCACGACGTCCACGAGCACGAACCCCGGCGGTACCGGCGGTACCGGCACGACCGGGGGCACGGGTACGGGCACGACCGGGGGCACGGGTACGGGCAGTACGGGCACGACCGGGGGAGCGGGTACGGGCACCGGCAGTACGGGCAGCCGGACCTCGACGACAGCCGGATCGTCGACCGCCACGAAGGGCAGCAACGGGACAACCGGCGGGCAGGGATCCACGACCTCGGACAGCCCCGAGCAGCTGGCCACCGACCAGGCCGCCATCGATACGGCGCAGGCATCCCTCATCGAGGCCCAGCAGGCCCTGACAGCCGCCCAGCTGACCAGCCCGATCGCCGGCACGGTGGCCTCGGTGGGCGTGTCGGTCGGCCAGTCGGTGGCCGCCGGGTCGAGCACCGACGTCGTCACCGTCATCAGCGCCGGGAGCTACCAGGTGACGGTGTCCCTCACCAGCACACAGGCGGCCCAGGTGAAGGTCGGGGACCAGGCGTCGGTCTCCGTCAACGGCACCACGGGGACGCTGGAGGGCACGGTGGCCCGGGTGGGACCGGCGTCGAGCAGTGACACAACGACGACGTACCCCCTGATCGTGGCCCTGCCGGCCGGGTCCCACGGGATCGCCGCCGGGTCGGCGGCCCAGGTCGTGGTGGTCCTGAAGGTGGCCCGCGACGCCCTGGTGGTACCGACGTCGGCGGTGCACACGGCGGGGACCGCCGACTCGTACGTCACGGTCATGGACGGCGGCCGGGCGGTTCGTCGGTCGGTGAAGATCGGGGTGGTCGGCGCCGTCTACAGCCAGATCACCTCCGGCATCAGCCGCGGGACCGAGGTGGTGCTGGCCGACCTGGCCGAGGCGGTGCCGTCGTCCAGTGCCACAAGCATCAGCACGTTCGGCGGCGGCTTCGGCGGCACGTTCGGCGGCGGTGAGGGCGGCTTCACCCGGGGTGGGGGCTTCGGCGGGGGAGCCGGAGGGTTCTCGGGCGCAGGCGGGTTGCGAGGAGGCTGAAAGGGTCCTCCTCGCCATCCACCTGTGCGCCACGGTCATTAAAACAAGTAATCTCTTTCTTTAAAGGCGGCCGTGGGGCCGCCGAGGGAGGTCGACCGATGACCGTGGCGATCGTGACCGGAGGATCGAGGGGGCTCGGGAGAGCCTTGACGGGGGCCCTGGCCGGGGCCGGGTGGTCAGTGGTGACCGACGGCCGGGACCAGGCCGGGCTGCAGGCGGCCGCCGACCAGCTTCGGAAGCGGGCCGGCGCGGCCGGGCAGGTGGTGACCGTGCCGGGGGACGTGGCCGATCCGGGCCATCGCCGGCAATTGGTGGAGGCGGCCGAGGCGCTGGGCGGGTTGGACCTGGTGGTCAACAACGCCAGCACCCTCGGCACGACCCCGCTGCCGGCCCTGGCGGCGTACCCGCTGGACGACCTGCGACGGACCTACGAGGTCAACACGGTGGCCCCGCTGGCCTTGGTGCAGGCGGCGCTGCCCTGGCTGCGGCGGGCGCCGGACCCGAGGATCCTGAACGTCACCTCCGACGCCGGGGTGCAGGCCTACGAAGGGTGGGGCGGGTACGGATCGTCGAAGGCCGCTCTGGAGCAGCTGGGGGCGGTGCTGGCGGTGGAGGAGCCGGGGGTGCGGGTGTGGACGGTGGACCCGGGGGACATGCGGACGCAGATGCACCAGGAGGCGTTCCCGGGCGAGGACATCTCGGACCGGCCGCGGCCGGAGGTGGTGGTGCCGGCGCTGCTGGACCTGGTGCACGGCCACCTGCCGTCCGGCCGGTACCGGGTGGCCGGCCTGCTGGAAGCGGCCGAGGCCGCCGATTGGGCCGGGGCCGACGCCGCCGATGTGGCCGCCGCCGAGGCGGCGGTGGCCCGATGACCGCCGTGGCGACCCCGTGGCGGTCGGCGGGACAGGGACCCCCGCAGTTCGACCTGCCGGCCTACCTGGAGGCGGGGACCCCGCCGGAGGCCCGGGGGCTGACCAGGGACGCCGTCCGGATGATGGTGGCCAACCGCGGCGACGGGTCGCTGGTGCACGGCACCTTCGCCGACCTGCCCCGGTTCCTGGCCGACGGGGACCTGGTGGTGGTGAACACGTCCGGGACCCTGGCGGCCAGCGTGCCGGCCACCGGCCCCGACGGCCGGCCGATGGCGGTGCACCTGTCCACGCAGCTGCCGGCCGGGCTGTGGACGGTGGAGCTGCGGGACGGGGACCGACCGTGGCTGTCGGCGTCGCCGGGGGACCGGCTGGCACTGCCGGCCGGAGCCACCGTGACGCTGTTGGCGCCCTACGCCCCGCACCCGGCCGGGGTGCGGCTGTGGGTGGCCACCGTCGACCTGCCAGGCGTGGACCTGCCGGTGCCGGTGCTCGGGTACCTGGCGGCCCACGGCCGGCCGATCCGGTACGGGTACGTGCAGGGGGAGTGGCCGATCGCCATGTACCAGAACGTGTACGCCACCGAGCCGGGGTCGGCGGAGATGCCGAGCGCCGGCCGGCCGTTCACGGCCGAGGTGGTGACCCGGCTGGTGGCCCGCGGCGTCGGGGTGGCCCCGATCGTGCTGCACACCGGGGTGGCCTCGCCGGAGGCGTCGGAGCCGCCGTACGCCGAGCAGTTCCGGGTGCCGCCGTCGACGGCCCACCGGGTGAACGACACCCACCGGGAGGGCGGCCGGGTGGTGGCCATCGGGACCACCGTGGTGCGGGCGTTGGAGACCGTGGTGGACGCCCAGGGGGTCGTCAGCCCGGGCCGGGGCTGGACCGAGACGGTGGTGACCCCGGACCGGACGGTCCGGTCGGTGGACGGCCTGCTGACCGGCTGGCACGAACCGGAGGCCTCGCACCTGGCCATGCTGGAAGCCGTGGCCGGCCGGGACGTGCTGGAGCGGTCGTATGCTGCGGCGTTAGCGGAGGGGTACCTGTGGCACGAGTTCGGCGACGTCCACCTGATCCTGCCGTGACGACGGCTTCGGTGACGACGACCCAGCCGCCGCTGGCCGCCCTGTCCAGCGCCCGGCGGGCGGTGCTGACGGCGGTGAAGCGGCAGGGGGAGGCCACCGCCTCGGACCTGGCCGACCGGCTGGGCCTGACGGTGCCGGCGGTACGGCAGGCCAGTTCGTTTGGCAGCCGTCGCCGACTGT
>CAYVPF010000023.1:0-21063 GCA_964453355.1 uncultured Acidimicrobiaceae bacterium | reverse complement strand
CGCCGCCGCCGGCTGCCTGGCCGACGCCCCCCGCGGGCTCGAGAACGATCTGCCGGCCGGCCTGGACCGCCGGCTGGCCGCCGCCGGTACCGTCCGCGACCTGGTGTTCGGTGACCCCCTCGCCGACCTGGCCCGGCGGTACGGGCCGTCGGACACCGCCGTGACCTCCCCGCCGTGCCCCGTCTTCGTCGAGCCGGCCCTGGCCCGGTTCGGCAGCTGGTACGAGCTGTTCCCCCGGTCGGCGTCGCCGGACGCCAACCGTCCCGGCACCCTGGCCGACGTGGTGGACCGGCTGCCGTACGTGGCCGGGCTGGGGGTGGACGTCGTGTACCTGCCGCCGGTGCACCCCATCGGCACCACCAGCCGGAAGGGCCGCAACGGGGCCACCACCGCCGGGCCCGGCGACCCGGGCAGCCCCTGGGCCATCGGGTCGGCCGCCGGCGGCCACACCGCCGTCGACCCCGACCTCGGCACCATCGGCGACTTCGACCGGTTGGTGGCCGCCGCCGCCGACCACGGCATCACGGTGGCGGTCGACCTGGCCTTCCAGTGCTCCCCCGACCACCCCTGGGTGACCGAGCACCCGCAGTGGTTCCGGCACCGCCCCGACGGCTCCGTCCGGTTCGCCGAGAACCCGCCGAAGCAGTACCAGGACATCTTCCCCCTGGACTTCGACACCGCCGACTGGGTGGCCCTGTGGGCGGCCCTGTTGGACGTGGTCCGGTTCTGGATCGACCACGGGGTCACCGTGTTCCGGGTGGACAACCCGCACACCAAGCCGTTCGGGTTCTGGGAGTGGCTGATCGGGTCCGTGAAGGCGGACCGGCCCGACGTGCTGTTCCTGGCCGAGGCCTTCACCAGGCCGCGGGTCATGGAGCGGTTGGCCAAGGTCGGGTTCAGCCAGTCGTACACCTACTTCACCTGGCGCCGCGAGAAGTGGGAGCTGGAGGCGTACGTGGGTGAGCTGGCCGACAAGGCCGACTACTTCCGGCCGAACTTCTGGCCGAACACCCCCGACATCCTGACCGACCAGCTGCAGGCCGGCATGTTCGTGGCCCGCCTGGTCCTGGCCGCCACCCTGGCCGCCAGCTACGGCATCTACGGCCCGGCGTTCGAGCTGCGCCAGCACGTCCCCCGGGAGCCGGGGTCGGAGGAGTACGCCGACTCCGAGAAGTACGCCGTCCGGCACTGGGACCTGGACGCCCCCGACAGCCTGGCCGGGCTGGTGGCCCGCATCAACGCCGTCCGCCGGGCCCACCCCGCCCTGCAGTACGACCACCCCGTGCGGTTCCACCATGTCGACAACGACCGGCTGATCGCCTACTCCAAGGCCCGCGGCGACGACGTGGTGCTGGTGGTGGTCAACCTGGACCCGTCGTACCCGCAGGCCGGCTGGGTCGACCTGGACCTGGGCGCCCTGCAGGTGGACCCGGACCGGCCGTTCGTGGTCCACGACCTGCTGACCGACGCCCACTACCGGTGGGACGGCGCCCGCAACTACGTCGCCCTGGACCCCGCGGCCGTGCCGGCCCACGTGCTGGCCGTCATCCCACCCGAGCCGGAGACCGGAGGGCCGGCATGACGGCCAAGGCAGAGCAGGTGCGACCCCGCCAGGCCGAATCGGCGACGGTCGGCCCGGTCGAGGACTGGTACCGGGACGCCATCATCTACGAGCTGCACATCCGGGCGTTCAACGACAGCGACGGGGACGGCGTCGGGGACATCCGCGGGCTGATCCAGAAGCTGGACTACCTCCAGGAGCTCGGGGTCACCACCCTGTGGCTGCTGCCGTTCTACCCGTCCCCCCTCCGCGACGACGGCTACGACATCTCGGACTACCGCAGCGTCCACCCGGCCTACGGCACCCTCTCGGACTTCCGGGCGCTGCTCCGCGAAGCCCACCGCCGGGACCTGCGGGTGATCACCGAGCTGGTGCTGGCCCACACCTCCGACCAGCACCCCTGGTTCCGGCGGGCCCAGCGGGCCAAGCCGGGGACGTCGCACCGGGACTTCTACGTGTGGAGCGACACCTCCGACAAGTTCCGGGAAGCCCGCATCATCTTCAAGGACTTCGAGACGTCCAACTGGGCCTGGGACGACACCGTCGGGCAGTACTACTGGCACCGCTTCTACTCCCACCAGCCCAGCTTGAACTACGACAACCCGGCGGTGTGCCGGGCCATGTTCGACGTCGTCGACTTCTGGCTGGGCCTGGGTGTGGACGGGCTGCGGCTGGACGCGGTGCCGTACCTGTACGCCCGCGAGGGCACCTCCTCGGAGAACCTGCCGGAGACCCTGGACTTCCTGCGGCGGCTCCGCACCCACATCGACAGCCGGTTCGACGGTCGGATGCTGCTGGCCGAGGCCAACCAGTGGCCGGAGGACGCGGTGGCGTACATGGGCGACGGCGACATGTGCCAGATGGCGTTCCACTTCCCGCTGATGCCGCGGATGTTCATGGCCGCCCGCCAGGAGGACCGGTTCCCGATCGTCGACATCCTGTCCGAGACCCCGGCCACCCCGCCCGGGTGCCAGTGGGGGCTGTTCCTGCGCAACCACGACGAGCTGACCCTGGAGATGGTCACCGACGAGGAGCGGGACTACATGTACCGGGCCTACGCCGACGACCCCCAGGCCCGGATCAACATGGGCATCCGCCGCCGGCTGGCCCCGCTGCTCGACAACGACCGGGCGATGATGGAGATGATGAACGGGCTGCTGTTCTCGCTGCCCGGCACCCCCATCGTGTACTACGGCGACGAGATCGGCATGGGGGACAACATCTACCTGGGCGACCGCGACGCCGTCCGCACCCCGATGCAGTGGGACAGCGACCGCAACGCCGGGTTCTCCGAGGCCAACCCGCAGCGGCTGTACCTGCCGGTCATCATCGACCCCGGCTACCACGCCCAGGCCGTCAACGTGGAGGCCCAGCTGGAGCACCCCAGCTCGCTGCTGTGGTGGATGCGCCGGCTGATCCACCTGCGGCGGCACCACAAGGCCTTCGGTCGGGGCACCCTGGAGATCCTGCGGCCGGACAACCGCAAGGTGCTGGCGTTCCTGCGCCGGTACGAGGACGAGCAGCTGCTGGTGGTGGTCAACCTGTCGCGGTACGCCCAGTGCGTGGAGCTGGACCTGTCCGAGTTCCGCGGGGCCACCCCGGTGGAGCTGTTCGGCAACATGCGGTTCCCGGCCGTCGGCGACCTGCCGTACTTCGTGACCCTCGGCGGCCACGGGTTCTACTGGTTCTCCCTGGAGCAGGACGCCCACGACCGGTCGGTGCCGCGGCCGTCGTTCACGGTGGGCCGCCGTTGGGACGACGTCCTGGCCGACCCGAGGTTGGAGGCGGCCCTGCCGGCGTTCATCCGCGACCAGCGGTGGTTCGCCGCCAAGGCCCAGACCATCACCGGCGCCAGGGTGGTGGAGGCCATCCCCATCAGCGGCGGCAACGGCCGGTCGGCGCCGTTGGCCCAGCTGGTCCTGGTGGAGGTGACCCTGGACTACGGCAGCCCGGAGCGGTACCTGCTGCCGCTGGCCCATGCCGGCGGCTCCGCCGCGGTGGACCTGGACCGGTTCCGGCCGGAGGCCGTGGTGGCCGACCTGCGCTGTGCCGGCGAGGCCGGGGTGCTGTACGACGCCGTCTGGGACCCGGCGTTCTGCTGGGCCATGCTCGACGCCATGGGCAGCCGCCGGGCCGTGGCCGGCCGGGCCGGCCGGCTGTCCGGCGACCCCACCGTGGCCTACCGGGCGTTGCGGGCCAGCATCGGTCCGGACGTGCAGCCGACCCCGATGAACGCCGAGCAGTCCAACACGTCGGTGGCCGTCGGCGACCGGGCCATCATGAAGTTCATCCGCCGGGTCGAAGACGGCGTCAACCCCGGGGTGGAGCTGGGCCGGTTCCTGGGCAGCCGGTTCCCCCACGCCCCGCCGCTGGCCGGCAGCCTGCAGTACCGGACGGCCGCCCCCCTGGCCGGGCCGGCGCTGGAGGCCACGGTGGCCTCGGTGGAGGAGTACGTGCCCAACGAGGGCGACGGCTGGAACTACGTGGTGGACGCCCTGGTGCACGGCCTGGAGGAGGCCCTGGCCCACACCGGGGAAGAAGACCTGAAGATGGTGCCGCCGGCCAACCTGCTGGAGGCCGCCCGGGAAGATCCGCCGCTCGGCCACCGGCTGCTGGGGCCGCACCTGCAGTGGGCGTCGCTGCTCGGCGAGCGGACCGGCCAGCTGCACCTGGCCCTCACCTCCGACCGGACGGACCCGGCCATGGCCCCCGAGCCGCTGACCCCGGTGGAGCGGCAGTCGCTGTACCACGGCGCCCGCAGCCTGACCCGGCGGGTGCTGCGGCAGTTCGTCGGCCGCGCCGGACAGTCCCCGTCGGTGGACCGGGTGCTGGCCCGGGAGGACGAGATCGGGCATCGGCTGCGGGTGCTCAGCCGGATGCCGGTCGACGCCGAACGGATCCGGTGCCACGGCGACTACCACCTGGGCCAGGTGCTGTGGACCGGCAAGGACTTCGTCATCATCGACTTCGAGGGCGAGCCGGCCCGGTCCCTCGGCCACCGCCGGCTGAAGCGGCCGGCCGTCTTCGACCTGGCCGGCATGATCCGGTCGTTCCACTACGCCTCCCGGACGGCCGCCATGCGGCTCAGCCACGACCTGACAACGTCGTTCGACGCCGAGGTGCTGGAGCAGTGGATGACGTTCTGGTACCGGTGGGTGTCCGGCACGTTCCTGCGCGCCTACCTGGACGTGGCCGGCAGCGCCCGGTTCCTGCCGGACGACCCCCAGCAGTTGTCGGTGCTGCTGGACTTCTTCCTGCTGGAAAAGGCGGTGTACGAGCTGGGGTACGAGGCCAACAGCCGGCCGGACTGGGTGGACATCCCGGCCCGCGGCATCCTGGACGTCCTGGACGCCGGCCCATGAGCCTGGCCGACCTGGCCGACCTGTTCGGGCTGGAGACCGCCTTCGTGGACGTCGCCGGCCAGCGCCGTCAGGCCTCGGCCGGGGCGGTGTGGCAGGTGCTGTGCGCCCTCGGGGCCGAGCTCGATCCGGCCGGTGGGCCCGAGGCGGGTGGCCCGACCGACGACCCGGCGGTGGCCGCCGCCGTCCGGGCGGAACGGCGGCGGCAGCACCGGCAGGTGCTGGAGCCGGTGACCGCCGTCCGGACCGGCCGAGTGGCGTCGGTGGCCGTCGGCCTGCCCGGCCGGCTGCACCCCCGGGACTGCTGGCTGACCGTCGAGGACGAGACCGGCGACGTCCGCCGCAGCCGGCTGATGCCGGCCATCGGCCGGCCGCTGGGTGGGGCGGCGGTGGACGGCGAGCGGGTGGACCGCTACGAGGTGACCGTAGGGCGCGACCCGCTGCCGCCCGGCTACCACCGGCTGACCGTCGAGGGCCCCGACTTCACGGCCACCGGCCTGGTGGTGGTGGCCCCGCCGTGCCCGGTGCCGGACCGGGCCTGGGGGGCGTTCCTGCCGCTGTACGCCATGCGCACCGACCACTACTGGGGGGTCGGCACCTCCCCGGCCCGGGCCGGGCTGGCCCGGTGGAAGGACGACCCCGGCGGCACCCTCGTCGGCACCCTGCCGCTGTACCCGTCGCTGTCCGGCGAGACCAGCCCGTACCGGCCGGCCACCAAGCTGGGCTGGAACGAGCTGTACGTCGACCCCACCGCCCTGCCGGAAGCCCCGGCGGCGGCCGCCGTGTTGGGGTCCGAGCAGTTCCGGGCCGACCTGGCCCGGGTCCGGCAGTCGTTCTACGTCGACTACCCGACCACCGCCGCCCTGGTCGGCGAGGCCCTGGCGGCCATGGCCGAGGCGGTGTTCGCCGGCCCGTCGCCGCGGCGCCACGAGCTGGAGGCGTTCGCCCGGGCCCACCCGGAGCTGGTGGCCTACGCCCGGTTCCGTTCGGCGTCGGCGTCGGCGTCGGCGGTGCCGGCCGACGGCCATGGTTCGGCGCCGGCCACCCTGCCGGCCGACCCGGCGGCGGCCGGGTCGCTGGACGCCGGTCCGCTGGACCGGGAGGCCCGGTACCACCTGTACGCCCAGTGGGCGGCGGCTCAGCAGCTGGCGGCGGCGGCCGGCCGGCTGTACCTGGACCTGCCCATCGGGGCCCACCCGGACGGCTTCGACCCGTGGTGGGCCCCGGGGTCGTTCGCCGCCGGGGTGGAGGGCGGGGCGCCGCCGGACGACTTCTTCGCCACCGGCCAGCGGTGGGGGTTCCAGCCGCTGCACCCCCGAGGGATCCGCCAGGACGGGTACGCCTACCCGATCGCCTGCCTACGGCACCTGATGACCCGGGCCGCGGTGGTCCGGGTGGACCACGTCATGGGGCTGCACCGGCTGTACTGGGTGCCGGACGGCCGCGACGCCACCGACGGGGTGTACGTGCGGTACCACCAGGACGAGATGCGAGCGGTGGTCTGCCTGGAGGCCCACCGGGCCGGGGTGGCGGTGGTCGGCGAGGACCTGGGCACGGTGCCCGACGGGGTCCGGGACGCCATGGCGCAGGACCGGATGCTGCGGTCGTGGGTGTTCGAGTTCTCGGCCGAGGAGCCGGCGCCGCCGGAGCTGTCGCTGGCCAGCCTGGCCACCCACGACCTGCCGCGGTTCGCCACCTGGCTGGACGACCAGCCGGCGGTGGCCGCCACCCTCGCCGAGGCCGTCACCCCGACGGCGGCCGCCCTGGACCGGCTGGCGGCCGGCCCGGCGCGCCTCGTGATGGTGGACCTGGAGGACCTGTGGGGGGAGCGGCGGCCGCAGAACCGGCCGGGGACCACCATCGGCAACTGGGAGAACCGGGCGCTGCGGACGCTGGACGAGATGGCCGAGGACCCGACGGTGGCGGGGGTGCTGGAAGGCGTGGACGCCGCCCGGACTCAGGAGGTGACCGGATGACCATCCTTTCGGACGACGACGTGTTCTTCTTCAACGAGGGCACCCACCGGCGGCTGGCCGAGCACCTGGGCGCCCACCGGAGCCCGGTCGAAGGGACGCGGTTCGCCGTGTGGGCCCCCGGCGCCGCCTCGGTGGCGGTGATCGGGGACTGGAACGGTTGGGACGGCGCCGCCGACCGGCTGGCCCCGCGGGGCAGCTCCGGCATCTGGGAGGGCTCGGTCGCCGAGGCCGGCCCGGGCCAGGTGTACAAGTACGCCATCACGACCGCCGACGGCCGGGTGCTGGAGAAGGCGGACCCGGTGGCGTTCTACGCCGAGGTGCCCCCGCGGACCGGGTCGGTGATCTGGGACCTGGACTACGACTGGGGCGACGGCCGGTGGATGGCGGAGCGGGGCGGCCGGAACAGCCTGGCCGCCCCGATGTCGGTGTACGAGGTGCACCTGGGCAGCTGGGCCCGGACACCGGCCGATCCGGGCCGGCTGCTCGGGTACGCCGAGGTGGGGCCGCGGCTGTTGGCCCACGTGCTGGCCACCGGGTTCACCCACGTCGAGCTGCTGCCGATCATGGAGCACCCGTTCTACGGCAGCTGGGGGTACCAGACCACCGGGTTCTTCGCCCCGACCAGCCGGTACGGGACCCCGCAAGAGCTGATGGCCATGATCGACGCCTTCCACCAGGCCGGGGTGGGGGTGATCCTGGACTGGGTGCCGTCACACTTCCCGGAGGACGCGTTCGCCCTCGGCAACTTCGACGGCACCCACCTGTACGAGCACGCCGACCCGAAGCGTGGGTACCACCCGGACTGGAAGAGCCTGATCTTCAACTACGCCCGCCACGAGGTCCGGTCGTTCCTGGCGTCGTCGGCGGACCACTGGGTGCGGACGTACCACGCCGACGCCCTGCGGGTGGACGCGGTGGCGTCGATGCTGTACCTGGACTACTCCCGGAAGGCCGGCGAGTGGGTGCCCAACCGGTACGGCGGCCGGGAGGACCTGGACGCGGTCAGCTTCCTGCGGCAGCTGAACACCGGCCTGTACGCCGACCACCCCGACATCCAGACCATCGCCGAGGAGTCGACGGCCTGGCCGGGGGTGTCCCGCCCGGTCGACGCCGGCGGCCTCGGGTTCGGCCTCAAGTGGGACATGGGGTGGATGCACGACACCCTGCAGTACATGGCCGAGGACCCGGTGCACCGCCGGTACCACCACGACGAGCTGACGTTCCGCGGCGTGTACGCGTTCACCGAGAACTTCGTACTGCCGCTGTCGCATGACGAGGTGGTGTACGGCAAGGGGTCCCTGCTGGACAAGATGCCGGGGGACGACTGGCAGCGGCGGGCCAACCTGCGCCTCTTGTACGGCTACCAGTACGCCCAGCCGGGCAAGAAGCTGCTGTTCATGGGGGCCGAGCTGGGGGAGGGGCGGGAGTGGGCCCACGAGGGCGGCCTGGACTGGGGGCTGCTGCAGGACGACCGGCACGCCGGCATCTGCCGGTGGGTGGCCGACCTGAACCGGCTGTACCGGGACCGGCCGGCCCTGCACGACCTGGACACCGACCCGACCGGGTTCGAGTGGGTGCACCAGGAGGCCGAGGCGAGCGTGCTCACCTTCCTCCGGCGCAGCCGCAACGGCGACGTGGTGCTGGTCGCCTGCAACTTCACCCCGGTACCCCGGCACAACGTCTTGGTCGGGGTCGCCGAAGACGGGTTCTGGGTGGAGCTGGCCAACAGCGACGCCGTCACCTACGGCGGCAGCGGGCAGGGCAACATGGGCGGCGTGGAAGCCCAGCCGGTGCCCTGGCACCACTGGCCGCGGGCCCTCACCTTGACGCTGCCCCCCCTGTCCTGCGTGCTGCTGGCCCCGCAGTGACTGGCGCAGTGCCCCAGGCCGGGGGAGGCTGCCGGTTCTGCGTGTGGGCGCCCGGGCACGACCGGGTGTCCGTGGTGGTGGACCCTGACGGGAGGCCCCGGGAGGTGCCCCTCACCCCGGTGCCGGGGGGCTTCCACGCCGCGGTCGTCGACGACTGCCCGCCGGGCACCCGGTACCGGTACCGCCTGGCCGGAGCGGATGGGGCCCTGGCGGACCCGGCGTCGCGGTGGCAGCCCGACGGCGTGCACGGGCCGTCGGCGGTGTTCGACCCGGCGGCCCACCAGTGGGGCGACGGCGGGTTCGTGGCCCCGCCGCTCGGCCGGTACGTCATCTACGAGCTGCACGTCGGCACGTTCACCGCCGACGGCGCCTTCGACGCCGCCACCGCCCACCTGGCCGAGCTGGCGGCCCTCGGGGTGACGGCGGTGGAGGTGATGCCGGTGGCCCAGTTCCCGGGCCGGTGGAACTGGGGGTACGACGGGGTGTTCCCGTACGCCGTCCAGGACAGCTACGGCGGCCCGGCCGGGCTGCAGCGGTTCGTGGACGCCTGTCACGGTCACGGCCTGGCGGTGGTGCTGGACGTGGTCTACAACCACCTGGGCCCGGAGGGGAACATGCTCGGGGCCTACGGCCCGTACTTCACCGACCGGTACCGGACGCCGTGGGGGGCGGCCGTCAACGTGGACGGCCCCGACTCGGACGCGGTGCGGCGGTACTTCGTCGACAACGCCGTGCAGTGGTTCGGTGACTTCCACGTCGACGCCCTCCGGCTGGACGCCGTCCACGGCATCGTCGACCCCACCGCCACCCCGTTCCTGGCCGACCTGTCGGCGGCGTGCGAGGCCACGTCGGAGGACCTGGGCCGGCGGTGCCCGCTGCTGGCCGAGAGCGCCGACAACAACCCCCGGGTGGTCACCGCCCGGTCGGCCGGCGGCCTGGGCATGGACGCCCAGTGGAACGACGACTTCCACCACGCCCTGCACGCCGCCGTGACCGGGGAGCGCACCGGCTACTACCGGGACTTCGGCGGGCTGGACCAGCTGGCCACGGCGCTGTCGGACGGGTTCGTGTACCAGGGCCAGTACTCCGCCTTCCGCCGTCGCCGCCACGGGGCCCCGTCGGCCGGCGTCGACCCGGTGCGGTGGGTGGTGTTCGGCCAGAACCACGATCAGGTCGGCAACCGGCCGGCCGGGGACCGGCTGTCGTCGCTGGTCGGCCCGGACCGACTGGCGTTGGGCGCCGCCGTGCTGCTGCTGGCCCCGGGGATCCCGCTGCTGTTCATGGGCGAGGAGTACGGCGAGACCAACCCGTTCCCGTACTTCGTCGACCACCAGGACCCGGACCTCCGGGAGGCGGTCCGCCGGGGCCGGGCCGAGGAGATGGCGTCCTACGACCTGGCCGGCGTGGCCATGCTGGACCCCACCAGCCCGGCCACCCGGGACGCCGCCGTGCTGGACCGGTCCCGGGCCGACGCCGGCCTGCGGCAGCTGTACGCCGACCTGCTGGCCCTGCGGCGGACCCACCCGGCCCTGGTCCCGGCCACCCGGCCCGACGCCGTGGCCTGGGCGGCCGGGTCGGTGCTGACCCTGCGGCGGTCGTCGGCCGGGTACCGGCTGGCGGTGCTGGCCAACTTCGCCGACCACCCGGTCGAGGCGGCGCTGCCGGACGGCGACTGGACTTTGGTCCCCGGTGCCGCCTGGGCGGGCCGGGGTGTGGAACGTGTGGATGCGGGTACCGTGACGCTGGCCGGGCTCGCCTTCGGCATCTTCGAGGGGAGCTGAACGTGCGTATCTGGCCCGGAAGCCCGCATCCGCTGGGTGCCACCTGGGATGGCGAAGGGGTGAACTTCGCCATCTTCTCCGAGCACGCCACCGCGGTGGAGCTGTGCCTGTTCGACGGCCCGGAGGCCGCCGAGCCGACCGCCCGGGTGGCCATGCCGGCGGCCACCGACCGGGTGTGGCACGCCTACCTGCCCGACGTCCGGCCGGGGGCGTTATACGGCTACCGCATCGACGGGCCGTACCAGCCGGAGGCCGGCCACCGGTTCAACCGGCACAAGCTGCTCATCGACCCGTACGCCCGGGCGGTCAGCGGGCCGATCCGATGGAGCGACGACCTGTACGGGTACACCGTCGGCCAGGACGACCTGTCGTTCGACCCCCGGGACTCGGCCGGGGCCATGCCCAAGTCCATGGTGGTGGACCCGGCGTTCACCTGGGGGGACGACCGCCGGCCGGGCACCGCCTGGAACCGCACCGTCATCTACGAGTGCCACGTCCGCGGCCTGACCATGCGGCACCCCGGCGTCCCCGAGCACCTGCGCGGCACCTACCTGGGGCTGGCCTCCGACCCGATCATCGACCACCTGCTGGGGCTGGGGGTGACGGCGGTGGAGCTGATGCCGGTGCACCAGTTCGTGGCCGACCAGCGGCTGGTGGACCAGGGGCTGACCAACTACTGGGGGTACAACTCCATCGGGTTCTTCGCCCCCCACGTCGGCTACGCCACCGGCGGCCGCGGGGAGCAGGTGGACGAGTTCAAGTCCATGGTCCGCACCCTCCACCGGGCCGGCCTGGAGGTCATCTTGGACGTGGTGTACAACCACACCGGCGAGGGCAACCAGCTGGGGCCGACGCTGTCGCTGCGCGGGGTGGACAACGCCGTGTACTACCGGCTGAACCCCGACGAGCCCCGGTACCACCTGGACTTCACCGGCACCGGCAACAGCCTGAACATCCTGCACCCGAGGACCATGGCCCTCATCATGGACAGCCTGCGGTACTGGGTCACCGACATGCACGTGGACGGGTTCCGGTTCGACCTGGCCCCGGTACTGGTCCGCGGCTTCGAGGCCGGCCAGCCGAGCGCCTTCTTCGAGATCATCCAGCAGGACCCGGTGCTCTCGGCGGTGAAGCTGATCGCCGAGCCCTGGGACGTCGGCCCGGACGGGTACCAGCTGGGCCGGTTCCCGCCGGGGTGGTCGGAGTGGAACGGGGCCTTCCGGGACTGTGTCCGCCGGTTCTGGCGCGGCGACCCCGGCCAGGTGCCCGAGCTGGCGTCCCGGCTGACGGGGTCGAGCGACATCTACAGCCCGAGCGGCCGCCGGACGTACGCCAGCGTCAACTTCGTCACCTGCCACGACGGGTTCACCCTGAACGACCTGGTCAGCTACGAGCAGCGGCACAACGAGGCCAACGGGGAGGACAACCGGGACGGGGCGCAGGACAACAACAGCCGCAACTGGGGGGCCGAGGGCCCGACGGACTCGGTCCGGATCGAGCGGCAGCGGGACCGGATGAAGCGGAACTTCCTGACCACCCTGATGTTCTCCCAGGGCGTCCGCATGCTGCTCGGCGGCGACGAGATCGGCCGGACGCAGCAGGGCAACAACAACGCCTACTGCCAGGACAACGACATCAGCTGGGTCGACTGGGACGTGGGGGAGGGCGGCAACGACCTGTGCCGGTTCGTCCGCGACCTGATCGGGGTGGTGGGCCGCAACCCGGTGCTGCGTCGCCGGGACTTCCTGACCGGCGGGCAGGTGCCGGGCAGCCAGATGAAGGACCTCACCTGGATCCGGCCGGACGGCGACGAGATGACCGAGGCCGACTGGGGGGACCCGGAGAACCGGACCATCGGCATGCTGCTGCTCGGCCGGGCGGCCGACGAGGTGGACGGCCGTGGCCGGGTCGCCCGGGGGGAGACCCTGCTGCTGTTGCTGAACGCCGGTTTCCGGTCCCGGTCGTACACCCTGCCCCGGGTCGTCGGGCCGGGGGTGTGGCAGGAGGTGCTGAACACCGCCCGCCCCGGGCCCTGGGCCCGGGAGATCCGGACCGCCACCGTCAACCTGGTGGCCCACTCCAGCCTGCTGCTCCGCCGCACCGAGCTGTTGTGACGGCGGGGTCGACGTACCGGCTGCAGCTGGCCGGCATCGGCTTCGACGGCGCCCGCCGGCTGGTGCCGTACCTTTCCGACCTCGGGGTCCAGACCCTGTACGTGTCCCCGGTGCTGACCGCCGCCCCCGGCAGCACCCACGGCTACGACGTGACCGACCCCACCCGTATCGACCCGGCCCTGGGAGGAGCCGAGGGCCTGGAGGCGTTGCTGGCCGAGCTGGACGCCCACGGCATGGCGCTCTTGGTGGACATCGTCCCCAACCACATGGCCGCGGTGGCCGACAACCCGTGGTGGTGGGACCTGCTGCGGTTCGGCCGGTCGTCGCGGTACGCCGACCACTTCGACGTCGACTGGCCTGCCGCCGGTGGCAGGGTGCTGCGGCCGGTACTGGGCCGGCCGCTGGCCGAGGTGCTGGCCGCCGGGGAGCTGTCGGTGGTGGGCCGCGGCGGGCGGCGGGTGCTGGCGTACTACGACCAGCGGTTCCCGGTGGACCCCGCCACCCCGGCCGGCCTGGACGTGGCGGCGGTGGTGGACCGCCAGCACTACCGATTGGCGTACTGGCGGCTGGCCGGCACCGACGGCAACTACCGCCGGTTCTTCGACATCGACGGCCTGGTGGGCGTCCGGGTGGAAGACCCGGCGGTGTACGACGACACCCACCGGCTCGTGCTGCAGTTGGCCGCCGATCCCCGGGTGGCCGGGGTGCGAGTGGACCACGTCGACGGCCTGGCCGACCCGGCGGCCTACCTGCGGCGGCTGCGGGCCGACCTGCCGGCGGCGTCGACGCTGGTGGTGGAGAAGATCCTGGCCCGTGACGAGGACCTGCCCCGGTCGTGGCCGGTGGACGGCACCACCGGGTACGAGCTGGCCGACCTGGTCGACGGGCTGCTGACCGACGGGTCCGGGGCCGAGGCGCTGGCCGGGGTGCGGTCGTTCGAGGTGCTGGCGGCGGCGGCCAAGGCCCGGGCCCTGGCCGGACCGTTCCAGGGCCAGCTGGGCCGGCTGGCGGCGTTGGCGGCGGCCGCCGTGCCGGCCGGATCGGACCTGGCCGAGGTCGACATAGCCCGGGCCCTGGCCGCCCTGACGGTGGCCCTGCCGGTGTACCGCACCTACCTGGACGGCGGCCGGCCGTCGGCCACCGACCGGCGGTTGCTGGCCCGCACCGCCGAGGGGGCCCGGGTCACCGACGGCGAGGGTCGCCGGGCCCTGGCCGCCGTGGTGGACGGCCTGTTGTCCGCCGACCCGGCCTGGTCGGCGGTGGCCCGGCGGTGGCAGCAGCTGACCGGGGCGGTGGCGGCCAAGGGGGTGGAGGACACCGCCCTGTACCGGTTCGACGGCCTGCTGGCCGCGGCCGAGGTCGGCGGCCACCCGGCCCACCCGACGGTGTCCGTGGACGAGTTCCACCGGGCCATGACCCGCCGGCCGCGGGGTGGCCTGAACGCCACGTCCACCCACGACACCAAGCGCAGCGAGGACGTCCGGGCCCGGCTGTCGGTGCTGTCCGAGCTGCCCGACCACTGGGGCGCCGTGGTGCGGCGGTGGCACCGCCGGTACCAGCCGTGGGTGGCCGCCCACGGCACAGCCCCGGCCCGGCACCACCGGGACCTGCTGTACCAGTCGGTGGTCGGCACCTGGCCGCTCGAAGGCGACGGCGGCCGGGACTACCTGGGCCGGCTGCAGGAGTACGTGGTCAAGGCCGCCCGGGAGGGCAAGCAGCGGACCAGCTGGGTGGACCCGGACCCGCGGTACGAGCGGGCCCTGACCGGGTTCGTCCGGCACCTGCTGGCCGACGAGCGGTCCCGGGCCGACGTCGACCGGCTGGTGGCCGCCGTCGGCCCGGCCGGGGCCACCAACGCCCTAGCCATGACGGTGCTGCGGTGCACCGTCCCCGGGGTGCCGGACACGTACCAGGGCACCGAGCTGTGGGACCCGTCGCTGGTCGACCCCGACAACCGGCGGCCGGTGGACTTCGACGCCCGCCGCCGGTGGCTGGCCGCCCTACCGCTGCCGGCCGCCGACCTGCTGGCCGGCTGGCGGGACGGCGGGGTGAAGCTGGCGGTGCTGCGGCAGCTGCTGCACCTCCGCCGGGACCGGCCGGCGGTGTTCGCCTCCGGGACCTACGAGCCGCTGGCGGCGGCCGGCCCGGCGGCGGCCCACGTGGTGGCGTTCGCCCGCCGGCGCGCCCGCCGGCCGGTGCTGGTGGTGGTGCCGAGGCTGCCGTTCACGGTGGCCGGACCCCGGCGGTTCCCGCTGGGACCGGCCGTGTGGGGGACCACCTCGGTCGGCCTCGGCCCGGCGGCGCCGACTCGGTGGACGGATGTGTTGTCGGGCGTCGAGGTGACCGCCCGCCGGGGGCGGTTGGCGGTGGCCGACGTCCTGGGCACCCTTCCGGTGGCCGTGCTGGTGCCGTCGTAGCCGGACCGTCTACCCGACGGTGGCCCGGCCGGTTCCCGGACCTCGGAGCACGGTGCCGAGCCGGTCGGCGGCCCGGCTTCCCTCGGTGCGCAACGCCGCGGCCCGCCCTGGGTCACCGCCGTTCCGTTCGAGGGACACACCGAGGCTGTAGGCGGACGACGCCACGAAGATGGGCGCTCGGAACGCCCGATGGTCGGTGAGGGCCGTCTCGAAGTGCCGGCAGGCCGCTTCCCAATCGCCGGCCAGGGCGGCCAAGTCGCCCAACAGGTGGGCAATGGACCCGAAGAACGGTCCACCCGAGAGCCCGAAGCCGTTCGTCACGATCATGGTCCTGGCGTAGGGAGCCAGCCTGGCGACCAGGACTCCTGCCCCCTCGGTGTCGCCGAGCAGTTGGGCCAGTTGGGCGAGAAAATAGGCGCAGATCGACCACTCGCTCCCCGAGGGTGTCCGGAGAAGATCCTCGTCGACGAGGCGGTCGTACCCCCGCTTCGCCGAAGGGAGATCACCGGTCCGGGCCTGGATGCACGCCAGTGCGGCCCGGAACACCGGCAGGTCCCATCCCGACCTGATGGCCGCGGCGAGGGGATCGACGAGGGCGCCCTGGTCTCCCCGGAGCAGGCGTATGCCCAAGATGGAGGAGTAGTAGACCATGTCGTTGAGGTCATGCGTCGGGTCCATCGCTTGACCGAGCGCGGCCTCCGCCCGCGCTTCGGCCAGGTCCAGGTCGCCGTCGACAATGGCCACGGTGACCTCCCAGGTCGCCACCCACCACCGCTGGAATGGACGGCCCAACCGCTCGGCGTGCTCGGACAGGGCGGCCAGAGCCCGGTCGGTGCCCACCCGGCTGCCCGATTCGATGGCGTCCTGCAGCCGGCCCTGCTCGACTCGTACCGCCACCTCGCCGGGGAGGTGGGGTCCATGGAGGGCCACCAGCTGGTCGAGGTAGCGACCACGGTCCTCGATATGGGCGGGTCCCGATTGGAGCTGGCGCTCCGCGGTGAGGGCGGCGGCGAAGGCGTCGGCGGTCCGCAGCCGTCCGGCCATCGCCACCGCCGCCTCCTCGGCGCGGCGGGCGTCGGGTTCTCCGTACCGGGCGAGCGCGTAGTTGGCCAGCAGCCGGGTGCGCTCGACGCCGTCCTCGCCACCGAGGACCGCCAAGCCCTCTCGGAGCAGGTCCCAACGGGTCTCCAGGTCAGGCTCGATCGGCTCCCCGGTACCCGCGCCGCAGGCCAAGCCGTCGATGGTCCGGACCAGGATGCGATCGTCGCCCAAGGCGCGGGCCAAGGCGAGGGCCCGGTGGTAGGCCTCGGTGGCCGGCTGCAGTTCGAAGCGAATGCGGTGGGCGTCGCCGAGGGTGCACCACACGTCGGCCTGCACGGGAAGAGCCACGGCCTGCAGATCGGGCAACGCCGCCCCGAGATGGTCGATCGACTCTCCGAGAGCCGAGACGGCCAGCGCTCGCCGACCGGCTTCGAGGTGGGCCCGGCACCTGGCCTCGGCCGGGGCCAGCTCACCGGCGAGCACCAGGTGCTCGGCGGCTGGGGCGGCCAGCGGGTGGCCGCGGTCGGTCAGGTCCAACAGGTGCAGGCCGATGGACCGGTGGAGGTGGGCCCGTCGGGTCACCCCCAGGTCCTCGCGCACCGCGGCGGCAATGAGGGCATGCCGGAAGCGGACACTGCCCGGCCGGTCGCTGTCGACCGTCAAGAAGTCGGCGGCGCAGAGCAGGTCGATGGCATCGAGGACCATCCCCCCGTCGGCCGCCAGGTCCTGAAGGATGTCGAAGGGCATGTCGTCGCCGTAGACGGCGACCAGGTGCGCGACTCGCTGGGCCACTGGGCTGAGGCGCCGTAGGCGATGACGGACGACATCGGACGTCCCTCTCGGAGGACCGAGACCGATGACGAGCGGGCCGTCGACCACGCCACTGGCCGGGTCGAGAGCCTCGGACTCGCTCAGGAGGTCGAGGAGCTGGGTCGAAAGCAGCGGGTTGCCGCCGGCCTGGGACACCAGCAGATCGACCAGGCTCGGATCGACCCGGCGGAGGCCGAGCCGGTCCGCGGCCAGGGCGGCCACGGCCTCCCTGGTCAACGGGTCCAGCCCGAACTGATGGAGGCCGCCCTCCCGGGTGAGCCGCTCGAGGAGGTCCTCCAGCGCGGCCGATACGGGCTCCCCGCTGCGGACCGTTCCCACCACCAGCAGGCCGGGCAGTTTCCGGTCGCAGAGGCGCTGGAGGAGATCCACGCTGGCATCGTCACCGTGGTCGAGGTCGTCGGCGACCAGCAGCACCGGTCCCAGCCGGCTCAGCCGCTGAAACGCCTCCATGAAGGCCTCGTGATAGTCAGCCGGGGTGATCTCCCGCCTGGCCGGTCGCTGCCGGTCCGGCCCGGTGGCGGCCAGGGCGCCGATGATGTCGGCGAGCACGGGAGCGGTCCAGCCCAGCACCTCCCGAACGGCCACCGGGTCGAGCGATCTCGAGTAGCGAGACACGGCGTCCACGAAGAGGCCAAAGGGAGTCTTGATCCTGGGTGCCCGGCCGAAGAGGACCGTGCGGCCACCGGCGACCTGCAGCTCGGCGAACCGGAGGGCCACCTGGGTCTTGCCGACACCAGCCGCACCGTGGACGACGACCACCTGCCGGCGGGCGAGCCGGGCCACCCGGTCCAGCCGCCCGATTCGAGCCAGCTCGTCGTCCCGGCCCACGGTGGGCCCGATCTCGGGCAGCGCCGGCGCCGCCACCGATCTCGGTGGGTCCGGCCTGGGGGTCACGGATGCGGCCCCGGGGTTCAGGACCTCGAGGTACGTCTTCTCCGTCTCCGGCGCCGGGTTCAGGCCCAGGTCCTCGGCCAGGCGCTGTCGGCATCGCTGGTACGCCCGGAGCGCATCGCCTCGATGGCCCGCCCGGTCGTGGGCGACGATGAGCCGTCTGTGGCTGGCCTCCCGATAGGGGTCCAGATCGATGGCCGTGGTCGCCGCCTCGGCGGCCGATGGCCAATCTCCGAGGACGAGGCAGCCGTCGGCCCCCACGTCGAGAGCCCGGAGCCGCCATTGGAGGGTCTCGTGCCGCACCTGGTCGATCCACGGTGCGTCGATCTCGACGGCCAGTGGGCGGGCGAGCACGTCGGCGACGCTCCCGGCCAGCCGACGGGCCCGTTCCGGCGATCCCTGGGCGAGGGCCGACTCGGCGAGCTGCACCATCCGGTGGCTCTCGGTCAGGTCGAGGGTCGCGGTGACCGGCGGAACGAGAGCCCATCCGCCATTGCTGGCCCGCAGCACCGATGTGCCGTCGAGCCCGGCCGCTCCCAGCCAGCCGCGGACCTTGCTCACGACGTTCCGCAGTGCCGCCTGCCACGACGTCGGCAGTGTCTCGCCCCAGAGGGCTTCGGCCAGGCGCTCTCTCGACACCCATCCACCTTGGGCCAGCAGCAGGAAGGCGGCGGCCGCCGCGACCTGCGCCCCGCCGAAGCGGGAAGCGATCGTCGCTTCGGTGGCGACGGCGATGCGGACCGGGCCCAGCAGGCAGAGCTCGATGGCGGTCGGTGTTCCCTCCTGGCGCACCCGGGTCCCTCTCCTTCCCGCCTTGCCGTTGCCCGGCAGTGGCCGGCGGCCGCCGGGCCGGCCGGGGACCCAAAGGTTGGCACACCGGCCGGAGGATCCGGTCGGCCCTTACTCAGAGCGGGAACTGGGCCGACTCGCCCTTCAAGTAGAGGTCCCACTCCTCCAGGACCGTCCAGCCGGTCGCTTCGTAGAGTGGCCGGCCGGCCGGGGTGGCTCCGAGCAGGCCGATCTCGGCCCCGCCCTCTCGGCCCCGGCCGAGGACGTCGGCCAAGAGGGCGCGGCCGAAGCCACGGCGCTCGAACCGGGGCGGCGTGGCCATGCACCAGACCGAGACGGTGTCGTCCACCGCGCACGTGATGACCGTCGACACGGCGTGACCGTCCTCGACGAGCAGCCAGGTCTTCATCACGTCGTCGCTGCGTCTGAGCGGCTCGGCGGCCAGGCCGGCGATCTCCCGGGCCATGCCGTAGGCGGCGGCGATCAGGTCGACGACCACGTCGTAGTCGTCGGCACCGGCCTGCCGCACCCGGACGTCCCCCGGCCGGCTGGCTTCGTCGAGGTCGATCGACATGAACGGCAGCGAACCGACGGCCTGCCAACCGTCGTCGAGCGAACTGCGGGTGCCCTTGCCCGGGCCGGCCAGCATCAACATCGTGGGACACGCCATCACGGCCACCAGTTCCACGGTGCGACCCAGCCCGGCCGGATCGGCGGTGTGGACCAGGACCATGTTGACGTCGGGACTTGGTGCACCCGAGAGGTTGACCCAGTAGCCGGTCCCCACCTCCCCGATGGCCGGAGGTTCGGCCGTCCACCCTTGAATGGCCAGGCCCATTTGCGTCCGGCGTAACGCTAGGGTGTCTTCGTCCATCGTGCTCCCGTCGGTCTGAGGGCTCCGCGTGGTGACGTGGGCCTCGGAGGGGCGGTAAAGCTAACTGCGGGCGAAGGCGGCGACAAGCGTTCCCGGCGCGGGCCCTCGTTGCGCCGTCGTTGCGCGCCGTCGTCATCGTGGTGCCAGCGACGCCGAGTGCTTGGCCGGTGGGCGGCTGGAGGGATAGAGGACTGTGCGGACAGAGAGCGGGAGGTCAGCGGCCGTCGAGCTGACCGAGCGTGGGTATGCCGCCTTTGCGGCCGGGGACGTCGACGTTCTCCTGGCGCTGTTCGCCGAGGACATCGAGTGGCACGCCGGAGGAGCCCATCCAATGGCCGGGGTCCATCGGGGAACCGATGAGGTGCTCGGCTTTCTGGCCACCGTGTTGGAACAGGTCGAGGGCTACTACCAGCAGGATGTGCGTCGGATCATCGTCGGGCAGGACGCCGAGGATCCGGTGGTTGTCCTGGTCCACTGCGAGGCAGGCCGGGATGGCGTCGTCGTCGAGGCCGACGAGGTCCACCTCCACTTCTACCGCGACGGACGGCTCGCCCGTTTCGTCGGCTATGCCACCGATTTCTCAGGCATGGATGCGCTGCTGGGGTGAGGTGGCCATGGGGTCTCGTTGCGTCCTCGTTGCGCTCCTGCTTCAAGATCCACCGGTAACCGATCGAGGTCGGGGAAGCAAGGAGCCCAGATGCAGTATCCGAAATTGGCGGCGCTGACGGCGGTGGTGGCCGTCCTGGTGGGCGGCTGCGGGATCGTCCAGGCCGGGGCGATCACGGCGGCCTCGGCCGCCCCCGCGCCCCACCTGGCCCAGGTCCTGGCCGCTCCCCGCGTGCCCAGCGGGGCCAGCCACGTGGGAACGGTGGACCCGACGCAGTCGTTCACGGTCGGTGTCTACCTCCAGCCCCGTGACCCGGCTGCTCTTTCGAGCTTCGTGGCCGGCGTCACCGACCGGCAGCAACCCTCGTTCGGCCGATACCTCCAGCCCGGCGAGTTCGCGCAACGGTTCGGCCCGACCGCCGCCACCATCGCCTCGGTCGAGTCCGAGCTCAAGGCGGGGGGCCTGCAGGTCCGGGGCATCTCCTCGAACGGATTGGACATCTCGGCCACCGGCACGGCCGGTGCACTGGAGTCGACGTTCCACACCGGGTTGGGCCGGTACCGGTTGCCGGACGGGACGGTCGGTCGGGCCACCACCGGCCCGGTGGAGCTGGAGTCCGATATCGCCTCCGATGTGGTCACGGTCACCGGGCTGAACGACCTGATCCGACCGCAGGCCGTGGACATCGCCCATCCCTCGTCCGTTGGTAGCACCGAGTCGGCCTCCGCCCAACCGTCGGCTGCCCCAGCCGGGGCTCCCGAAGCGTGCTCCGATGCCACGGCGATCGCCCAACAGCAGGGCGGCATCACCGACGACCAGGTCGCCTCGGCCTACGGAGCGGAGAACCTCTACGATGCGGGCGACCTGGGTCAGGGGCAGACGGTGGCCGTCTTCGAGTGGGGCCAGACGTTCGAGATGAGCGACATCCAGGCCTTCGATCAGTGCTACTTCGGG
>CAYVPF010000022.1:8182-21340 GCA_964453355.1 uncultured Acidimicrobiaceae bacterium | reverse complement strand
GGCGTACGGGCTGCGGTGGCGGCGGGCGCCGATCGCTCTGGCCCATCCGCTGCCCGACGGCCGCTGTGCGGCCGTCGGCACCGACCTGGCCGCCACCGCCGCCTCGGTGGACCGGTTCGCCGCCGGGGACGGAGGCGCCTGGACGGCCATGATCGAGGACTGGCGAAAGGTGGCCGGGCCGTTCCTCGACAGCCTGTTCCGACCGTTCCCGCCGGTCCGACCGGCCGTCCGGCTGGCCGGTCGCCTGGGCGTGGGCGGCGGCCTCCGGTTCACCCGCCACCTGCTGCTGCCGGTTCGCCGGATGGCCGAGGAGCGGTTCACCGGCGTCGGGGCCGCCGTCCTGCTGGGCGGCAACGCCCTGCACGCCGACCTCTCCCCCGAGGCCGCCGGCAGCGGCCTGTACGGGTGGCTGCTCAGCTGCCTGGCCCAGGAGCACGGCTACCCCGTCCCCGAGGGCGGGGCCGGGCAGTTGACCGGGGCTCTGGTCCGGCGGCTGGCCGCCCGCGGCGGCACCGTCCGCTGCGACAGCCCGGTGGTAGAGGTGGTGGTCAGGAGCGGTCGGGCCGTGGCGGTCCGGACGGCCGACGGCACCGTGGTGGACGCCCGCCGGGCCGTGGTGGCCGACGTGTCCGCCCCGGCCCTGTACGGAAGCCTGGTCCACCGCCGGCACCTACCCCCCGGCCTGCTGGACGACCTGGGCCGGTTCGAGTGGGACCCGGGCACCGTCAAGGTGGACTGGGCCCTGGACGGTCCGGTGCCGTGGGTGGCCGAGGACGCCCGGCGGGCCGGTACCGTCCACGTGGCCGACGACTTCGACAACCTGACCGAGCAGTCCGCCCAGCTGGCCATGGGCCGGCTGCCGAGCCGGCCGTTCCTGCTGTTCGGCCAGCAGGCCGCCACCGACCCGACGCGGTCGCCGCCCGGCACGGACACCGTCTGGGCCTACACCCGGGTCCCCCGCCACCGCCGCGGCGACGCCGCCGGCGAGCTGGACGTCAGTGGCGGCGACGGGGCCTGGCTGGAACGGTTCGCCGACCGGATGCAGGCCCGGGTGGAGGCCCTGGCCCCGGGGTTCGGGTCCCTGGTCCGGGCCCGACACGTGGCCGGGCCGGCCGACCTGGAGGCCGCTGACGCCAACCTGGACGGCGGGGCCGTCAACGGCGGCACCGCCCAGCTGCACCAGCAGCTGCTGTTCCGTCCGGTCCCCGGCACCGGACGGGCCGAGACCCCGGTGGCCGGCCTGTACCTGGCTTCGGCGTCCGCCCACCCCGGCGGCGGGGTGCACGGGGCCGGCGGGGCCAACGCCGCCCGGGCCGCCCTGCTGCCGGCCGCCCGAGCCCGCTCGGTCCTGTTCGGCCGCGGGCCGGTCCGGCGTCCGGCCAGGATGGGGCGATGGACCGCACAGAACCCATAGAGCGCACAGAGCCCGTAGGGGCAGTGGTGTTCGACGTCGGCGAGACCCTGTTCTCGGAACGCCGGGCGTTCGGCACCTGGGCCGAGTGGCTCGAGGTGGAGCCCACCCTGCTGTTCGCCGCCCTGGGGGCCGCCATCGCGGCGCGCCAGGACCACCGGGAGGCGTTCGCCATGGTCCGCCCGGGCCTGGACTACCCGGCCGAAGCTCGGGCCAAGGAGGCCGCCGGCCGGGGCTGGCGCCTCGGAGCCGACGACCTGTACCCGGACGCCGTGGACTGCCTCCGGTCGCTGCACGACCACGGTCTGGTGGTCGGGCTGGCCGGCAATCAGCCGGCCGCCGCAGTGGATGCCCTGAGCGACCTGGAGTTGCCGGTGGACTTCATCGCCTCTTCCGAGCGGTGGGGCGTGAACAAGCCGTCCCCGGTGTTCTTCGACCGGGTGGTGGCCGAGGTGGGGCTGCCGGCCCGGTCCATCGTCTACGTCGGGGACCGCCTGGACAATGACGTGCTGCCGGCCAAGCGGGCCGGGATGCGGGCGGTGTTCATCCGCCGGGGACCCTGGGGGATCGTTCACGCCACCTGGCCCGAGGTGGCAGAAGCCGACGCCCGGATCGAGTCCCTGGCCGAGGTCCCCGCCCTCCTCGGCCGCGAGGCCTGACCGGGCCGCCGTTAGGCTGCTCGGCCATGGTCTCCGCCTTGTTCGACGCCGACGCCTGGCAACCGGTCCTCGGGTTCGAGTTCACCGACATCACCTACCACCGGGCCACCGAGCAGGGCACGGTCCGGGTGGCCTTCAACCGGCCGGAGGTCCGCAACGCCTTCCGGCCGCACACCGTGGACGAGCTGTGCGCCGCCCTGGACCACGCCCGGCAGTGGGCCGACGTCGGCTGCGTGCTGCTGACCGGCAACGGGCCGTCGCCCCGCGACGGCGGCTGGGCGTTCTGCTCCGGGGGCGACCAGCGCATCCGGGGCCGGGACGGGTACCAGTACGAGGACGGCCAGCCGGCCGGCCGGGGGGTGGGCCGGCTGCACATCCTGGAGGCCCAACGGCTGATCCGGTTCATGCCGAAGGTGGTGATCTGCGTGGTGCCCGGCTGGGCGGCCGGTGGGGGGCACAGCCTGCACGTGGTGTCCGACCTGACGCTGGCCAGCGCCGAGCACGCCCGGTTCAAGCAGACCGACGCCGACGTGGCCAGCTTCGACGGCGGGTTCGGCTCCGCCTACCTGGCCCGGCAGGTCGGTCAGAAGTTCGCCCGGGAGATCTTCTTCCTCGGCCGCACCTACACGGCGGAGGAAGCCCACCGGATGGGGGCGGTCAACGCCGTGGTCCCCCACGCCGACCTGGAGCGGGTGGCCCTCGAGTGGGGGGCGGAGATCAACGGCAAGAGCCCCACCGCCCAGCGGATGCTGAAGTTCGCCTTCAACCTGGTCGACGACGGCCTGGTGGGCCAGCAGCTGTTCGCCGGGGAGGCCACCCGGCTGGCCTACGGCACCGACGAGGCCGCCGAGGGCCGGGAGGCGTTCTTGGAGAAGCGGCCGCCGGACTGGTCGCCGTACCCCTGGCACTACTGACCAGGGGTTCCGGTCAGGAACAGCCGAAGTGGGCGCCCTGGCTGGCCATGGCCGCCCGGAGGGCCCGGAGCCCCGGCGACGGTGGCAGGGGGCCGGTGCGGCCGTCGAGCCGGAGGCCGTCCAGGAAGTAGGCGGCCATCCGCCGCCAGGCGGTCGGGGCTCGGTCCGCGGTGCGGTGGATGAGGCCGGCGTTGGCCATCAGGAACGTCCCGAGGTCCCCGGGCAGGAAGTCCGGCCGCAGTACGCCGGCCTGCTGCGCCCGGCCGATGATCCGGACCAGGCCGTCGTGGGCCCTCCGCCGGACCTTCTCCAGGTCGGGAGCGCCGGGGACGGTCATGGTGAGCAGGTCGGCCATGCCGCGGTCCTTGGCCTGCAGGGTGCAGAGGAACAGGACGTGGCCGGCGAACCCGTCCCAGGGGTCCGGATTGGCGAGGGCGCGGTCGCAGGCGTCCACGACGTCGGTGAGGGCGTCGGCGAACACGGCGGCGATCAGGGCACAGCGGGTCGGGAAGTGGCGGTACAACGTGGCGTTGCCGATGCCGGCGTGCCGGGCGATGTCGTCCAGGGGGGCGTCCAGGCCGCGCTGGCTGAACACGGTCCGGGCCGCCTGGATGAGGGCCTGGCGGTTGCGGGCGGCGTCGGACCGCAGCATGGTGGCCGGCAGCACGGTGACGGTGCGGGCTGCCGTCCCCTCCGAGGCCATACCACCAGCGTAGACGGGCTCGGCGCCCGGCTGTGTTAGCCTCTCAGGATCAAATGGGGATGTCTCCCCGGTTCTCGATCACGGCGGGGCTCTGGCCGACCTCTACAGGGGCGCGGGTGGGGCCGAGGAGGGTACGACCGGTACGGTGACGGAGGCCACGAAGAGCAGCCGGTACAAGTGGGTGGTCCTGACCAACACCACCCTGGGCATCCTGATGGTCACCATCAACCAGTCCATCCTGCTGATCTCGTTGCCGGACATCTTCCGGGGCATCGGGCTGCAGCCGCTGGCCCCGGGCAACACCTCCTATTTCTTGTGGATCCTGATGGGCTTTCTGCTCGTCACGGCGGTCCTGGTGGTCAGCCTGGGCCGGGTCGGCGACATGTACGGCCGAGTGCGCATCTACAACCTGGGCTTCGCCGTCTTCACCCTGTTCTCCATCCTGTTGTCACTGACCTGGCTGGGCGGCGCCGCCGTGGCCATGTGGATCATCCTCATGCGCGTCGGCCAGGGGGTTGGCGGGGCCTGCGTCATGGCGAATTCGTCGGCCCTCCTCACCGACGCCTTCCCCGAGAACGAGCGGGGGAAGGCGCAGGGGATCAACGGCATCGCCATCGTCACCGGGTCGTTCATCGGCCTGATCCTCGGTGGGGTGCTGGCGCCGGTGGAGTGGCGGCTGGTGTTCCTGGTCTCGGTGCCCTTCGGGGTCTTCGGGACGGTGTGGGCCTACATGAAGCTCCACGACACCGGCGTCCGGGTGGCCACCAAGATCGACTGGATCGGCAACATCACGTTCGCCGTCGGTCTCGTCGCCCTGCTGACCGGCATCGTCTACGGCATCCAGCCGTACGGCGGCCACACCATGGGATGGACCAGTCCGTTCGTGTTGAGCATGGTCTTCGGTGGGCTGGCCGTCCTGGTGTTCTTCGTGCTCGTCGAGCTCCGCGTGCCGGCACCGATGTTCCAGCTCAGCCTGTTCAGGATCCGGGCGTACGCCTGCGGGGTGTCGGCCAGCTTCCTGGCCGCCATCGGTCGGGGTGGCCTGCAGTTCATGCTGATCATCTGGCTGCAGGGCATCTGGTTGCCCCAGCACGGCTACGACTTCTCGCAGACCCCGCTGTGGGCGGCGATCTACCTCATCCCGATCACCGTCGGCTTCGTGATGTCCGGGCCGGTGGCCGGCATCCTGGCCGACCGGATGGGGGCCCGCGGCCTGGCCACCGCCGGCCTCGTCGGCACGGCCGCCTGCTACCTGCTGTTGAACGTGCTGCCGATGAACTTCGAGTACCTGCCGTTCGCCGCCATCCTGCTGGCCTTCTCGATCTCCGCCGGCCTGTTCATCACCCCGAACCAGATGGGCGTGATGAACAGCCTGCCGCCGGAGCAGCGGGGGGCGGGCGCCGGGATGAACGTCACGTTCATGAACTCGGCGTCGGTGCTGTCGATCGGGGTGTTCTTCTCCATCGTCACCCTGGGCCTGGCGTCGTCGCTGCCCGGCCACCTGTACCACGGGCTGGTGGCCGAAGGGATGCCGAAAGCGTCGGCCGCGAACATCGCCCACCTGCCGCCCATCGGATCGCTGTTCGCCGCCTTCCTGGGCTACAACCCCATCCAGACCTTGGTGCCCGCCCACGTGCTGGCCGGCCTGGGGCACGCCAAGGCCAGCTACCTGACCGGTCGCAGCTTCTTCCCCCGGCTGATCTCGCCGGCGTTCGCCGACGGGCTGCACCTGGCGTTCGACTTCGCGGCCGCCACCACCTTCCTGGGCGCCGCGGTCTCGTTGCTGCGGGGAGGCAAGCAGGCCCCGCAAGCCCAGCACACCCTCAGCCAGGAGGTCGGGCTGGGGCTGCTCGAGGTCGGCGAGCTGGCCGGGGCCGAGGTCGGCGTCGGGGTGCCCGCCGACGACAACAGCTGACTCAAGCCCCGGGTTGCTCCGGCCCGGGCAGGACGAGGTCGACGGCGTCGACCAGGGCCGAGTACACCTCGTCCACCCTAAGCCGCCCCGAGCACCAGCCGCGCAGCCCGGCGTCGAGCACGGCGTCCACCACCCGGACGACCCGGATGGCCAGGTCCCGGTCGAGGTCGGCCAGCGTGTCGAGGTACACCTCCGTCGTCACCTGGTCGAGGCGGTCCAGCACGTAGTGGGCGAAGGGCTCGTCGGACCCCTCCAGACTCCCGACCAGCCGGGCCAGCTGGGGCTGGCGCTCGAACGCCCGCACGGACCGCCGGAGGGCCTCTTTCAGGCGGTCCGCCGGGTTCCCCGACCGCAGGGGGCGGCTGAGGCCGGTCCGCATGGTCCCGGCCCACTGCACCAGGGCCTCGCCGAACAGGTGCTCTTTGGACGGGAAGTAGTGGTACACGGTGGCCAGGGCCACCGATGCCCGGTCGGCCACCTGCCGGACGTGGACCCGGTCGTAGTCGGACTCTTGGAGCAGTGCCAGGGCGGCGTCCAGCACTCCCTGGCGGCGGGCCGCCTGGCGGACGCTGAGCGGCGAGCCGTCGGCCGCCGGCCGACCCCCAGGCGCCGCTCCCTCAGGTGCCGGCCCCGGGGCCCTCGCTGATCCGATTGCCATAACCAGATTCTAGTTCTACTATCGGGCGTCGGCCCAACCGGCCGGCCGAGGGGAGGCGAACCAGGTGGGGATGCCCGAAAACGTGGGGATCGTGGACACCATGATCGGGTTCCCGCACGACGACATGCGGGAGGTCTACCGGTTCATCACCCGGCAGACCCGGGACGAGGAGTCCAAGACGTCGTTCGAGTTCCCGGCCGAGTACATGTTCAAGGACGTGCCGGAGAAGGGGCTGCAGGGGTCCGGGGACCCGGTGGCGGTGACCCTGCGGGAGATGGACCTGTGGGGGGTGGAGCGCGGTCTGATCGGGGTCGGGGGCGACGTGGCCGCCGATGCCCTCAAGCGGTACCCGGACCGGTTCATCCCGTCCACCTCCATGTACCCCAACGACGGCACCCGGGGCCTCGCCCAGCTGGTGAAGGAGTACGAGACCTTCGGGGTCCGGGCCGTCGGGGTGTTCCCCGCCGGCACGTTCCCGCAGGTGCCGATCAACGACAAGTTGATGTACCCGATCTACGCCAAGTGCGTGGAGCTGGGCCTCCCGGTGTTCTGCTGCGCCGGCGTTCCCGGCCCCCGACTGAAGGCCGCCTGCCAGCACGTCGAGCTCATCGACGAGGTCATGTTCGACTTCCCCGACCTCGTGTTCGTGACCCGTCACGGGTGCGAGCCGTGGACCGAGCTGGCGGTGAAGCTGATGCTGAAGTGGCCGGGCCTCCACTACTCGACGAGCGCCTTCGCCCCGAGGTACTACCCGTCGGACGTCGTGGACTTCGCCAACACCCGCGGGGCCGACAAGATCATCTACGCCGGCTACTTCCCGATGGGGCTGTCCCTCGAGCGGATCATGACCGAGATGCCGAACGTGGGGTTCAAAGACGACGTCTGGCCCAAGTTCCTCCGGACGAACGCGCTCCGGGTGCTGGGGCTCTCATGACCGGGGTGCCCTACGGGCTGTTCGACGCCGACAACCACTACTACGAGGCCACCGACGCCTTCACCCGGTACATGGACGCCAAGATGGCCAGGCGGGCGATGCAGTGGGCCGACGTCGACGGCCGCCGGCGCCTGCTGGTCGGCGGCCGGCTGAACCGGTTCATCCCCAACCCCCTGTTCGACCCGGTGGCCAAGCCCGGGAGCCTGGACGAGTACTTCCGGGGCCGCAACCCGGCGGCCAAGGACATGCGGTCCCTGTTCGGCGAGCTCGAGCCCGTCCGGCCGGAGTACCGCGACCGGGACGCCCGGCTGGCGGTGATGGACCGCCAGGGTCTCGACGGCTGCCTCCTGTTCCCGACGCTGGGCGTCGGGATGGAAGAGGCCCTGGCCGACGACCCGCCGGCCCTGGTCGCCGCCTTCACCGCCTTCAACCGATGGCTGGAGGACGACTGGGGGTACGCCTACCGGGAACGGATCTTCGCCGCCGCCATGATCACCCTGGTGGACGTCGACGCCGCGGTGGCCGAGCTCACCCGTGTCCTCGAGGCGGACGCCCGGGTGGTCTGCATCAAAGGCGGCCCGGCCCACGGGCCGGACGGCCTGGTTTCCCCGGCCGATCCCGTCTACGACCGGTTCTGGGGGCTCGTCCACGAGTCCGGGGTGACCGTCGGGATCCACTCCGGCGACGCCGGCTACGGCCGGTACCTCGGCGACTGGGAGCCGACCGGGCAGTTCGAGGCGTTCCGGCACTCCCCCCTCCGCTTCGTCCTCAGCTCCGACCGGCCGCCCTACGAGACCATGGCCGCGCTGGTCTGCCAGGGCCTCTTCGACCGGTTCCCGGCCGTCCGGGTGGCCAGCATCGAGGCCGGCAGCGAGTGGGCCCCGGTGCTGGTCAAGAAGCTGGCGAAGGCCTACGGGCAGATGCCGTCGTCGTTCCCCTCCGACCCCGTCGAGGCCTTCCGCCAGCACGTCTGGGTGGCCCCGTTCTACGAGGACGACCTGGGCACGCTGCGGGACGTCGTCGGCCTCGACCACCTCCTGTTCGGCTCCGACTGGCCGCACGCCGAGGGGCTGGCCGAGCCGCGGACGTTCGCCACAGACCTCCGCCGGCAGGGTTACGGCGACGACGACATCCACCAGGTGATGGCCGAGAACGGGTGGCCGCTCACCCGCCGCAATCCGGCCTGACCGGTCGCTTCCAGGGCGCCCTCCGGTCGGCGCCGGGGTCGGCACCCTGCACATGTTTGCCTGTGTCACTGGCACAACTTTTGGAGCGTATGTGCTCCAAAAGTTGTGCCAGTGAGTTGCCAGCAATATCGGAAGGCCGATGCCGCTACGGCCGCCGCAGCACCTCCGACAGCTGGTCGGCGACCGGGGTGAACTCCGGCATCACGAAGTCCCGGCGCAGCCAGTTGGCCCCGTCCACCACCAGGGTGTGGCCGGTGACGAAGGCGGCGTAGGGGGAGCACAGCCAGCTGACGGCCCAACCCAACTCGTGCAGCCGACCCAACCGGCCGGCCGGGGACCGGCGGGCGTCCACCTGTTCTCCGGTGGTGCGGAGCGCCTTCAGATCGTCACGCATGTCGTCGTGCGGGAACAGTCCCGGAGCCAGGGCGTTCACCCGGATGCCGTCGGGCGCCCACTCGACGGCCAGGGTCTTGGTCAGGTTGCCGACGGCGGCCTTGGCCGCGGACGAGTGGGCCATGCCGGGCCCGCCGGTGAACGACTGGGTGGCCAGAATGTTGCAGACGGCGCCGGGCACCCCCGCGGCGGCGCACCGGCGGTGCAGTTCCTGGCTGCAGAAGAAGGTGCCGTCCAGCACGATGCGGGTCACCGCCCGCCAGGCGTTGGGGCTCATGTCGGCGGCCAGCACCGGAAAGTTGGCGGCGGCGTTGTTGACGAGGACCCCGATCGGCCCCAGGGCCTGTTCCAAATGGTCGAAGGCGGCGGTGATCTGGTCGGGCTCGCGGATGTCGGCAGCCGCCTCGGCCGCCCGTCCGCCGACGGCCTCGACGGCGGCCACCCCCGCCCGACGGTGGTCGTCGGACCGCGACAGGATGCCCACGGCCGCCCCGGCCCGGGCCAGCTCGACGGCGATGGCCTTGCCCAGCCCGGTGCCGCCGCCCGTGACGACGGCGGTGGTCCCGGCGAAGGTGTCGGCGGGCAGCATCGGCCGGCCGGCCGGCGGCGGTTCGGGCAGCGGGGGCACGGCTACTTGCCCTCGAACCGCACCGGCTGCTTGGCCGCTTTGGCGGCGTAGCCGGCCGGCATGTCGTCGGACACGAACTCCACCGAGGCCGACAGGGCCTCGAACTTCAGAGCCTCGGCCAGCCCCCGGTAGGCGAAGCCGTCGACGGTGCGCTTGATGGACTGCACCGCCAGGGGGGCGTTGGCGGCGATCTCCCGGGCCAGCGCCATGGCCGTCGGCACCAGGTCGTCGGGGGTGGTGACCTGCTGCACGATGCCCAGGCGCTCGGCGGTGGCGGCGTCGATGCGGCGGCCGGTCATGGCCAGCAGCTTGGCCCAGCCGGCGCCGATCTCATGCGACAGCCGCAGGTCACCGCCGGCGTCCACGGACACCCCGATGGTGGCCTCCGGTAAGGCGAACACGGCGTTGTCGGCGGCCAGCCGGACGTCGCACATGAGGGCCAGCTCGAAGCCGAAGCCGAGGCAGTAGCCGTGGACGGCCCCGATGACCGGCTGGGGCAGCTCCGAGAACACCCGGAACCGCTCGTGCACCCACCGGATGCCCTCGTAGTAGTTCCGGACCTTCTCCGCCGGGGACCGGCCGGTGACCCGGTCCTCGGGCATGCCCAGGTCGATGCCGGCGCAGAACGCCCTGCCCTCCCCCCGGAGGACTACCACCCGGATGCGGTCGTCGAAGCGGATCTGGTCGGCCCTGGCCCCGAGCTGCCTCGACGCCTCCCAGCTCCAGGCGTTCAGCTTGTCGGGGTGGTCCAGGGTCAAGATCCCGACCCCGTCGTCCACCTCCAACCGCAGCAGCCAGTCGTCTTCGTCCACCACCGGCGACGTCCGGAACGGCATCGGCAAACCCCCCTTTTTCTGTCCACCCCGAGTATGCCGTGTGCACGGCCTCCGGAACGAAACTAGAATCTGTTCTCGTTTCGCCCCGGTGGCGTTTTACCAGACGACGGAGGTAGGACCGTGAGCAACGAGCTTTGTGAACGACTGGGCATCGAATTCCCCATCTTCGCCTTCACCCACTGCCGTGACGTGGTGGCGGCGGTGTCCAACGCCGGCGGCCTCGGGGTCCTGGGGGCCGTCGGGTTCAGCGCCGAAGAACTGGAGACCGAGCTGGCGTGGCTGGACGAGCACGTCGGTGACCGGCCGTACGGGGTGGACATCGTGATCCCGGGCAAGTACGAGGGCATGGGCGAACTGGACCCGGAGAAGCTGGAAGAGGAGCTGCGGGCCATGGTCCCGCAGGGCCACCGGGACTTCGCCAAGAAGATCCTGGCCGACCACGGGGTGCCGGAGCTGCCGGGTGGCCCGAAGCGGGAACTGCTGGGCTGGACCGCCGCCACCGCTGCCCCGCAGGTGGAAGTGCTCCTGAAGCACGAGAAGGTGAAGCTGCTGGCCAATGCCCTGGGCACTCCCCCCGAGGACGTGATCGCCCAGGCCCACGACCGCGGCCTGCTGGTGGCCGCCCTGGCCGGGTCGGTGAAGCACGCCGTCAACCACAAGAACGGCGGCGTCGACATCATCATCTGCCAGGGCTCCGAAGGGGGCGGCCACACCGGCGACGTCGGCAGCATCGTGCTGTGGCCCGAGGTCATCGACGCCGTGGCCCCGCTCCCGGTGCTGGCGGCCGGCGGCATCGGCAGCGGCCGGCAGATGGCGGCGGCCATGGTGATGGGGGCGGCCGGAGTGTGGACGGGGTCGCTGTGGCTGACGGTCGAGGAGGCCGACATCCCGCCGGCCCAGATGGACACCTACCTGGCGGCCACCAGCCGGGACACGGTGCGGTCGCGGTCGTTCACCGGCAAGCCGTGCCGGCTGCTGCGCAACGACTGGACCGACGCCTGGGAGGTGCCGGAGAACCCGAAGCCGCTGCCGATGCCGCTGCAGATGATGGTGGCCATCGAGGCGGTGTCACGGGGCCACGCCTACCCGGTGCAGGCCAAGGACGTGAACTTCAACCCGGCCGGCCAGGTCATCGGCCGGGCCACCCAGGTGCGCAAGACCCGGGACGTGATCCTGGGCATGGTCGAGGAGTACATCGACGCCGTCCAGGGCCTGGACCTCGGGGCCGACTGACCCCACCGGCGCCCGGCGGCTGGTGCCGCCGGGCGACTAGCGGCGGCGCAACGAGGGATCGGTCAGCGACGGGGGCTGCCAGCCGGCGTCGGGCGGGCTGAGGTTGGTGCCCGGCGGCACGATGCCGTCGATGGCGTCGAGGACGTCGTCGGACAGGGTGACGTCGGCGGCCCCCAACTGGCTGTCCAGCTGCTCCATGGTCCGCGGCCCGATGATGGCCGACGACACCGCCGGGTGGCGGACCACGAAGGCCAGGGCCAGGTGGACGAGGCTGACGCCGGCCTTGTCGGCCAGCACCGCCAGGGCCTCGGCCGCGTCCAGCTTGGCCTGGTTGCCGGGCAGGGCCAGGTCGTAGCGGACCGGCACCCGCTCGGCCCGGTGGCTGACCGGGATGTCCTGGCCCTTGCGGTACCGGCCGGTCAGCCACCCGCCGGCCAGCGGGCTCCAGGGGAGCACCCCCATGCCGTACCGCTGGCAGGTCGGCAGCACCTCGGCCTCGATGCCACGGACCAAGATGGAGTACGGCGGCTGCTCGGTCACGAACCGCTCCCGGCCCCGGCGCTCGGCGGTCCACTGGGCTTCCACGATCTCCGACGGCGGGAACGTGGAGCTGCCGGCGTAGCGGACCTTGCCTTGCCGGATCAGGTCGGTGAGGGCCGAGAGGGTCTCGTCGATGTCGCACTCCGGGGCGGGCCGGTGGATCTGGTAGAGGTCGATCCAATCGGTGCCCAACCGCCGGAGGCTGTTCTCGCACTCCTCGATGATCCACCGCCGGGAGTTGCCCTGGCGGTTCGGGTCCTCCCCCATCATCCCGTGCACCTTGGTGGCCAGCACCACCTCGTCCCGGCGCCCCTTCAGGGCCTTGCCGACGATCACCTCGGACTCCCCCGCCGAGTACACGTCGGCGGTGTCGATGAAGTTGATCCCCGCCTCCAGCGCCCGGTGGATGATGGCGACACTGTCGTCGTGGTCCTGGTTGCCCCAGGCGCCGAACATCATGGCGCCGAGGCACAGGGGGCTGACCCGGACGCCGGTCCGGCCGAGGGTGCGATAGTCCATGGCCCGAACTTAGGCCATCCCCACCACCGGCTTCACCAGGGGCAGGGCCCCGGCGGATCCGTAGAATTGGGCGTCGCCGTAGCTGAAGATGCCACCGTCACTGGCCACCAGCCAGTAGCCGCCACCGTCGGAGGTGGCCAGCATGCCCACCACCGGCTTGTTCAGGGTCAAGGCCCCGGCGGATCCGACGAAGCCGGCGTCGCCGAACGTGAAGATGCCGCCGTCGGCACCCACCTCCCAGTAGCCCTGGCCGTCGGCGGTGGCGGCCATGGCAACCACCGGGGCCTTCAGCCGTAGGGACCCGGCCGAGCCGAAGAAGCCGGCGTCGCCGTAGGTGAAGATGCCACCGTCACTGGCCACCAGCCAGTACCCCTTACCGTCGGCGGTGGCGGCCATCCCCACCACCGGCTTCACCAGGGACAGGGAGCCGGCCGAGCCGAAGAAGCCGGCGTCGCCGAAGCTGAAGATGCCGCCGTCACTGGCCACCTCCCAGTACCCCTTGCCGTCGGGGGTGGCCGCCATGGCGACGATGGGCTGGTTCAGGGGCCTGCCGCCCATGGACCCGTAGAACTGGGCGTCGCCGAAGCTGAAGATGCCGCCGTCACTGGCCACCTCCCAGTACCCCTTG
>CAYVPF010000022.1:0-8082 GCA_964453355.1 uncultured Acidimicrobiaceae bacterium | reverse complement strand
CCGTCGGGGGTCATGGCCATGCCGACGATGGGCTGGTTCAAGGGCTTGCCGCCCATGGACCCGTAGAACTGGGCCGTCCCGTAGGTGAAGATGCCACCGTCGGAGGCGTCCAGGGTGTACCCGGTGGTCGGCACCGGCGTCACCGCCAGGTGATTGGCCGCAGTAGCCAGCACGAACGGCTTGGCCGCTGTGGCCGGTGTCTTGGCCTTGGCGTCGGTGAGGACCGCCGTGATCGTCAGGGTGCCGGTGGCGGCGCCGTCGGCCAGCGACAGGGTGCAGTCCATCGGTGTGCTGTGTGTCTTGGCCAGCGGCACCCCGACGGCGTTGCTGGCCAGCGACCCACCCGTGCCGGCGAACGTGAATGTGGCCTTGGCCGGCCCGCCGGACGGGACGGTGCCCTCGTAGACGCACTGCACCCCGACCGAACTGGGGCTGAGGGCGGCGATGCCGGTGGCGGTCAACGCCAACGACGCCCCTGTGGCCGGCCAGGCGTAGTCACTGCCGTTGGCCAGGGTCAGTCCGAACTTGGCTGTCTGCCCCACCACGGCGGTGGACGGGAAGCTGGGGTAGTTGGTGCTGGCCAGGCTGACCGTCGGGGAGCTGACCAGGGTCACCGACCCGGAGTCGACACCGGTCACGTACCCGAATGTGGTCGCGTTCTCGTTGAACCCGAACAGGCTGTCACCTGGGCTGGCGCCAGGGCCGGTGGGGTTGGCCACCTTGCTCACGTTGAGATCGAAACCGAGCAGGCCTGTCAAGGCTGTCGCCTTCCCGGTGGCGTACTGCACAACGGCTCCCGTGCCCGGCTGGCCGCTGGTGGCTGTGGCCGGCACCGTCAAGGTGACGTCACCAGCGCAGGTGGGGTCGGTGGTGACGGTGCCTGTCGTTGTCACCGAGCATGTGGTGGCCGAGTAGTCGGCGCCGACCTTCGGGAAGGTGGCTCCCGGCACGTAGAGGCTGATCAGCCCTGTCCGTGTCGATGTCGTCGGCGCGGCTGTCTTCAAGGTGATGGCGTCCGTCCAGGTGGATGTGGGGTAGCCCACCGAATTGGGCGTGGCCGAAAGGGTCGTGGGCACCGTGGCCGGGACCCCCGCCGGCCCGGCGGTCCTGGTGGTCACCGCCAGGGTGGTCGTCGCCTGTTCGGCCACCACTCCCGGGGAGGTCTCGGTGGCCACCGACACCGGGTAGGTGCCGTTGAATGTCGGGAGCGTTGCCCCCGGCAGCGTCACCGTCAGGTGGTTGCCGGCGGCGAACGTGCCGGTGAACGGTGTCGTCTTTTTGGCGAACAGGTTCAGCACCACGGCCGACTTGGCCGACTGGGTGGAGCCTGTCTTGGTGATGCCCCACACCGACGTCACCGGGCTGGGGGCCCCGGGGCAGTTTGTCTTCGTCGCCGACCCTGTGGTGGAGCAGGTGGTGGTGAACGCCGTGCCGGTCTTTGTGAACTGCACGCCCGGGATCGCCACGGCCGCCAGGGCCGGGGTGCCGGTTGTGGTGTTGACGGTGAACCCGACGACCAGGTTGGGCCCTGTCACCGTGGCCGTCACGTCGGTAAGGGCCGGCGACGGCGTGGCCGCTCCCGCGGTCACCGAACCCAGCGCCACGGCGCCCACTCCGGCCAGGCCCCCGACGCCGGCGACGACCGCCGCCATCCCGACCGCCATCCCGACAGTTTTCCGGCGGCGCAGCCCCATGCCCACTCCCTTTCCTCGGATTCAGGCCCCCGATACCCGTCGGGAACCACGATCAACCATCTGGCAACCATGTTGGCAACCATCTTGGCCACTGGAGCTGACGATTGGATGTCGGCTCCGGGTGGACGTCGGCTCCCGGGGCCAGCCCGGCGACGTAGCCTCACCGGGACGGCAAGGCGACGACCGACAGAGCGACCATAGAACGGACCGGAGGCGGTCAAGTGGACCTGCACGAAGCGCTGTACACCACCAGGGCGATGCGCCGCGTCCGCCCCGACCCGATCCCCCTGGACGCCCAGGCCCGGATCATGGACGCCGCCATCCGGGCCCCGAGCGGCGGCAACCAGCAGAACTGGCGGTTCCTGCTGGTGGACGACCGCGACACGGTGGGCCGGCTGGCCCCGCTGTACCAGGACTCGGTGGCCCAACTGTGGACCACCTTCTACGCCGACCAGCTGGCCCGGGCCGCCGAGCACCCCGACGATCCGGAGTCGGTGCAGTTGCTGAAGGTGCAGCGGTCGGCCCAGTGGCTGGCCGACCACTTCGCCGAGGTCCCCCTGTTCCTGTTCCCGTTCTGCCAGCACGACCCCACCGGCGGGTCCATCTACCCGGCGGTGTGGAGCGCCATGCTGGCCGCCCGGGCCGAGGGCATCGGGAGCTGCCTGACCGTGGTCATTGGGGCGTTCCACCTGCAGGAGACCCTGCAGATCCTGGAGGTGCCCGCCGACGAGGGCTGGGTCCTGTCCGGCTGCATCAGCTTCGGCTACCCGACCGGCCGTTGGGCCGTGGCCGCCCGTAAGCCGGTGGACCAGGTCACGTTCCGGAACCACTGGGCCGAGCCCTCCGGCCTCGACGTGCCCGCTCCACTGTGGCACCCGCCGGCGTAACCGGCCGGTTCCGGCCGTCCCGGCCCGCCATCGCCGTCCTGGTCTTGGTGCTCGTCGTGGTCCTGGTCGCCGGGCTGGCCGTGGGGCTGACCGTGGGCCTGTCCACATCGGGGGTCTCCTGGCCGGCCGACGTGGCGCCGATCGCCGCCTTCGTCAGCCACGACCGCGGGCTGCCCTTCCTGCGGTCGGTGCCCGTCCACTTCCAGACACCGAAGGTGTTCGACAAGGACGTCGCCGAGCAGACAACCCCGACGTCGGCCGCCACACTGGCCGACGCCCGCCGGTACGCCTCGGCGCTGCGCGCCCTCGGGCTGCTGGACGGATCGGTCAACCTGGTGGCCGCCGAGACCGCGGCCGACCAGGCCGGCGGGGTGCTCGGGTACTACACACCCACAGCCAAGGCCGTCTACCTCCGCGGCCGCACCCTGACCCCGGCCGTCCGGGTGACCCTGGCCCACGAGCTCACCCACGCCCTGCAGGACCAGCACTTCGGCCTCAACCGGCTGGGCCGCCAGGCCGTCACGGAAGGGCAGCAGTTCGGGTTGACGGCCCTGGAGGAGGGCGACGCCGTCCTCGACGAGGACGACTACCAGGCGTCGCTGCCGGAGGCCGAGCAGCGCCAGGCCACAGCCCAGCCGACAACAGCCGGGGGGACAGCCGGACCGACAGTGCCGGTGCTGACAGTGACATCGTCGGTGCCCTACGTCCTCGGACCGGACCTGGTCAACGCCCTGTACGCCGTCGGCGGCAACGCCACCGTCGACGCCGCCTACCGGCGCCCGCCGGCCTCCGAGCTGGCCGTGCTGGACCCGGTGGACTACCTCCGGCACGTCGGCCAACGGACCCTCCCGGTGCCGGCCGTGCCGCCCGGGGACCACCGGCAGGGCGGCACACAGACACCGACATTCGGGGCCTTCACCCTCTACCTGACCCTGGCCGCTCGGCTGCCGGCCAAGACCGCCCTGGCCGATGCCGACAGCTGGGGCGGCGGATCCATGGTGCAGTACCGAACCGCCGCCGGGCAGTCCTGCCTCACCGCCGACCTGGTCGGCCGGACCCCGGGGGACACCGCCACCCTGGCCAAGGCCCTGGCCGGCTGGGCCGCCGCCATGCCGGCCGGCCAAGCCTCCGTCACCACGGCCAGCACCGGCGGCACAGCCAGCACCGCCGGCACGGTGCAGCTGACGGCCTGCGACCCGGGCAAGGCGGCCAAGGCCGGCCCGGGCACACTGGACGCCGCCCTGACAGTGGCCGACCAACGGAACGAGAACGAGGTGGACGCCCTCTACGCCGGGGCGGCCCCGGCGGTGGCCGGCTGCGTCGGCGACGACGCCCTGGCGGACCGAGCGCTGCTGAAGGCCGAGACAGCGCAGAACGCCTCCGGCTCCCCGCCGGCGTCGGCCACCAGGACGGTCAACCAGGGGATCGCCCGGCTGGTCCGCCGATGTGGCGCGGCCGAACACCATTCCTCGTAGCCTGCCGCACATGCCCGACATCCGCGTAGGCGTCCAGCTCCACCCCCAGGCCACCACCGTCGACCGGCTCCGCCAGGCGGCCAAAGCCGCCGACCAGTTGGGGGTCGACTCCATCTGGGTCTGGGACCACTTCTACCCCCTCTACGGCGACCCCGGCGCCGCCCACTTCGAGGCGTACACCCTCCTGGCCGCCCTGGCCGTCGACACCCACCAGGCCCAGCTCGGCGCCCTGGTGACGTGCAACACCTACCGGAACCCGAACCTCCTGGCCGACATGGCCCGGACCATCGACCACATCAGCGCCGGCCGGTTCACCCTCGGGATCGGATCGGGCTGGTTCGAGCGGGACTACACCGAGTACGGCTACCACTTCGGCACCGCCCCGGAGCGGCTCCGGCTGCTGGGCGACGCCCTGCCGGTCATCAAGGACCGGCTGGCCCGCCTCACCCCCGGGCCCGTCGGCCCGCTGCCCATCCTGATCGGCGGGGCCGGCGAAAAGGTGACGCTGCGGTTGGTCGCCCAGTACGCCGACGGCTGGAATGCGGCCGGGACCCCGGAGACGTACGCCGCCAAATCCAAGGTGTTGGACCAGTGGTGCCACGACGTCGGCCGGGACCCGGCCGCCATCGAGCGGACCGTGCTCATCCCCCCCGACGACATCGCCCGGTGGGACCAGTTCGTCGAGGCCGGGGCCACCCACTTCATCCTCATGACCGGTGACCCGTTCGACCTGGACCCGGCCGCCGACTTGATCGACCGCACCCGCGGCTGACCACCGACGCCGACAGGCGGGCACCGAACCGTTCGTGTTACACATGGCAACGCCACCCCGACGGGGCGTGGCGTTCCCGACCCCGGAGGACAGGTTTCATGGCTGACGACACCCATCAGGCTCTCATCGGCATCGCCCAGCACGATCCCGACGTCCTGGAGAACCTGCTGCGCGCCCGGCTCCAGAACCAGGAGGCTTCCGGCCTGGACGCCAGGACGTACGCCCTGGTCAACGTGGCCGCCCTCATCGCCCTGGACGCCGCCCCGGCGTCCTACGTCTGGCAGGTCGGCCTGGCCCTCGACGCCGGGGTGACCCCCGAGGAGCTGCTGGCCCTGCTGGTGGCCCTCAACCCGTTGGTCGGCAGCGCCAGGGTCGTGGCGGCCGCCCCGGAGCTGGCCCTGGCCATCGGCGTGGACCTCGAAGCCCTGGAAGCCGACTGACATGCCGTTCGTCCGCAGGCGACCCCTGCTCCGGATGGCTGCCGTCGGCGGGGTGGCCTACATGGGGGCCAAGGCCGGCAGCAATCGGGCCATGCAGGCCCAGCAGGCCCAGCAGGCCCAGGCCGGCCAGGGACAGGCGGCCCAAGCTCCCCAGCCGGCACCGGAACCGGCCGCCGCGCCTCCGGCGGCCCCACCGGCACCGGCAGCCGCCGACCCGGTCGCCCAGCTGCAGCAGCTGGCCCAACTGCACCAGTCCGGGGCGCTGAGCGACGAGGAGTTCGCTCAGGCCAAGGCCCGCATCCTGGGCTGACCCGCACTCTGGGTTGACCCGCCGAGGCGGGCGGCTCAGGAGCCGGGCGTGGCCAGCTGGGCCTGGGGCCGGGGGTCCAGCCAGTTGGCGGTGACGTAGGCCACCACCACCGCCACGATCACCACCGGGGCCACGGCGACGCCGTCGTGGAACAGCAGCACGCAGGGCAGCGCCACCGACACCACCGGCAGCCGGAGCATGGCGGCGCACATGGCCCCCATCCCCATGGCCGCCGCCGGGATCAACCCCAGGCCGGGCAGGTGGGACGCCGCCACGCCGCCGACGGCGCCGAGCAGCAGTGCCGGGAAGATGGGACCGCCCCGGAAGGTGCCGAGGGAGATGGCATAGGCCACCCCCTTCAACAACAGCAGCAGCAGCAGGGTGCCGGCGGTCCACGAGGCGGCGTGCACCAGCAGCGGCCCGATCAGGTCCTGCCCGGAGAACAGCACCGACGACCCCGGCTTGCCGGTGGCTTCCCCGAAAGCCACCGCCAGCCCGCCCACCGCCAGCCCGGCCAGCGGCACGGCCAGGAACAGCCGCGGCGTGGCCCAGCGCATGCTCAGCAGCCCCACCCGGCGGATGCCGATGACCAGCAGGGCGCCGGCCAGGCCGATGGCCACCGCCCAGCCCAGCTCGGCCGCGGTGGGCCGGGCCACGTACGGGAGGTCGGGGATGGCGAGGGAGAAGGTGCCGAGCCCGGTCCAGGTGCCGAGGCCGAGGAACACCAGCGACCCCACCCCGGCGGCCAGCAGGCCGGGGAGCAGCACGGCGGTCATCAGGCCGCCGCCCAGTCCGATGCCCTCCAGCATGAAGATGGCGCCGAGCAGCGGGGACCCCAAGATGGTGGCGATGGCGGCGAAGCTGCCGGCGGCCCCGATCACCAGCATGCTCATCGGCGGCGCCCCCGGCCGGGTGGTCCGGACCGCCAGCACGGCGAGGCCGCTGCCGATGGCGATCAGTGGCGCCTCCGGCCCCAGCACCGCCCCGGCGGCCAGGGTGGCCACCGCGGCCACGATCACCCCCGGCACGGCGATGGGCTGGGTGGTGCCGGCCGAGAACCCCTCCGCCGGCACGTGGCCGCCGTTGCCCGGCAACCACCGGATGGCCGCGGCCACGATCACCCCGGCCAACCCCAGCACCGGCACCGGCCACCACACCGGCTCCCCGTGGAACCCGACGGCCCCGGGCAGGTGGTCGTACAGGCCCTGTTGGGTGACGTTGATCAGCTCCATGAACCCGAACGCCGCCGCCGACACCGGCACCCCGATGAGGGTGCCGAACAGCAGCGTGACCAGGTAGCTGCGGTTCCGCATCATGGCGGACGGGTCCGGGGCCGCCGGCGCCGCCGGAGCGGCCGCCGCGGGGACCGGATCCGGATCGGGCGGCGGCACCTCCGAACTCTAGGGCGACCGGACCGGTCCGGACGGGGACCGATCTAGTCTGCCCCTGTGACCGTGGCATCGGCCGTGCACGAAGAGGTGGGCCTCCGGCTGGCCGACGTCGACCAGCGGTACACCCCCCTGCGCCGGGTGCTGGTGGAGACCCTCGGGGCGGCCGGTCGGCCGCTGTCCATGCCCGAGATCCTGACCTCGGCGCCGTCACTGCCCCAGAGCAGTGCCTACCGGAACGTGACCGCCCTCATCGACGTCGGGGTGGTCCGGCGGGTGGCCGGCACCGACGACCACGGCCGGTTCGAGCTGGCCGAAGACCTCTCCGGCCACCACCACCATCTGGTCTGCGCCAACTGCGGGCGGGTCGAGGACGTGCACCCGTCCCCACGACTGGAGCGAGCCCTCTCCGAGGCGGCCCGGGCGGTGGCCGAGAGCCAGGGGTACCAGGTCACCGAGCACCGGCTGGACCTGCTGGGCCTCTGCCCCGACTGCCGGTAGGGGCCCCGACCACTACGAGGAGGCGGCCACCGCCCGGCCGGCCGCCGGCGCCCAGACGAACGGCAGGGCGGCGGTCAGGACCAACCCTCCGGCCGCGGCGACCACGAACGGCGCCCAGGCGGCCTTGCCGAACAGTGCGCCCCCGGCGGCGGCCGAGGCGGCGATGGCGGCGGTCTCGGCGGTCGAGAACAGTCCCTGCACCCGGCCGGTCTCGGCCGGTGACGAGTACTGCGTCAACATCGACTGGGCCGCCGGCAGCGAGATGGCCGTGGCCGCCGCCTCGACGCCGCCCAGGACGACCAGCAGTACCAGGCTGTGCAGGAACGGGTACACGGCGCACAGGCCGAGGGCCACCGACAGGGCGACGACGGCCAGCCAGCGACGGTCCAGGTGGTCGGCCAGCCAGCCGCCGGGCCGGGCCATGACGACGAACGGCACCGCGAACAGGGTCCAGCTGAGGCCGACCTGCCAGTCGTGGGCGTGCCGCAGGTCCAGCAGCAGGGTCCAGCAGGACTCGTACACCCCGATCGTCAGCCCGAACGCCGCCGCGGCCATCACCGCCCCGACCAACGACCGGTTGAGGGCCGGCAGGCCGCGACCGGCGTCGTCGGCGAG
>CAYVPF010000021.1:14642-21427 GCA_964453355.1 uncultured Acidimicrobiaceae bacterium | reverse complement strand
TCAGGGGCTTACCACCCATCGAGCCGTAGAACTGGGCGTCCCCGAAGGCGTAGACCCCGCCGTCGGCGCCCACCTCCCAATAACCGAGCTTCCCTGGGGGCGCCGGGCTACCAATCGCCGCTGAAGGAACGACGGCGAGGCTCAACACCGGGCTCGCCCCCACCCCGACGGTCGTACAGCTGTTCTGCGTTGTCGGGTCGCACGTCCACACGGTGCCGTCACCGGTCCCGGCGTAGACGACGCCGTCGTCGTAGGCAACGTTGGTGACGGCGCTGCCCGCCGTGTCGAGCGTCGAACAGCGGTTCGGTGTTGTCGGGAGACACCTCCACAGGATGTTGTCGCCCAGCCCCGCGTACACGGCCCCGTTGCCGTACGTGAGGCTATGGATCTCGGTGGCGGCCGAGTCGAGGGTCGAACAGCTGTTCTGCACTGTCGAGCTGCACTTCCACAGGGTGCCGCCACCGGTGCCGGCGTAGACGTAGCCGTTGGAGCCGTAGGTGAGGCTGTCGATGCCGCTGCCCGCCGTGTCGAGGGTCTGACAGCTGTTCTGGGCGTTCGGTGTGCACTTCCACAGGACCCCGTTGGCGATCCCGGCGTAGACGTAGCCGTTGGGGGCGTAGGTGAGGCTCTCGATGGCGTTGTTGCCCGCCGTGTCGAGGGTCTGACAGCTGTTCTGGGCGTTCGGTGTGCACTTCCACAGGACCCCGTTGGCGATCCCGGCGTAGACGTAGCCGTTGGGGGCGTAGGTGAGGCTCTCGATGGCGTTGTTGCCCGCTGTGTCGAGGGTCTGGCAGCTGTTTTCTGTCTTCGCTGTGCACTTCCACAGGGTGCCGCCGCCCGTGCCGGCGTAGACGTAGCCGTTGGAGCCGTAGGTGAGGCTGTCGATGCCGCTGCCCGCCGTGTCGAGCGTCTTACAGCCGGACGTGGAGCACCCCAGCAATGTCCCGCCCCCGAGGCCCGCGTACTCGACGAACTGGCTCGAGGCGCCATGGTGCACCGTGTTCTGCTGGATGACGGCGTCGACGAACGACGTACTGGGAAAGTCCGTCGCCACGATATTGGTCGAGTTGCCCCACGCGTCAACGATGTGGGCAGTCGTTGTGCCGCTGACGAGCGGTTGTTCCCACTGGTGCAGGCTTCCTTCTTCCAGGCTCGTGCAGAGGACGCCAAAGGTGTCGCTGCCGAGCGAGTACAGGAGCTGGGATTCGATCAAGCCACCTGTTGTCTGCTGGCTCCCGATCGACGGTGTCCCTGTCGAAGGCCATACGGCATAATTCTGGAGGTTGGAGTTCGCCGTCTGGTAGTTCGGATCGATGCTGCAGATAGACGGAATGTGTATTGTCGCATCCCACGGTGGCCACAGCTTGAAGGTGATATTGGTTGTCTGCTGCACCTCAGGACTGACGTTCTCCGGCCACGCATGGGTCATCTTGACCGAGCCTGCGCTCTTGACTGCTGTTGTCGTCCCTTCGTTGTAGAAACAATCGCTCGGGATGGCTGTCTGGACCAACGTGCCCTGAGGGTGGGCCATGATCACGACGTTCCGTCCGTAGTTGTCGTACTGCAATGTCTGTAGCGCCGTGGTGGTCGGGTCTGTACCGTGATAGGCGACGTCGCAGAGGCTCTTGCCGCCGGCTGTGGCGTCGGTCTGCGTGAACGCCTTGCCAAGTGTGGCTTGGTCTGTGGCCGTGGCGCCATCGTCGTTCAAGCAGAGGTGCTCGAAGTCCACGACGACCACCTCGTGTGGATGAGCCGCAGCCCATGCGGTGATCTGGTCAAGGGTCTGTGTCAGCGTCTCGGTGCTGAAGAGCGTGTGGACGATCCTCCACTGGGAGCCGTCCCACGCCACTCTGAGGTTCAGATAACGGATGCCTGCGTTGAGCTGCTCGGTCAGTGTCTTTGTTTGGGTAACAGCCATGCTGCCAATCGTTGTGTCCAGGTCATCTTGAACTGGCTTGATGAGTGGAGCGACGATGTCTGTCTCTACCAGAGAATTGACGACAGATGGGAGGCCCAATCCGTTTACCCAATCGTTGACCTTTGTCTTGAGGCTGTACCATGTCTGATAGTTCGTGCAATCACTCGACCCGGTATCGTATAAAGTGCTGCCTTTGATCCCATAGGTGCCGGAATCATGGGTGCCGGGTATCGCCAAAGTGGACAGGGTCGTGGTCTTCGCCTGTGTCGAGCTTGTCGGGTAGAGGCACGACATCCAGTTGCCCAATGTGTTGGCGCATCGGCCGGAGAGCGTCGATGTCGGCCGGACGATGTCGGCCGCGGGGTGGGGCTGGGCGGCCGGAGTAGCGGCCGGAGAGGCGGATGCGACGGCTCCGGCCGCAGCCAGGCCGACGGGGGCCACCAGGACGGAGGCCGCCAGCAGGGCCCCCGTCACCGCCCCACGGCGCCCCGACCGCCGTCTCCAGCCTCCTGCCACCACTGGACGCCCCGCTCCGGTCTTCCACCTGAACATCGTTCCTGCCTCCTGACCTTCGCCGCTCTGGCGGCCAGGGAGGAGGGTACGCAGTGCCCGTTAGCAAAACGTCAACGCCCCAGTAGGGAGGTTGCGCGTCGCTCAGCGCATCTCGCCGGCCCCGACGTAGGGGTGCGGGCTCCGGAGCAGGTTGCCGGTGGCGAACCGGTCCCAGCGGAAGTCGTCCTGGTCCACGTCCGGCCGCTTGCTGGTGCCGAAGCAGATCAGGTCGGCCATCAGGTCCCCCACGGCCGGCGAGATCTTGTAGCCGTGGCCACTGAACCCGGCGCACAGCCATAGGCCGTCCACCGGGCACCCCGAAAGGACCGGGTTGTAGTCCGGGGTGACGTCGTAGCAGCCGGCGTAGGACGAGGACAGGCGAGGGGACTCCAGGCCGGGGAACCGGGCACCGAACTTCTCCACCGCCCCGACCAGGTAGTCGTCGTCGGCCCGTTCGGAGTAGCGATCGGGGTCGGCCCACTCCGGGGCGGAGTGGTCGCTGTCCCCGACGAGCAGCGACCGGGATCCCTCCAGACGGACGTACTGGAGGGAGACGAGGTCGGAGAAGACCGGCACCTCGCCCACCGGCCCGCCGGGATCGACCAGGAGGATCTGGGCCCGCTGGGCCCGGATGGGCAGCTCGATGCCGACGGGCCCGACGAGGGCAGGCGACCAGGGGCCGGCGGCCACCACCACCTGGCCGGCCCCGATCAGCTCACCGGCGACGGTGCGGACGCCGGTCACCCGGCCGCCACCGGGCTCCCCGCCGGCCACCTCGATCCCGGCCACCGGGCACTGCTGGCGGATCCGGACCCCGCCACGGCGGGCGGCGGCGGCATACGCCTGGGCCGTCAGGTGGCCGTCGCCATACCCGCCCCGGGGCTCGTAGGCGAAGGCAGCGACGTCCGACAGGTCCGCCAGCGGCCAGAGCCGCCGGGCCTCGCCGTGGTCGACCAGCTCCACCTCGATACCCAGCTCCCGGTGCATGGCCACGTTGGCCGCCAGCGCTTCGACGTTGGCCTCGCCCACCCCCACGAGGTACCCGGTACCGCGGAAGCCGGTGTCCTCGTCCAGCAACCCGGCGCTGCCGTCCAGCACCGGCAGGGCGTGCCAGGCCATGGCGGCCAGCGACCGGATCCCGTAGTGGCAGCGGACGATGCCGCTGGACTTCCCGGTGCCCCCCGAGGCCAGGGTGGCCCGCTCCAGCACCAGCACGTCGTGGACCCCCCGCCGGGTGAGCGCCCAGGCGGTGCTCAGCCCCTCCACCCCGCCGCCGATCACCACCACTTCCGCGGTGTCGGTGCTCACCGGTCCCACCCCGGGATCCAGCCGGTCCCGGCCAGGGGGACACGCGCCATGGCCGCCGCCTCGACCGTCAGCGCCACCAGGTCCTCGGGCTCCAAGTGGTGCACGTCCGACTTCCCGCAGGCCCGGGCCAGGGCGGTCACCTCCATGGTGATCGCCCGCAGGTAGTTGGCCACCGCCTCCGCCGCCCGGACCGGCGACAGCCGACGCTCGAGGACGGCGTCCTGGGTGGTGATGCCCACCGGGCAACGACCGGTGTGGCAGTGGGAGCACCGCCCGGCCGTCGTACCGAGGGCCAGGTAGTCCGGCTCGGCGTCAGCCGCCTCGCCGTCCTCGCCGACGTAGTGCCGGCGGTTGCAACCGAGGGCCAGCAGGGCAGCCACGCCGATCGACACTGCGTCCGCCCCGAGCGCCAGGGCCTTGGCCACGTCGGCGCCCGAGCGGATGCCGCCGGACACCACCAGCTGGACCTCCCCGGCCATCCCGATCTCGGCCAAGGCCTCGGCGGCCTGCCGGACGGCCGGCAGCGTCGGGATGCCGGCGTGCTCGATGAACACGTCCTGGGTGGCCGCCGTGCCGCCCTGCATGCCGTCCACCACCACCACGTCGGCGCCGGCGGCCACCGCCAGCTTGACGTCGTGGTCCACCCGGGTGGCCCCCACCTTCACGTACACCGGCACCGACCAGTCGGTGGCCTCCCGCAGCTCCTCGATCTTGATCCGCAGGTCGTCGGGGCCCACCCAGTCGGGGTGACGGCTGGCCGACCGTTGGTCGATGCCCGGCGGCAGCGTCCGCATGGCCGCCACCCGCTCGTTGACCTTCTGGCCCAGCAGCATCCCGCCGCCGCCCGGCTTGGCCCCCTGGCCCACCACGATCTCCACGGCGTCCGCCTGCCGCAGGTCGGCCGGGTCGAACCCGAACCGGGAGGGCAGGACCTGGTAGACGAGCAACGACGACGCCTTCCGTTCCTCGGGCGTCATGCCCCCGTCGCCGGTGGTCGTCGACGTGCCCACCGCCGTGGCCGCCCGGCCCAGGGCCTCCTTGGCCGAAGCCGACAGCGCCCCGAAGCTCATGCCGGCGATGGTGATCGGGATGTCGAGCTCCAACGGCCGGGCTCCATGGCGCCCGCCCAGCACCGTCCGCGTCTCGCACCGTTCCCGGTACCCCTCCAGCGGGTACCGGGACACCGAGGCCGTCAGGAACACCAGGTCGTCGAAGGTGGGCACCTTCCGCCGGGCCCCCAGCCCCCGGATCGGGTACTGCCCGGTGTCGGCCATCTCGTGGACCCGGGCGATCACGTCGGCCGGGAACGTCGCATTGGGGGCCACCGGAACCGGCTCGAGCGGCATCAGTAGGCCCCGTGGTTGTGGCTGGAGAAGTGGTACAGCTGCCGGGCCGACGCCACCTTCGTCACCCGGTCCGGCTCCACGTGGTCGAACCCGGCGGCCTCCACCAGCCGCTTGACCGCCAGCACGTCGTCGTCGGTCAGCTCCTCGACCACCGCGTCGGCCCCGAGGGAGGCGATGGACCCGGCCACGTAGATGACCGCCTCGTACAGCGAGTCCCCGAGGCCGTGGCCGGCGTTGCCGCCGACCAGGATCGTCCCCGCCTGGGCCATGAACCCCGACATGGCCCCGACGTCGCCGGCCACCGCCAGGGTGCCGCCCTTCAACGAGATGCCGGCCCGCAGCGAGCAGTCGCCCTCGACCACCACCAGGCCGCCACGGGCGCTCGAGGCCGCGCTCTGGGAGGCGCTGCCGCGGACCCTGATGGACCCACCCATCAGGTTCTCCCCCACCGACCACCCCACGAACCCCTCCACCACGATGGCCGGGCCGGTCCCGTCGCCGGCGCCGCACAGCCCGCCCAGGAAGTACCCGGCGTTCCCCTCCACCGTCACCGTCACCGCGCCGGCGAGGCCCACGGCCAGGTTGTGCCGCCCGCCCGGCCTCACCACCCGGGCGTCGTCACCTGGCCCCAGCGCCCGCAGTGCCCGGTTGACGTCCCGGGTCGACAGCACCTCGCAGTCCAACAGCCGGCCGTTCAGCGTGTCCACGTGTACACCTCCTCGGGTTGCGGCTCAAAGACGTGCGCCCCCTCCACCCCCGGCAGCTCGGCCAGCGCCCGGTACTCCGACGCCACCGCCACGTACCCGTCGGTCTCGGCCACCACCGCCGGCTTGCAGGCGAACGCGTCCCGGACCACCGACATCGCCGTCGCCGTGGTGATCACCATGGTGAAGAACCCGTCCATCTCCTTCATCACCCAACGGGTCGCCTCGGCCAGGTCGTCCCCGGCCCGCAACCGGCCGGCCAGGAACCGGGCGGCCACCTCCGAGTCGTTGTCCGAGTCGAACGACACCCCTTCGGCCACCAGCCGCCGCCGGACGGAGGCGTAGTTGGAGAACGACCCGTTGTGCACCACGCACAGGTCCGGGTCCGGGGCGAACGGGTGGGAGTGCAGCACCGTCACGGCCGACTCCGTCGCCATCCGGGTGTGGGCCACCGCCAGGTACCCGCCCCAACCGTCGATGCCGTAACGGGCGCAGGTCTCCTCGGGGCGCCCGGTGTCCTTCACGATGGTGACCGCCCGGCCCGTCCCGAGCACCCGCACCTCCGGCCACTCGGCCCCGACCACCGCCAGCAGCTCCTCGGCCTGCCCCGTTCCCACCGCGGCGACAGCCCCGGTCACGAACGGCCGGACGGACACCGCCTCCCCGAACCGCCCCTCCAACCGGCCGGCCACCGCCGTCCAGTCCACCGGCCGGTCGCTCCCGAGGGACACCCGCAGCCGTGCCCCTGTGGCCGCCGGCGGATCGGCGTACACGGCGATCCCAGAGGAGTCCGGACCCCGGTCCCCGAGAGCCGCCACCATCGGGGCCAGCAGGGACCCCAGCCGCGGTTCCAAGGACCGGTCCTTCACCAGCAGTCCCACTACCCCGCACATGGCGACCTCCTCACCGGGCGCATCTGGCTCACCGGGCGCATCTGGCTCACCGGGCGAACCGGGC
>CAYVPF010000021.1:0-14542 GCA_964453355.1 uncultured Acidimicrobiaceae bacterium | reverse complement strand
CTCACCGGGCGCATCTGGCTCACCGGGCGCATCTGGCTCACCGGGCGAACCGGGCCACGGTGGTGGCGTACTCGGGGACGGGCAGGGTGAAGCGGAGGGCCGGGTCCCTCAGTGGCGGCCGGGCCACCACGTCCAGGGGAACCACCCCGGCCCAGATCGGCAGGTCGTAATCGGCGGCTGTGTCCTCCGGCCAGCCGGTCCGGACCTTGGCCGACGACTCGTCGATGGGCAGCTTCAGCAGCATGGTGGCCCGCAGCTCCTTCTCGGTCGGCTCTCGGGCGTCGACCGTCCGACCGGGGACGATGTGCTCGACGAGGACGTCCAGTCCCCGGCGCTTCTCCTCCAGGTCCCGTACCTCGGTGGCCTTCCCCAAGATGACCACCGACCGGTAGTTGATGTCGTGGTTGTACGTCGACCGGGCCAGCACCAGCCCGTCCACCATGGTCACCGTCATGCACATCTCCACACCGTCGGCCCGGCCGGTGCGGAACAGCCGGCTGGCCGCCGACCCGTGGAGGTACACCACGTCCCCTTCTCGGCCGTAGGCCAGCGGGATCACCACCGGGTGCCCCGCCTCGGTCTGCACCCCGACGTGGCAGACCACCCCGGCATCCAAGATGGCCGTCACCGACGCTCGGTCGTAGTGGGCCCGGTGGGCGTACCGGCGGATCGTCGTCCGCGTCGACACCGGATCACCGGCCGACGCCGGACTGCCGGTAGACACCGCCTCCGTCTCACTCACCGGGCGCACGCGCCGGGACAGCTCCCCATAGGAAACAGTGTTGCATACGAAGCAACAGTACAGGTTTCCGCCCTGTTACGACTACGGCTCCCACCGCGGCCGATCAGTTAACGGACGGGCAACACTTCGTAACACGCAGGAAACCCGTCGTGTTTCCCATGATGCAACACTGTTGCCTAATTCGGGCTCCCGAGGCAGCGGCCGGCGAGGTGCCGCAGCGAGGAGGCAGGCAGCCATGGATCAGTCACCGACAGTCGTGGCGCCGATGTCCTCGACGCCCGCCGGGCGACAGCCGCCCACCACCAGGGACGAGCTGGTGGTGGCCCTGGAACGGGACGGGATCGAGTTCCTGTTCGCCATGTTCGTCGACCTGCACGGCAAGCCCTGCGCCAAGCTGGTCCCGGCCTCGGCCGTCGACCAGCTGCTGGCCGACGGAGCCGGGTTCGCCGGCTACGCCGCCGGCGCCATGGGCCAGTCCCCCTCGTCGCCCGACATCCTGGCCATGCCCGACCTCAGCTCCTACATGCCCGCACCCTGGCGCCCGGGCCTCGCCCTGATCCAGTGCGACCCCCACGTCGAAGGGGAGCCGTGGCCATACGCCCCCCGCACGATCCTTCGGCGCCAACTCGACCGGCTCGACCAGATGGACATGGCGCTGAAGGTCGGCGCCGAGGCGGAGTACTTCCTCGTCCGCCGGTCGGCCTCCGGGGAGCTCGAGGTGGCCGACCCCCTGGACCGGGCCAGCGCCCCCTGCTACGACGCCCGGGCCCTGACCCGCATGTACGACCACCTGACCAAGGTGTCGCGCTGCATGAACCAGCTCGGGTGGGCCAACTACGCCAACGACCACGAGGACGCCAACGGCCAGTTCGAGCAGAACTTCCGTTACGCCGACCCCCTGACGACCGCCGACCGCATCATCGTCTTCCGCTACATGGTCCACTCCCTGGCCGCCGAGGGCGGGATGCTGGCCACCTTCATGCCCAAGCCGTTCTCCCACCTGACCGGGAACGGCCTGCACATGCACCTCAGCCTGTGGGACGGCACCGTGCCGCTGTTCGACGACCCCGCCGACCCCCGCGGGCTCGGCCTGTCGCCGCTGGCCTACGCCTACATCGGCGGCCTGCTGGCCCACGCCCCGGCCCTCGCCGCCGTGACGTGCCCAACCGTCAACTCCTACAAGCGACTGGCCGCCACCACGCCCGACTCCGGGGCGGCCTGGTCCCCGGCCTACGCCACCTACGGTGGCAACGACCGCACCCACATGCTCCGGGTGCCCGACGCCGGGCGGGTGGAGAACCGGCTCGTGGACGGCGCCGCCAACCCCTACCTGGCCATCGCCGCCCTGGTCGCCGCCGGGCTGGACGGCATCGACCGGGGCCTCGACCCGGGCGATCCCTGCGACCTCAACCTGCTGGCCCTCACGGCCGCCGACGTCGCCGACCGGGACCTCACCGCCATGCCGCCCACCCTCGGGCACGCCCTGGACCACCTGGAGCAGGACCCGGTGCTGCGGGAGGGCCTCGGCAAGACCCCCGACGGGGACTACCTCGACTACTTCGTGACCACCAAGCGGGCCGAGGTCAGGGCCGCCCACGCCCAGGTGACCCCCTGGGAGATCGACCGCTACCTGAGCGCCTTCTGACCCGTGCCCCCTCGACCCGACCACCCGATCGTCCCTTCGATTTTCCCCCCCGACCGTCATCGCCATACAGGAGGAGCATGACCATGGACGCCAGCATCGATCTCTCCCCGCCGGGCCCTCCGGGCGAGGTGGCCACCTCCCTCCACCGGGGCACCAACTGGTGGGGGGCCTTCGTCATCGGGCTGGCCGGCACCATCCTCGTCACCGGCATCGTGCCCTTCGCCGTGCAGTCCATGGGGGCCGCCGCCATCCCGGCCATCGCCCTGGTGGTGGTCATCGGCATGATCCTGTGCCTGTGCATGGGCGAGCTGGCGGCCCTGCTCCCCCACCGCACCGGGGGCCTGCCGTCCTATGCCTACGACAGCTTCAAGCCCCTCGGCGAGCGGACCGCCCGCCACGTCGGCGGGGTGTCCGGCTGGAGCTACTGGCTGGGGTGGTTCCCGGTGGCCCCCATCAACATGTTGCTGGCCGCCTCCTACATCGCCGTCCTCTTCCACGTGCCCCTCGGCTCCTCCTTCTCGCCGATCGGTTCCTTCGGGTCGCCGGTATCGATCGGCGTCCTGCTGATCACCATCATCGGCCTCGTCGCCCTCTTCATCCCCTGCTACTTCGGCATCCGGCTCGGGGCCACCTTCGCCACCATCCTCGGCATCACGTCCATGGTGCCGCTGACCCTGCTCATCTTCCTGCCGGCCTTCAAGCCCAGCACCTTCCACTGGTCGAACGTGGCCGGCTTCCACTTCGCCGACCCGAAGACGGCGGGGGTCATCTTCTTCTTGTCCTGGATCTTCGTGATCTCCTGGAACGCCGTCGCCATGGAGGCGGCCGCCTGTTACATCGGTGAGTGCCGGGACCCGGCCCGGGACGCCAAGATCGCCCTGACCGCCGAGGGCATCTACGGGGTCTTCGTCTACGTGGCCACCGCCGTGGTGTTCGTGGCCGTCCTCGGGGCCTCCCTGAAGACAGACAACCCGCTCACGCTCTACACCAGCTTCGCCCAACACATCTTCGGCAACGAGGGCTGGGTGAAGTACCTGATCGGCGTCCCCCTGGTCGTGGCCCTGCTGCTCTCGGTGCTGAACGCCATCATGGGAGTGGCCCGGTCCCTGTTCCAGGCGTCCGAGGACCGGCTGATCCCCAAGTTCTTCGCCCACAAGAACAAGCACCACGTCCCGGACCGGGCCATGATCTTCAACGTCATCTGCGCCATCCTGGTGGCCTTCTTCGGCTCCCCGGTCCGGATCTACATCTTCTCGAACGTCGGCTACATCATCGCCGTGGTGGCCGCCCTGTTCGGCTACTTCCTGATCCGGCAGTTCCGCCCGGAGACAGTGAGCCCGTTCCGGATGCCCAGGTTCTTCCGGTGGGTCGCCCTGGCCTGTGCGCTGTTCCTCACCTTCGACTACTTCGTCGGCGGCTGGAACTCGCCCGACATCGTGGTCGGTCCCGGCCAGGGCCACACCCTCTACATCTTCGGCTTCGTCATCGTGGCGGTGTACGTCCCCCTGTACTTCTGGCGGAAGATGACGGACAAGCGGGACGGACTGGCCCCGCTCGGCAGCCTGCCCGTCGTGGTCGGCTCCCCCGGGGGCATCGACTTCGACCAGCCCGAGCCGCACCTGGCCACGGCCGCCGACGACATCGGGACGCGGCCGCCAGAAGGCGCGGCCATGGCGGCGGAGGGCACGGCGCTCGCCACCGAGGGTGACCGGTGACGGCCCCGGCCGCCACTTCGGCCACCGGCCAGTCCGCCAGCCGGGGCCCCCTCACCATGCTCTCGCCCCGTCGCCGGTTCGGTCGTCGCAAATGGGACCACCAGCCCACCCAGCAGACGGCGGTCCTCATCGCCTCCACCGGTGACCCCGTCCCGGCCAAGACGGTGCGCCAGGCCCTCCGGCTCAGCCAGGGCAAACCGGTGGCCGTCGTGAGCATCGTCCGGATCTACGGCTCCTCGCTCGGGCTGCCCAACCCCGGCCTGCTGCCGACCCAGAAGGAGATGACCACCCAACGCGACCAGGTGGCCAAGGTGGTGGCCGCCCTGGAGCGGGGCGGGGCGGAGGGGTGGGGCCAGGTGGCCGCCACCCGCCGGCCCGGACGGACCATCGCCCGCGTGGCCGAGGCTCGGGGGGCCCGCCACGTCCTCGTGGTCACCCCCGATGCCGCCAAGTGGCGCCGGGTCGTCGAGGGCGACGTCGTCAAGGAGATCCAGCGCCGGCTCGGCCCACATGTGGTCGTCGAAGGAGGGTAAGGACAGCGTGGCCATCTACCTCAGCATGCAGCGGGTCCGGTTCTCCAGCCCCGACGCCTACCAGAAGTTCCTCGTCGTCTTCGGCGACGTCCGGAACCACCTGAAATCGAAGCCCGGCTTCATGCACCTCACCTGGTGGGACCATCCCGACGATCCCAACTGGTTCAACGAGGTCAGCTTCTGGGCGAGCAAGGAGGCCCTCGTCGACTGGCACATGGACACCTACCACAAGCACGCCAAGGAGTGGGCGGCCAACGGGGCCATCATGGAGGACATCATCACCAACTTCGAGCTGGTCGGCACCCGGCTGCTCCGGATCTGCCCGACCTGCGGCACCCTCCAGGACAAGGCCTACGACCTGGCCGCCGAGCAGAAGGTCCTGCTCGAGCCCTGTCCCGAGTGCGGCTTCCACTTCCCCGTGGCCGTCGAGACCCCCAACAGCACGGCGGTGTTCCAGGACATCGCCTGAGGCCGCCCTCGGGTAGGCGTTGCTCTCTCGCCTACGGCCGGTAGACCGTCAGGGTCGTGCAATCGGCCAAGACGTCGAAGTCCCGATCCGCGTGGAGCACCGGCGCGTCCAGTCGTATCGCCACGGCGCCGATCAGGCAGTCGATGAGCCGACGGACGGTTCGACCCTCTCTGCGGCAATGGCGGTAGAGGGCACTCGCCGCCTCGTAGTCCGGAGGGTGGACGGGAGCCATCTGCGCCCGGCCCAAGAGCCCTCGCAGCTCCCGCAGATGCCGCTCGTCCCGGGCTCCCGCCAACACCTCCATCCGGATCGGGTCGCAGATGACCAGACCGTCGCCGGCCAGTAGGCGATCCACCGCCTCACACGCCGCCGAACCGGTGTCGCGGAGGAACTCGATCCAGGCTGAGCTGTCGACCACGATCACGACGGCGGGACCCGGGGGTCCCGCAACACCTCGAGATCCCCGTCCCATCCGCTCCCGCGGAGCCGGCGCGCTTCGTCGGCCGTCACCTCCGTCCCGACCTCCCGGAGAGCAAAGTTGACCGCGTCCCGCTTCGTCGCCAGTCCGTAGCGTCGCATGACCACCGCACACGCCTCTTCGTCGATGTCAATGTTGGTGCGTGCCATACACCAATGATACACCTACCAGCTCCCGACGAGACCGTCGCACCCGACCAGGCCGGGGTGTCGCGGGACCGCCGGTCAGCCTGTCGGGTAGGCGGCTGTGGCCGCCTTCATGTATGTCGGCTCGGCCGCTGTCAGGCAGGCGTTGTACACCGCACCCCCACCGGTCCAGGCGGCGCTGGCTGTGCTGTCCCAACCCACCCCGGCCCCGCCGGAGGCCATCCCCACGATCGAGCTGACGGCGCTGGCCGCCACCCCCAACCGGGTCCCGTACTTGCCGGCGAACCGGAGCACCGACGTCCCCGTGTCGCTGGCCGAGTCGGCGACGTCACCGGCCGCATTGGCCAGCCGCTGGGCGGTGGACGGCGGGATGGCGTCCGACAGGGGCGCCTCGGACAGGCTGTAGGGCTGGGAGGCCTCCCAGTCGGCCGCCTGCTCCTCGGCGTAGACGTCCTCGTCGACCGACGCACCTGTCTTGTCGGCGATCAGTGTCTTGGCGTAGACGCTGCCGCTGTCCTGCAACAGCGCACCCGATGTCGACTTCGATGTGTTGGCGTTTGCCGCCCAGGTCGTGGCGCAGCTCAGCGACGCCGTCATCATGTTGATGGTCTGGGAGATGTCGCTCAGCACGCTGTTCATCGTGGCCAGCCCGCTGGTGTTCACCCCCATGTCGCTCAGGAGGTCGCTGATGCCCGTGCCGATCAACACCACCAGGCTGGCGGCGGCGGTGATCGGGTCACCGCCGACCAGCAGGCCGCTCACCACCGCCGCGGCCACCCCGACCGCCTTCTTGCCGGCCACGGCGATGTCTGTGCCCACCGACTTGAGGGCATCGTCGATCTTCTGCCCGGCGGACTTGCCCGTGTAGTCGGAGTACACGGCGGTGTTCTGGTCCATGGTCACCCAGGCGTATGTGCCCTGGGTCCCGGTGGGGCTGCCGGTCCAACCGTCGAAGTTGTCGTCACCGTGGCCGGTCTGCTGCATGACCACCGTCGTCCCCCCGATGTACTCGTGGGCACTGGCCGCCGCGCCCGGGCAGTTGGGGGCCGGGGCGACGATCTCCCCTGTTGTGTAGTCGGAGGTCAGGGCGTAGCAGAGGATCTTGTAGGTGGCGGTGACTGTCACGCTGCCGACGGCCCCTGTGAGGGTGAACGCCGGCGGATCCGGTGTCGACCCGGTCTCGGCCCCGCTCCAGCCGGTGAACTGGTACCCCTTCGGTGTGGCGTTGGCCGCCGGCGCCACTTCGGTCCCGACGGTGTAGCTATTGGCACCGATCGGGCAGTCGGTCTGCGGCGAGGCGTCGATGAATGTGCCTGTCGTCGGGGCTGTCCCGACGTTCGAGGTGCCGTCCGGGCTGATCAGGTCCACCCGTGGGGTGACCTCCTCACAGCTCCAGGCGGTGGCCGAGCTTGTGCCCAGAAATGTCGTCCCGGCGCTGCTGCCGCCGAGGCCCGGGTAGCTGATGGTCTTTGTCCCCCCTGTCTCCTCGGCCTTGTGGGTGAAGAGGCTCCATCCCTGCAGCGGCTTGCCGTGGGTGGGGGTGGCGGTGAAGTCGACCGGGCTCCCCCTTGTCCCCTGCCAGCGGTCGAAGTAGGTACCGGCCGGGCAGCCACCGTTGCCGAACGGGTACGTCGTGGCGATCGTCTCGGACCCCGCCGGGATGGCGTTGACGGCCAGGGTCCGGCAGTCGAACTTGTTGTAGAACTCGGCCGTCAGCGTCTCGTCGCTGTTGACGGTGGCGTAGGTCCGCAGTGTCGTAGCGAACCCCACCGGCCCCCCGGTCCAACCGACGAAGCTGAGGATGGCCAGCTCCTCGTTCGCCTTCACCGTGATTGTCACCTGGGTGCCCGGCTTGTACCAGCCGGCGGCGCTGTTCGTCGGGCAGTTCCCGACCGGGCTCACCGTCGTGATCCCCGCCGGCTGGCCGCTGTCTATTGTCAGGCTGCTGCCCACCGACAGGCTGACGCAGCTCTGGTAGATGGCGGTGACGTGCTCGTTGTTTGTCACCACCGGCACCGTCCCCGTCGCCGAGGTCTCCGTCACCTTTCCGCCCAGCACGTAGCCTGTCCACCGCACGAAGTACTGCCCGCTTGTCGCCTTGGTGCTCACCCCCACGTCGGTGCCCTGGGCGTAGCCGGGGCCCCCTTCTGCGCAGTTCGCCGACGGCCCGGTGATCGAGGCCGTCCCCCCGTCAGTGGCGTTGACCGTCAACCCGTGATAGCAGACCGGTCCGAAGTCGACGAACACGGTGGTCGGCCCGGTGACCGGGATCTTCACCGTCTGGTTCGTCCCCCCCGACGGCAGGCCTGTCCACCCGTAGATGATGGCCGGGTACCCGCTGCTGAGTGTCCCGGGCCGGGCGTAGGCGGTGACGGTGCTGCCGATCGTGAACGACCCGGTCATGATCAGCTGTGTCGGCGTGGACTCGCGGTATGTCCACGACGGTGTGGCCCCGGGGCAGGTCGGCCGTGTCTGGCTGTCGACGTTGCTCCCCGTTGTGGGCCACCCGCCCGTGTGCCGGATCCCGATGGTCACTGTCACGCAGGGCTCGTTGAAGATTGCCCACGGCACGATCGGCCCGGCCCCCTGGGCGACGATCAGGGTGAAGGCCGACAGGGACCCGCTGTTCGCCCACTCCTGGAACTGGTACGAGCCGGTCGGGGTGGCCGTCAGGTAGATGTCCGACCCCGCCGTGTACCCCGTGCCGTTGTCACAGTTGGGGGCCGTCAGCACCTGCACCGTCCCGGCCCCCGACGGTGACACCGTCGGCGCGTCCATCAGCATGCAGGCCGCCAGCTTCCCGGTCACTGTGGCGTAGGCCGCTTGGTAGGTGGTGTCCCCCGTGTACGACAGGTAGAACCCTTCGGTCGTTGTCAGGGTGGTCTGCGGGTAGGTGATCGTGCAGCTCCCCGTAAGGCTGACCGAGGTGCACACCGTGCTGAACCCGTCGGAGATCCGGATCGACCCCTCACCGGCCGACGGGCCGCCGATGGCCCAGGACAGGGTGATCGGCTCCCCGGCCACCCAGCCGCTCGGCGGCGAGGCGGTGAATATGACCCTCGGCACCAACTGCTGGACCACCACCGCCTGCTGCCCGGTGGCCGGGGTCGAGATGCTGTCCCCCCCGTAGGCGGCCGTGATGATCACCGTGCCGGCCACCGACATCTTCAGTGTGCACGTCCCGACGGCGGAGTACCCGGCGCCGACGGCGCCGTAGGCCACGGGCGACAACCGGGCCACGCACTGGGAGGGTCCCGAGGTGATCACCACTGTCCCGGTGGGACTGGGGTTGTAGCCGAAGTTGTGGTACACCTCCGCCGTCACCGCCACGGTCTGCCCTATCCCCACCGCCGGGACCGACAGCCGCAATGGCTCCATGTCGGTGAGCATCTTCGCCACCTGGGCGGTGGCCTTGCCTGTGGACCCGTCGAAGTCGCCGTTCGACACGAAGGTGGCCACGACCAGCACTGTGCCGGCCGCGGGCGTCGGGACTGTGACCGACGCCACGGCGCCGTTGCGGGCCGTCGGCCCGATGGCCACCGGTCCGTACTGGACGCCGCCGTATGTGAACGTCACTGTGCCGGTCGGCACCGCCCCCGTGCTCTGGTTCGCCACCGTCGCCGTCAGCGCTGCCGACTGGCCGACGGTCAGCGGGTGCGACACCGACAGCGACACCGAGGTCTGTGCCGGAGTCACCTTCTTGGACAACCCCGCCGAGGTGGCCGAGTTGTAGTTTGTCGGGCTCCCGTTGTAGGTGGCGGTGACCGTGGCTGTGCCGGCGGGGACGGCCGTCGTGGTGATCGTGACCGTGCCGGCGACGGTTGTGATCCGCTCTGTCTTCCCCAATGTGACGGCCGGCGACCCCGGGACGGTGGCGGTGAAGGTCACCGTGCCCTGCGGGTTGTAGGGGAACGCCTCGCCGGTCACCGTGGCCGTCAGGCTCACGCTCTGCCCGTACACGGTCGGCGACCCGGTCGAACTGGTGAGCGTGACCGATGGGGTCCCGCTCTCCACCACCACTCCCTGATAGCCCACGGAACTGGCGTAGTCGAGATCGCTGAGGCCGTCCGAGTACCGGGCGATGATGGTCTCGTTCCCGGACTGCAGCTTTACCGAGAGCGTCGCCGTGCCCTGGTTCGCTCCGCCGGGCACCACTGTGGCGTGCCCGAGTGTGGTGAGCGCTGTGTTGGTCACTGTCTTGGTTTCCAGGAACGTCACCGTGCCCGTTGGCGTCCCGCCACCGGCCGTCACCGACACGGTGGCCGTCAGTGTGACCGCAGCGCCGACGGTCACGGCGCCGGGGTTGGCCACGGTGGTCGAGGTTGTGGCCGACCCCACCGAGTACGGGTGTGTGGTCACCGGCGAGGTCGACGAGTCGAAGTCCGGCGGGCTGCCGGCGGCGACGTTGAAGGTCGCCAGCAGCTCATGTGTGCTGTACGCGAGGACGTTGGTCGTGTAGGTGGCGGTGCCGGGATGGGCACCGGTCGTTGTCACAGCCACCGTGGCCAGGGGGTGTGTCACGTTGTCGTAGAAGGTCACCGTGCCGGTCGGCACCGCGGCGGTGGTCTTGTTGGCCACCGTGGCCGTCATCGTCACTGTCTGCCCGTACTTCGACGACCCCGGGGAGACGACCAGGGCGGTGGCGGTGACGTCGGCCCCCACCGTGTAGGCCGCTGTGACATGCGAGGTGGCGAAGTCGCCTGTGGCCGGGGTGTAGGTGACCACCAGGTCGTAGGTGGTGGCGTTCAATGTGCTCAGGGCCACCTTGCCCTTGCCGGCCACCAGTGTGAAGGAGCCCAGGGTGGTCGGGGCTGTCGGGGCCGACCGGTCCCAGGTCACCACGACCTGCCCCGTCGGCGTTCCGGCCCCCGGAGCCGACGCCGTCACGTCCACTGTCACTGTCACCGACGTGCCGAACGGGGTCCCGCCCGTCGGGGTCACGTTGACCCCCACGGTGGTGGCCGCCTTCGCCACCGCCTGGGAGATCACCGCCGAAGTCGACGTGACAAAGGCACCGTCTGTTGCCCCGGGCACGTAGACCGCCTTGATCTGGTGTGTGCCCACCGACAAGGAGGAGGTCTCGGTGCTGGCCGTGCCGCTGGGGGCGGCCACCGTGGCCAGCAACGTTGTGCCGTCGTAGAACTCCACGCTGCCGGCCGGGACCGCCTTCGACTGGCCGCTGGCGATCACCGTGGCGGTCAGTGTGATCGCCTGCCCGAAGACGGCGTCGGGGTGAGTGGAGGCGACGGTGACTGTCGTCGTGGTCGTCGTCACCTTGAACGGCTGTGTGGCCGAGCCGCTGACGGCGAAGCCGGCCCCCGGCACCAGGGTCGCCTTGACCTCGTCTGTGCCCAACGGCAGATCTCCGGCTTGGGTGGTGTAGGTCGCCGTGGCCGTGGCCGGAGTACCGGCCTCGGCGGCCAGGGCCACCGTCTTCACGGTCCTGCCGCCGACGGTGAAGGTCACCGTGCCGGCCGGGACGGCGGTGGATGTGCTGTTGGCCACCGTCGCCGTCAGGGCCACCGGGACCCCGTAGGCCGCTCCGCTGGCCGGGGCGCCACCCACGGCCACGGCCAGCCCGGTGGTCGTGGCCGCGTCCGCCACCGTCACTCCGGCGGTGACTGTGGCCAACCGGGCGTAGTACAGGTCGCCGGAGTAGTCGGCGACCACCGAGTCGGTGCCCGGCGGCAGGGCAGTGGCGGACAGTCGGGCCACGCCGGCGACCAGTGTCACGTCACCCAGCTCCGTCTGCTGGTTGGTCGGTCCCTCCAGGAACACCACCGTTCCCGTCGGCACCTCGCTGCCCACGGTGGTCGCCACGGTGGCGGTCAGGGTCACTGCGGCCCCGAACACCGTTGTCGTCGCCGAGGGCACCAAGGTGACCGAGCTGGCGGCCCGAACGTCCTGTGTAAGGGCCGGAGAGGTGCCACGGCCGTTGTTGGGGTCACCCGAGTAGGTGGCCGTCAGCCTCTGCGGACCGGGCGGCAGGGAGCTGGTGACCACTGTCGCCTTCCCCGCCACCAGAGCCACGCCCGAGGCCACCGCCGTTGTGGTGCCGGCCACTGTGTCCTTGACCGTCACCGTTCCCGTCGGCGGCGAGGGACTGTTGCCCTGGACGGCGACCGTGATCGTCAACGGCTGCCCTTGGTCGATCGGGTTGGTCGAGCTGGCGATCGACACCGAGCTGGCGGTGCCGTTGACCGTGATCTTCAGGGCGGAGGTGGTGGTGGCCGAGGCGTACTCCGACGTATTGGTGCTGGTGTAGGTGGCGGTCACTGTGTGCGTGCCCACCGTCAGTGTGGCGGCGTCGTAGGTGGCCACGGCGTACGCCACTGTGGTGCCCCCCGGGTACAGCGTCACCGGTGTACCCGCTGCCTTGCCGTCGACGGCGAACTGGACGGTGCCCTGGGGCACCAGCGGGTCCGCCGGCAGGGCGACCGTGGCCGTGATGACGGCCGGTGTGCCGTATGTGATGAGGGTCGGTGTGGCCGAGAGGGTCACCGTGGTCGCCGTTGTGTGCTCGAACGCCCCGGCGTCGCAGGCGCTCACCGGCCGGCCTACCCCGTTCTCGCTGCTGGCCGGGCAGGCGTCGTCAGCTTCCGCCGCCGTTGTCGCGGTGTTGTTCGTTGTCTTGCCGGCCGCCCCGATCGCTGCGCTGCCCGGCAGCTGGGCCACCGTCGGGGGCACCCCCTGGCCGTAGACCCCGAAGTGCACCAGCGCCGGGGCTGTGCCGCCCGAGATGATCCCCGGGCAGGTGTTGTCGCCGCCGGTCACCACGTTGTCGTAGCCGCTGTACCCGTCGCCGTCTTGGCTCCCGCAGTCGAACCCACCACCGTTGTGGGTGGAGAAGTACGAGTTGTCCACCACCGTCGAATAGCCGAAGGCGTTGTACACGGACCCGCCGGACGCTGTCACGAAGCTGTCGTTCACCAGGCTGATCGAGCCGCCCGAGGAGTTGTAGATGTCGCCGCCGCCCCAGGGGATGTCTGTCGACGTTGTCGAGTCGACGTTCGCGGTGTTGTCGTAGAAGGTGCTGTTCGTGATGGAGGTCGACCCGTTGACGTAGACCCCGCCCCCGGCGTCGTCGGTGACGTCATGGTCGAAGGTGTCGTCGGTCACCACGCTCGTGCCGGCCCCGCCGATGGACAGGCCGCCACCTTGGCTCTGGTGCGGAACGGCGGCCAGCCCGTCGGTGAGCTCGATGCCCTCGATCACCATGTGCCAGTAGGGGTCTTCGAGGGACAGGTCCTGGACGGCACCCTGGCCGTCCACCACCACCTCGTGACCGAGGCCGTCGATGGTCAGCGTGCCCGAATAATGTGTCCCCACGCTGTAGCCGGAGCGGAAGCCGATGGGATCCCCCGCGGTGACCAGGACGCTGACTGTGGTCGAGAAGGCGATGGTGACCGCACCGTAGGTGCCCCCTGTGGCGAGGGTCTCGGCCAGGTCGACGGCGGCCCGGAAGGTACACGTACCGGTGCCCGAGAAGCAGGCTGTCTCCTCCGTGGCCAACAGGGTCGCTGGGGTGGTGTCGGCGGACGAGTTGACGGTGAGGGTGATGGAGCCGGCCGGCGTCGGCTTCGACGGCGGCCCGTCTCCGGCCCCGGCCTCGGTCACCGAGATGACCGAGATCGCCGTGGTGCAGGCCAGGACGAACGACATGAAGAAGGCGGTGCGCCGGTGCCGGAGCCGCCACGGAGTCATCAGCGCCGGGTCGTCCGAGGCCAGGAACGGCGGCGGCTCCGGGTCGGCCCCCACGGCGTAGGGACTGCTCTCGTACCGGCCGGACCAACCGCCGGAGGGGGCCGGGACCGGCACCGCACCGCCGCTGCCGCCGCCGGTGGCCGCCTCGCCCAACCGGAACAGGATGGTGGCCACGGCCAGCGGCAGCCCGAGGAAGATCAGCTGGCCGATCAGCTGGGCGACCACCGCGCCCTTGTCGTGGTCGATCTGGTACCCGATCCAGGTGATGCCCGTCAGGAGCGCCAGAGCCAGGACCACCGAGCCGAGCATCGATCCGACGACCGTGCCCCACCGGCCCCGGGCCGCGTCGGCGCTCCGCCGCAGGGCGGCCACCGACCGGCGCCGCTCCCCCGGTGCCAGGCCGAGGACGTTGGCCGGGACCACCATCACCCAACGCGCCCCCCACAGGGCGGCGGCGGCCAGGGGCACGGCGGCGATCACCAGGGTGCGGACCGACGGCCAGCGCGCCGCCGCCTGCGGCCACCGCCGTCCGGCCAGTCGCACCAGCGGAGTGGCCAACAGGCCGAGTATCCCGACGGCCGAGATGACCGGGCTCAAGATGACCAGGGCGAGAATTCCCGCCGCGGCCAACACCCCGCTCAGCACCAACGACGGCACGTGTCGCAGGCCCTTGGCCAGCGACCGGAAGATCCGCGGCTTGCGACCCGCCAGCGAGTCGTCGGTCACCCGGGCGGTGGCGGCCATGCCGGCGAAGGCCACCGGGGCGCAGACCACGGCCAGCACCACCGCGGCGATGGCCGTCAGCTCCCACAGGCCCGTCGTGGTCAGGTGGCCGTGGGTCACCAGCGACGGCACCGCCTTCGGCAGCTGGCGCAGGATCCACGACGCCAGCCACATGACCAGCCCCAGCAGCAGGCCGGTCACCACCACCACCAGGCCCAACCGCCACCACGACCGCCCGTACAGCCGGGTCAGGTCCCGCAGTCCGCGGCGGATCAAGCGGTCATCGCCAACGTCAAGGGGGCGCCGGATCGCCCGGCGCGCGCCCTCAACGTCGCGATGGTTCCCTCCACCATTTACTGAACACTATTCGAATTTGGCCACCGACGG
>CAYVPF010000020.1:5245-21989 GCA_964453355.1 uncultured Acidimicrobiaceae bacterium | reverse complement strand
ACTGCGGGGCTTTGCGGGCCTTCTTCAGGCCGTACTTCTTGCTTTCCTTCTCCCGGGCGTCCCGGGTGAGGAGGCCGGCCCGCTTGAGGGCGGCCCGCAGCTCCGGGTCCAGGCCGCACAGCGCCCGGGCGATGCCGAGCCGCAGGGCGCCGGCCTGGCCGGACATGCCACCACCGTCGATGGTGGCGTCGATGTCGTAGGACTCGGTGGTGCTGGTCACCCGCAGCGGCTCGGTGGCCAGCATGCGGTGGGTGGCCGACGGGAAGTAGTCCTCGAAGGCGCGCTTGTTGATCTTGATGGCGCCCTCGCCGGGACGGAAGCGGACCCGGGCGACGGCCTGCTTGCGGCGACCGGTGGTCTGGGAAAGCGGTACGGGCATCGATGTCTCCTCAGCCGGCCCGGCGGGCGGCAGAAAGGTCCAGCGGCTGGGGGTCCTGGGCCGCATGCGGGTGGTCGGGGCCGGCGTACACCTTCAGCTTGGCCAGCTGCTGGCGACCCAGGGTGTTCTTCGGGATCATCCCCCGGACCGCCCGCCGGATGACCTCGTCCGGCGCCCGGTCCATCATGTGGGCGTAGCTCTCCTGGCGGAGGCCCCCGGGGTAGCCACTGTGCCGGTAGGCGAACTTGTCGCCGGCATTGCCGGTCATGACCACCTTGGCCGCGTTGACCACGACGACGTGGTCGCCGGTGTCCAGGTGCGGAGCAAAATACGGGCGGTGCTTGCCACGGAGCAGGCGGGCCACCTCGGTGGCCAGGCGGCCGAGGACCAGCCCGTCGGCGTCGACCAGGTGCCAGGCCCGCTCGATCTCGTTGGCTTTCGGTGAATAGGTACGCAAAACGGCTTCCCAACCTCTGAGGTGCCGACACCCCGTGGGGGCGGGCTCGTGCATCCGGCCCGAGGGCCGACGGACCAGGATACGGCCCCACGGCTCCTTCGGCAAGCCGGTTCTCTCAATAGTCGACGGCCACCAGGCAGAGGCCGTGGGCGGGGGCCGGGCGGGCGGTGCCGTCCCGGCTGCCGGCGGCCAGCAGGCCGACGACGGTGGCGGTGTTGCCGCGGCCCCGGCCGGCGTCCACCAGCGTGGCCACCACGGAGCGGACCATCTGGTGGCAGAACGACGTCGCCCGGATGTCGAACCGGAGCAGCCGACCCTCACCCCCGCCGGTCCCCCCGTCGGCGGGGTCGGCGGCGGGCAGGTCGGCGGCCTCGTGCCCGACGGCCGACCACCGGGCGTCGGTGACCACCCGGATGATCGGCTCCGCGGCCGTGGTGCCCGGTGGTCGGCGGCAGAAAGCCCGGAAGTCGTGCTCGCCGATCAGCGCGTCGGCCGCCGCGGACAGGGCGCGGCGGTCCAAGGGGTCGGGGACGTGCCAGGCGACGGTGGCCAGCAGAGGGTCGGGCACCGGAGCGTTCCAGACCAGGTACCGGTAGTGCCGGCCGGTGGCCGACCGGCGGGCGTCGAAGTCCGAGGTGGCCACCGTGGCCTCCCGGACCACGATGGCCGGGGCCAGCTGGCGGTTGAGGACATGGACGAGGTCCAGGTCGAGATCCTGGGGGAGGTCGACGTGGGCGACCTGTCCCCGGGCGTGGACCCCGGCGTCGGTACGGCCGGCGCAGACGATCTGGGGCGGTCCGTCCAACCGGGCGGCCCGAGCCAGGGCGGCGGCCAGAGTGCCGGCCACGGTGACGGTGCCGGGCTGGGCGGCGAAGCCGCGGAAGCCGCTGCCGTCGTAGGCCAGCCGCAACCGCCAGCGCCGGGTACCGTCGGGGCCGGCCGGCACCGGATTTAGGCTCAGACCAGCTCGATACGGGCCATCGGGGCGTTGTCGCCCGCCCGCGGCCCCAGCTTCAGGATCCGGGTGTACCCGCCGGGCCGCTCGACGTACCGGGGGCCGAGCTCGGCGAACAGCTTGTGGGTCATGTCCTTGTCCCGGATGAGGGCGATCACCTGCCGCTGCTGGTGCACCCCACCCTTGCGGGCGGCGGTGATGCACTTCTCGGCCACCGGCCGGAGTGCCTTGGCCTTGGCCTCGGTGGTGACCAGGGACTCGGCGGCGATGAGGGAGGCCACCAGGTTCCCCAGCATGGCCTTCTGGTGGGCGGCGCTGCCGCCGAGGCGGCGGCCGCGTTTGGGGGTTCCCTGCATGGCCCTAGTCCTTGACCCGCAGCGACAGGCCGCGCTCGTCCAGCCGCTGGACCACCTCGTCCAGGGACTTCTGCCCGAAGTTGGTGATGCCCAGCAGGTCGTCGTAGGTCCGCTCCACCAGCTCGCCGATGGTGTTGATCTGGGCCCGCTTCAGGCAGTTGCGGGGACGCTCGGACAGGTCCAGCTCCTCGATCCGCAGGTCCAGGTCGGGGGACCCGCCGGTGACGGTGCCGGTCTCGCCCAACTCCAGGCCCTGGGGAGCCTCCTCCAGGTCGGCCACCAGGCCGACCAGGGTGCGGAGAGTGTCACCGGCCGAGGCCAGGGCCTCCCGGGGGCTCAGGGAGCCGTCGGTCTCGATGTCGAGGACCAGCCGGTCGAAATCGGTGGACTGCTCCACCCGGACCGGCTCCACCTCGAAGGTGACCCGGCGGACCGGGGAGAAGATGGAGTCGACCGGGATGACCCCGATGGTGGACGACCGCTTGTTCTTGTCGGCCGACACGTACCCCCGGCCCCGCTCCACGGTGATGTCCAGGGCCAGCCGGCCCTTGGCGTTCAGCGTGGCGATCCGCAGGTCGGGGTTGAGGACCTCCACGTCGGCGGTGGTCTGCAGGTCGGCGGCGTAGGCCTCGCCGGGGCCGCGCTTGTCGAACCGCAGGGTGACCGACTCGTCGGAGTGCACCCGGACCAACAGGTCCTTCAGGTTCAAGATGATGTCGGTGACGTCCTCCTTCACCCCCGGCAGGGTGGTGAACTCGTGGAGGGCCTCGTCGAAGCGGACCTGGGTGACGGCGGCCCCGGGAATGGAGGACAGGAGGGTCCGCCGGAGTGAGTTCCCCAGGGTGTGGCCGAAGCCGGGGTCCAGGGGGCCGACGGCGAACCGCTGCCGGTTGTCCCGCTCCTCGTCGACGGCTTCGACGGTGGGTCGCTGGATGATGAGCATGAGTGGCTCCTCGGTGGTGGTTACTTCGAGTAGAGCTCGACGATGAGCTGCTCTTGCACCGGCTCGTCGATGTGCTCACGGAGGGGTGGGTTGAGGACCTGCACGACGAAGCCGGCGTCACCGGCCTCCAGCCAGGGCGGACGCTGGCGGTCGAGCGTGTCCATGTTGCGGCGGACGGCGAACATCTCCCGGGACGGGCTCTTCAGGGCGATGGTGTCGCCCTTGCGGACCCGGTAGCTCGGGATGGTGACCCGCTTGCCGTTCACCAGGACGTGGCCGTGGCGGACGAACTGGCGGGCTTGACGGCGGCTGGCCCCCCAGCCGGCGCGGAACACCACGTTGTCCAGGCGAAGCTCCAGCATGCGGAGCAGGTTCTCACCGGTGATGCCCGGCGCCCGGTTGGCTTCCTCGTAGAGGTTGCGGAACTGCTTCTCCAAGAGCCCGTAGATGCGGCGGGCCTTCTGCTTTTCCCGCAGCTGCGCCAGGTACTCCGAGCCCTGCCGCATCCGGTCCCGGCCGTGCTCACCGGGAGGGTAGGCCCGGCTGTGGCGGTCGGTGACCGCTTCGGACACGGGGCACTTCAGCGAGTAGCAACGCTCGCCCTTCAAGAACAATTTGGTCCGCTCCCGGCGGCAAAGCCGGCAGACCGGTCCGGTGTATCGAGCCATCGGTCGTCCTCCTCAGACCCGGCGCCGCTTTTTGGGGCGGCAGCCGTTGTGGGGGATGGGGGTGACGTCCTTGATGCCGACCACCTCGATGCCGGCGGCAGCCAGGGATCGGATGGCGGTCTCCCGGCCGGAGCCGGGACCGCGGACCAGCACGTCCACCTTGCGGACCCCGTGCTCCATGGCCCGGCGGGCGCACGCCTCGGCGGCCAGCTGGGCGGCGAACGGGGTGGACTTCCGGGAGCCCTTGAACCCGACGTTGCCGGCCGACGCCCAGGCCAGGACGTTGCCCTCGGGATCGGCGATGGACACGATGGTGTTGTTGAACGAGCTCTTGATGTGGGCGACGCCGTGGCTGATGTTCTTGCGCTCCCGCTTCCGCGGACGGCGGGCGGCACCCTGCTGCTTGGTGGGCCTGGGCATTTACTTGCGAACCTTCTTCTTTCCGGCCACCGTCTTCTTGGGGCCCTTTCGGGTACGGGCGTTGGTATGGGTCCGCTGGCCGTGCACGGGCAGGCCCTTGCGGTGACGGACGCCCTGGTAGCAGTTGATCTCCATCTTCCGCTTGATGTCCTGGGACACGTCCCGGCGCAGGTCGCCTTCGACCCGCAGGTTGCCGTCGATGTCGTTGCGGAGCCGGGTGACCTCCTCGTCGGTCAGGTCACGGACCCGGGTGTTCGGGTCCACCTCGGCCCGGGCACAGATCTCCTTGGCCAGGGTGTCCCCGATGCCGTAGATGTAGGTCAGGGCGATCTCCAGCCGCTTCTCGCGGGGGATGTCGACGCCGGCGATGCGAGCCATGGTCCGTTTCCTTCCTAACCCTGACGCTGCTTGTGCCGGGGGTTGTCACAGATGACCACCACGCGGCCGTGGCGGCGGATGACCTTGCACTTCTCGCAGATCGGCTTGACGCTCGGTCGAACCTTCACGGCCGCTTCCCTTCGTTCACTGTCATGACTGCCTGCACCAGATCACTTGTACCGGTAGGTGATCCGGCCCCGGTTCAGGTCGTAGGGGGTGATCTCCACCTGGACCTTGTCGCCCGGCAGGATACGGATACGGTGCATCCGCATCTTCCCGGAGCTGTGGGCCAGCACCTTGTGCCCGTTCTCGAGCTCCACCCGGAACATGGCATTCGGCAACGGCTCCACCACCGTGCCCTCCAGCACGATGGCATCTTCCTTGGGCTTGGGCAGGTGACTCTCCTCGACTCGTTACTCTCTGCGCCCACCGGCACCGACGACGCGGCACCGGAACTACCTTGATGTGGGCGACCTGACCCGCGGTGCCCGGAAGGCCGGGCGAGGGGCCGAACGAAGATTCTACCCTAACCCGCACAAATTGCCAGCCGAACCGGCCGTTTCCATGCTATTGGCCGTTTACGGCCCGCTTCACGGCACGGTGAACACCTCGGGGCCGTCGTCGGTGACGGCGATGGTGTGCTCGAAATGGGCCGACAGCCGGCCGTCGGCGGTGACCACGGACCAGCCGTCCTCCAGCAACATGGTCTCGGGGCTGCCGGCGTTGACCATGGGCTCCACCGCGAACACCATCCCGGTCTTCAGCGTCGGGCCCGGGCTGCCGGGCCAGTAGTTGGGCACCTGCGGCTGCTCGTGCATGGCGGTGCCGATGGCATGGCCGACGTACTCACGGACCACCGTGAACCCGGCCCCCTCGGCCACGTCCTGGACGGCCCGGCCGACCTCGTTCAGGCGGTTGCCGGCTCGGAGCTGCTCGATGCCGGCCCACAGGCTCCGCTCGGTGGCCTCCAGCAGCCGGGCGGCCTCGGCGGAGATGTCGCCGATGCCCATGGTGAAGGCGGCGTCGCCGTGGTAGCCGTCGATGATGGCCCCGCAGTCGATGGACAGGATGTCGCCGTCGCTCAGCCGGTAGCTGCCGGGGATGCCGTGGACGATCATGTCGTTGGGGGACGTGCAGATGACCGCCGGGAAGCCGTGGTAGCCGAGGAAGTTCGAGGTGGCCCCCCGGCGCTCCAGCACCGCCCGGGCGGCGGTGTCGATCTCCAGGGTGGTCACCCCCGGGCGCGCCACCTCACGGGTCGTCTCGTGCATCTCCGCCACCACCCGTCCGGCGCGGCGCATCTTGGCCAGTTCGTCCCTATTCCGTCTCATGGCAGCGTTCTCACGACAGGGTCCGTCTCATCGACCACCCCGGTCTACCGGTCGGCGGGGGCTCATGGCGCGGTGGCCGGCTTGGTCCGGCGGTCGTCGATGGCCTGCACGCACCGGGTGGTGACGGCGTCCGGTGTGCCGGTGCCGTCGACGGACATCAGCAGGTCGTGGTGCTGGTACCAGTCGATCAGCGGGGAGGTCTGCCGCTCGTACAGCTCCAACCGGCGGCGGATGGCCTCCTCGGTGTCGTCCTCCCGCTGCACCACCTCGCCGCCGCAGACGTCGCAGGTCCAGTTGGTCAGCGGAGGCGACGAGGTGGAGTAGTTGGCGCCACAGTCCATGCAGACCCGGCGCGACGCCAGACGCCCCAGCACCATGGCGGTGGGCACGTCCAGGTCGATGACCAGGTCCAGGTGGTCGGGGGCCACGATGTCGGCCAGCTCCTCGGCCTGGGCGATGGTCCGGGGGCAGCCGTCCAGGATGAACCCGCGGGCCCGGGTGTCCTTCTCCCGCAGCCGGAGGCCGACCATCTCCATGACCAGCTCGTCGGAGATCAGCTCGCCCTGGTCCATAAGGGCCTTGGCCCGCTGGCCGAGGGGAGTCCGCGACTTCACCTCCCCCCGGAGCATGTCGCCGGTGGAAACGTGAGGGACCACGTAGTGGTGCGACAGGCGCACACATTGCGTCCCCTTGCCGGCCCCCTGTTTGCCGAGGACCACGAGCCTGACCCCGGGTACCACCCAGCCCCTACTTGAGGAAACCCTCGTAGTTACGCATCATCAGCTGGCTGTCGATCTGGCGCATGGTTGTGAGGGCGACCCCGACCGAGATGAGGAGGGTGGTGCCGTAGAACGGGAACTTGTTGAGGTTCCACAGCGCCATCAGGATAGAGGGGACCACGGCCACCGAGGCCAGGAACAGGGCCCCGGGGACCGTGATGCGGTTGAGGATGTGGGCGAAGTACCGCTCGGTGGGCGGCCCGGGCCGGATGCCGGGGATGAAGCCGCCCTGCTTGCGGATGATGTCGGCCTGCTGGTGGGGGTCGAAGGCCACGTAGACGTAGAAGAAGGTGAAGGCCAGGATCAGGACGAAGTACAAGGAGATGTACACCCCGCTGGTCGGCTGGATGTTGTTCTTGACGAAGCTCTGGAAGGCGTGGTTTGGGATGACGTTGCTGAGCAGCACCGGGATGTAGAGGACCGAGCTGGCGAAGATGATGGGGATGACGCCGGACTGGTTGACCTTCAGCGGGATGTAGGTGCTCTGGCCGCCGTAGGTACGGCGGCCGACCACCCGTTTGGCGAAGGTGACCGGGATCCGTCGCTGGCCCTGGTCCATGAACACGATGAACACCAACAGGAGCAGCGACACCAGGATCATGATGGCGAACTTGAAGGAGCCGCCCTCTTCGTAGATGGACTTTCCCCCGGACGGGATCGAGGCCACCACGTTGGCGAAGATCAGGATCGACATGCCCTGGCCGATACCGCGCTGGGTGATCAACTCGGCCAGCCACATGACGAAGGCGGTGCCGGCCGTGAGGATCAGCACCATGAAGATCCCGAGCCAGATGGTGAATTTCGGGATCAGGTCGATGGTGGTGCCGAGCAGGGCCGAGTCGTGGCCGTGGAAGGCGTAGATCAGCCCGGTCGACTGCATCAGGGCCAGGGCGATGGTCAGGTACCGGGTGGTCTGGGTGATCTTCTTCTGCCCGACGGCCCCCTGGTCTCGCCACTCCTCCAGCTTCGGGATCACCGTGGCCAGCAGCTGGATGATGATGGAGCTGGTGATGTAGGGCATGATGCCCAGCCCGAACACGGCCAGGCGGACCAGGGCGCCACCGGAGAACAGGTTCAAGAACCCGAGGACGCCGGCGGACCCCGCCGAGGACTCCAGGGAGGACAGCTTGGACCAGCTGACCCCGGGCACGGGGACGTTGGCGCCCACCTGGTAGAGGGCGATGATGAGCAGGGTGAACAGGACCTTGTTCCGGAGATCCGGAACCCTGAAGATGTTGCTCAGCCGGGAGAGCATGGTCTCTCGTTCCTCAGACCGGCGGCGAGCCGCTCACTACCGGTTCGTCAGGGCGTTGCCCTTGGCCGGCGGTCTGCCATGGCCGAAGGGCAACGGGACGCGTTGGACGGCGCCGCCAGCACCGGTGATGGCAGCCTCCGCCGAGGCCGAGAACGCATGGGCCGACACCTGGACCGGGCGGGTCAGCTGCCCGCGGCCCAACACCTTGACCAGGGCGCCCTTGCGGACCAGTCCACCGGCCACCAAGGTGTCGACGGTGACCTCGTCCACCGCCAAGGCGGCCAGGTCGTCCAGGTTGACCGGGGTGTACTCGACCCGGAACGGGTTCTTGAACCCACGCAGCTTGGGGATGCGCTGCATCAGCGGTAGCTGGCCGCCCTCGAAGCCGGCCGGGATCGTGTCCCGGGCGCCCTGTCCCTTGGTACCCCGTCCGGCGGTCTTGCCGCCCTTGCCGCCGATGCCACGTCCGACGCGGCGCTTGGGACGGGCCGAGCCCTTGGGGGGGCTGAGCTCGTGCAGTTTCACGGTCGGCTGTTCTCCTCGTTCGGGGTGGGTTCGACCGAGACCAGGTGGGGGACCCGGGCGAGCATGCCCCGGATCTCCGGCCGGTCCGGCAGGTCGTTGTGCTGGCCGATCCCGCGCAGGCCAAGGGCACGGAGGGTGCCCCGGTGCTTGGGCTTCGTCCCGATGGCCGAGCGGACCTGGGTGACCCGCAGGCTTCGGTCGGCGGTCTTGTCGGCGGTCTTGGTGGCTGCGGCCATGGTCAGCGGACCTCCGCGGTGAACAGGTCGGTCTCCCGGCGGCGCTCCCGGTAGGCCCGGAGCACCCCGGCCGGGGTGACCTCGTCAGGCTGCTTCCCCCGCAGGGCCGCCACCTCGTCCGGGCGCCGGAGCGCCTTCAGCCCGGCGATGGTGGCGTGGGCCACGTTGATGCCGTTGGACGACCCCAGCGACTTGGCCAGGATGTCCCGGATGCCGGCCATCTCCAAGATGGCCCGGGCGGCCCCGCCGGCGATGACCCCGGTGCCGGGGGCGGCGGGCTTCAGCATCACCCGGCCGGCCCCGCTCTCCCCGATGATGGGGTGGGTGATGGTGGTGCCGGCCAAGGACACCTCGAAGACGTTCTTCCGGGCTTCCTCGATGCCCTTCTGGACGGCCAGGCCGGCCTCCTTGGCCTTGCCGTAGCCCAGGCCCACCCGGCCGTTGCCGTCGCCGACCACCATGAGGGCGGCAAAGGAGAACCGGCGACCACCTTTGACGACCTTGGCCACCCGGTTGACCCGGATGGTCCGCTCCTCGTATTGCGCGTCGGTCATGGTCCTCAGAACTCCAGTCCCTCTTGGCGTGCGGCGTCAGCCAACACGGCCACCCGGCCGTGGTAGGCGAATCCCCCTCGGTCGAAGACCACCCGGCTGATCCCGGCCGCCTTGGCCCGGGAGGCCACCAGGCGGCCCACGGCTTCGGCGCCGCTCACGTTACCCCCACCAGCCCGGCCCAGCTGCTCGCGCAGCTCCGGCTCCCCACTGGAGGCAGCCGCGAGGGTCCGGCCGGCCTGGTCGTCGATGACCTGCACCGAGATGTGCCGGTTGGTCCGGCTGACGGCCAGGCGGGGGCGATCGGCGGTGCCGGCCACCTTTCCCCGTACCCGGGCGTGCCGGCGGATGCGGAGCGCGCGCTCCCGGTTGGTCCCAGCCATTACTTGGCCGCCTTTCCAGCCTTGCGGAGAACCCGCTCGCCGGCGTAGCGGACACCCTTGCCCTTGTACGGTTCCGGCTTCCGGAGCTTGCGGATGTTGGCGGCCACCTGGCCGACCTGCTCCTTGTCGATCCCCTTCACGATGATCCGCGTCGGGGTCGGCACCTCGAAGGTGATGCCGTCGGGGGCCGTCACCGGCACCGAGTGCGAGAACCCGAGCGCCAGCTCCAGCGAGCTCGGGCCCTTGGCGGCGGCCCGGTAGCCGACGCCGACGATCTCCAGCTCCTTGGTGAACCCCTGGGTGACCCCGGTAACCATGTTGGCCACCAACGACCGGGTCAGGCCGTGCAGGGCGCGGTGCTGCCGCTCGTCGTCGGGACGGGCCACGTTCAGGACGTCGCCGTCCTGGGAGATGGTGATGCCCGACGGCAGCCGGCGGTCGAGGGTGCCCTGGGGCCCGGCCACGGTGACCGAGTCGCCGGCCAGGGTGACGGTGACCCCGGAGGGCACCGGGATGGGTGAACGTCCAATACGGGACATCAGCGGGTTCCTTCGTCCTCGGTTACCAGGTGGGCGCTACCAGACATGGCAGAGCACCTCCCCGCCCAGGTGCCGCTTGCGGGCCTCCCGGTCGGTCATGAGGCCGTGGCTGGTGGACAGCACGGCCACACCCATGCCGCCGAGGACACGGGGCATCTTGTCGGCGCGGGCGTAGATGCGCAGGCCGGGCTTGGAGATGCGCTTGATGCCCCCGATGGTCCGGGTGCGGTCGGCGGAGTACTTCATGGTGATCTCCAGCGTCGAGCCCGGGCGCGCCGGGTCCTCGGCCACCGAGAAGCCAGCAATGAAGCCCTCGCGCTCCAACACGACGGCCAAGGCTTCCTTCACCTTGGAACCGGGCATCTTCACGGTCTCGAACTGCGCCGAATTGGCGTTCCGGATCCGCGTGAGCATGTCTGCGATCGGGTCGGTCATGGTCATGGCCGTTCTCCTACCAACTCGCCTTGGTCACTCCGGGCACCTCGCCGGCGTGCACCATCGTCCGCAGGCAGATCCGGCACAGCCCGAACTTGCGGTAGACGGCCTTCGGCCGGCCGCACCGGCGACACCGGGTGTACCCCCGGACCTTGAATTTCGGGGTGCGCTGCTGCTTCTGAATAAGTGCCTTCTTAGCCATGGTGACTAACGGGTCTCCTGTCGGAACGGGAAGCCGAACGCCCGCAGGAACGCACGGCCTTCCTCGTCGGTGCGGGCGGTGGTGACGATGGTGATGTCCATCCCTCGGACGGTGTCGATGCGGTCGTAGTCGATCTCCGGGAAGATCAACTGCTCCGTGACGCCGAACGTGTAGTTGCCGTGGCCGTCGAACGACCGGGGCGACAAGCCGCGGAAGTCCCGGATACGGGGGATGGCGAGGCTGACCAGGCGGTCGAAGAACTCCCAGGCGCGATCCCCGCGCAGGGTGACCTTCGCCCCGATGGCCTGGCCCTCCCGGAGCTTGAAGCCGGCGATGGACTTTTTGGCCCGCGTCACGATGGGCTTCTGGCCGGTGATGGCCTCCAGGTCCCGCTGGGCCCCCTCGATGAGGGAGGCCTGCTGGGTGGCCCGGCCGACGCCCATGTTGACGACGATCTTCTCCAGCCGGGGCACCCGCATGACGTTGCCCAGGGACAGCTCGTCGAGGAGCTGGCCGCGGATCTCGCCGTTGTAACGGGTCTTCAGCCGGGGACGGCTGGGGGCAGACGCCGTGGTGGTCACAGCTCACCTCCACATTTCCGACAGATCCGGACCTTGCGGCCCTGCTCGTCGAACTGCATGCCGATCCTGGTGGGCTCCCCGCAGGACTTGCAGATCAGGGACACCGACGACACCGGGAGGGGCATGAACTTGTCGATGATGCCGCCCTGCATGGTGTTGCGGGTGGGCTTGGCGTGGCGCTTGGCCACGTTGGCCCCCTCGACCACCACCTTGCCCTCGGCCGGCAGGGCCTTGACGACGTCGGCCTTGTGGCCCTTGTACTTGCCGGACCGGATCACGACCCGGTCGCCCTTGTGGATACGCATCACAACACCTCCGGGGCCAGCGAAACGATCCGCATGAACCGCTTGTCGCGCAGCTCCCGGCCGACCGGGCCGAAGATGCGGGTGCCGCGGGGCTGCTGCTGGTCGTTGATGAGCACGGCGGCGTTCTCGTCGAAGCGGATGTAGCTGCCGTCCGGGCGGCGCTTCTCCTTCTTGGTCCGCACCACCACGCACTTCACCACGTCGCCCTTCTTGACCGCCGCCCCGGGGATGGCGTCTTTGACGGTGGCCACGAAGATGTCGCCGATGCTGGCGTACCGGCGACGGGACCCGCCGAGGACGCGGATGCACAGCACCTCGCGGGCCCCGGAGTTGTCGGCCACCCGTAGGCGGGACTCCTGCTGGATCATCGGGCACGCTCCATGATCTCGGCCAGCCGCCACCGCTTCAGCTTGGACAGCGGGCGGGTCTCCACCACTCGGACCCGGTCGCCGACCTTGGCCGAGCTGTCGGCGTCGTGGACGTACAGCCGCTTGGTCCGCTGCACGGTCTTGCCGTACCGCGGGTGCCGGACCCGTTCCACCACCGCCACGATCACGGTGGCGTTCATGGCGTCGGATACCACGATGCCCTCCCGGACCTTCCGCCGGTTGACCCGCTCCTCGGTCTCAGTGGCCTGGGCGGCAGTGGCTTTGGCGGCAGTGGCCGGGGCCGCCGCGGCCGGGGAGGCGGCGTCGGACGTCGTCACGGCCACCTCGGCGGCCGGGGCTTCGGTGCCCGATGGCTCGACCGGGGCCTCGGTGGCCACCGGCTCAGTTGCGCTGGTGTCGGCCATCAGGCCTCCTCCTCCTGGTCGGCGGCGTCGGCCGCCTCTTCCTCCACGACGACCGCGGCAGTGGCGGCCGGCCGGGCGGAGGCCGGAGGCTGGTAGACGCCCTCGGCCTCCTGGATCTCACGGTCCCGCAGGACGGTCAGGATGCGGGCCACCTCACGGCGGACGTCGCGCACCCGGGCCGAGTTGTCCAGCTGCCCGGTGGCCAGCTGGAACCGCAGGTTGAACAGCTCTTTGCGGGACTCGACCAACCGGGTCTCCAGTTCGGCCGGGTCCATCAGCAGCAGCTCGGCGGCCGCCGTCATACCTGCACCTCCGGGGTGTCATGGGTACCGGGCCGGACCACGAAGCGGGCCTTGAACGGCAACTTCTGGATGGCCCGTTCCATGGCGGCCTGCGCCAGCTCCCGGTCCACTCCGGCCAGCTCGAACAGGATCCGACCGGGCCGGACCACGGCCACCCAGTGCTCCGGGTTGCCCTTGCCGGACCCCATGCGGGTCTCGGCCGGCTTCTGGGTGATGGGCTTGTCCGGGAACACCCGGATCCAGACCTTCCCACCACGCTTGACGTGGCGGGTCATGGCGATACGGGCGGCCTCGATCTGGCGGGCGGTCAGCCATCCGGGCTCGGTGGCCTGGATGCCGAAGTCGCCGAAGCTGACGGTGGTCCCGCCCTTGGCGGCGCCGGTGCGGCGGCCACGATGCTGCTTGCGGTGCTTGACCTTCCGGGGCATCAGCATGTCAGTCCGACTCCCTTCGGAAGTGCGGGGTCTCGTGGTGCTCGTGGCGGTTGCGCCGCTCGATCTCCTCGTCCTCGGCCAGCCGCCGCTCCAGCTCGTCCGGCTCCGCCGGCGGGGCGATCAGGTCGGCCACCGGCGGGGCGTCAGCCACCTCGTCGTCCTCGGCCGCCACCGGAGCGGCAACATCGGCGACCTCGGCCACGTCGGTAGCGGCCACGTCGGCGACCTCGGCCACCTCCGGGATGGCCTCGGCGGCCTGTTCGGTCAGCTCCTCGACCACGGCCACCTCGGCCGCCGCCTCTTCCACAACCGCCTCTTCCAACGGTGCCTCTTCCAGAGCCACCTCGTCGACGGCCACCTCGTCGGCCGCCGTGCCGGGCTCGGGCTGGTCCTCACGCCGACGGCCGCCGCCGGCGGTGATCAGCCGGCGCGGCCGGCCCTGGCCGGAGGTCTCCCCGACGGCCATGGCGGCTTCCCGGGTGATCTTGTCCTCGACCGACACCTTGTACGGCAGGATGTCGCCCTTGTAGATCCAGACCTTCACCCCGACCCGGCCGGCGGTGGTCTTGGCCTCCCGGAAGCCGTAGTCGATGTCGGCCCGGAGGGTGTGCAGGGGCACCCGACCCTCGCGGTACTGCTCCTTGCGGGACATCTCCGATCCGCCGAGACGGCCGGAACACTGGACCTTCACCCCTTGGGCGCCGGCCTTCTGCACGGTCTGGATGGCCCGCTTCATCGCCCGGCGGAAGGCGACCCGCCGCACGAGCTGGTCACAGATGCCCTGGGCGATCAGCGCGGCGTCCAGCTCCGGCTGCTTGATCTCTTGGATGTTGAGCTGGATCCGGTTCTGCAGTCCGGTGATCTCTTCCAGCTTCTTCTTGAGCCGGTCGGCTTCGGCGCCGCGGCGACCGATGACGATGCCGGGACGGGCGGTGTGGATGTCCACCCGCAGACGGTCACGGGTGCGCTCGACCTCGATCCGGCTGACCGCCGCCGCCTCCAGCTGCGACATCAGGTAGTCACGGATCTTCCAGTCCTCGACCACGAAGTCGCGGTAGTGCCGCTCCTCGAACCAGCGCGACTTCCAGTCGGTGGTGATCCCGAGGCGGAACCCGTAGGGGTTTACCTTCTGGCCCATCTACTTGCTCTCCCCGTCTGGTGCTTCGCCTGCGCCCTCGTCCGTATCGTCAGCGGCCACGTCTTCGGCTGCCGCCTCGGCCACCTCTTCGTCGGTGGTCTCGGTGGCCAGCTCCTCGGCCTCCGCCTCCACCACGTCCTCGGCCACCTGCTCGGCCACGGCGTCCTCGACCAGCTCGGTCTCGATCTCCGCCTCGGCGGCGGCGCTCAGCTCGGCGTCGGCCTCAGCGGCGGCCGCGGCCTCCTCCTGGGCCTGGCGACGTCGACCCAGCCGACCGGCCAGGTCAGCCCGGCGCCGCGACTCGGACACCCGGCGGGACCGCTGGGTGCCGGTGGCGGCCCGCTCCGCCCGGCGGCGGGCCAGCCGGTCGTCGGGCAGCTGGCTGACCACGATGGTGATGTGGGTGGTCCGCTTCCGGATCCGGGTGGCCCGGCCCCGGGCCCGCGGCCGCCAACGCTTCAGGGTGGCCCCTTCGTCGGCGTAGCAGGCGGACACGTACAGGTCCTCGGCGTACAGGCCGTCGTTGTGCACGGCGTTGGCCACCGCCGAGGCCAGTACCTTGCCGATCACCGTCCCGGCTTCCCGGGGGGTGGTCTGCAGGATCTCGGCCGCTCGATCCACGTCCTCGCCGCGGATCAGGTCCAGAACCTGCCGGGCCTTGGAGGCCGACATCCGGAAGTGCCGGAGCACCGCCTTGGTGCCCGGCCGCTCGTTGGTCTTGGCGCCGGTCATCTCAGCGCCTCCCCGCCCGCTCTTGGCCGGCGTGGTAGCGGAAGGTCCGGGTCGGGGCGAACTCGCCCAGCTTGTGGCCGACCATGGACTCGGTCACGTACACCGGCACGTGCCGACGGCCGTCGTGGACGGCCACGGTGTGGCCGACCATGTCCGGGATGATGGTGGACCGCCGGGACCAGGTCTTGATGACCCGCTTCTCGCCGGTCGCGTTCAGGGCGTCCACCTTCTTCAGCAGGTGGTCGTCCACGAACGGACCTTTCTTCAGGCTGCGCGGCACTGCACGACCTCCCTACCGCCGAGCCCCGCGGGTGCGGCGGCGGCGGACGATCAACTTGTCGGATTCCTTGTTGTTGGCCCGGGTGCGGCCCTCCGGCTTGCCCCACGGGGACACCGGGTGGCGGCCACCCGAGGTCTTGCCCTCGCCACCGCCCAGCGGGTGGTCGACGGGGTTCATGGCCACGCCACGGGTCTGCGGGCGGATGCCCTTCCAGCGGTTCCGGCCGGCCTTGCCGACCTTGACCAGCTCGGCCTCCGAGTTCCCGACCACCCCGAGGGTGGCCCGGCAGTCGATGGACACCCGGCGCATCTCGGTCGACGGCAGCCGCAAGGTGGCGAACGCCCCCTCCTTGGCCACCAGCTGGATGCTCATGCCCGCCCCCCGGGCCAGCTTGCCGCCGCCGCCGGGGCGGAGCTCCACGTTGTGGACCACCGAACCCACCGGGATGTACCGGAACGGCAGCGCATTGCCCGGCCGGATCTCGGCCCCCTGCCCGCTCTGCAGCCGGTCGCCGACCTTCACCCCGGCCGGAGCCAGGATGTAGCGCTTCTCGCCGTCCAAGTAGTGCAGCAGGGCGATGCGGGCGTTGCGGTTGGGGTCGTACTCGATGGCGGCCACCTTGGCCGGCACCCCGTCCTTGTCCCGCCGGAAGTCGACGATGCGGTACTGGCGCTTGTGGCCACCCCCGCGGTGGCGGGCGGTCTTGCGGCCCAGGTTGTTGCGGCCACCGGTGCTCGGCTTGGTGGCCAGCAGCGACCGCTCCGGGCGGTCCCGGGTGATCTCGGCGAAGTCGGCGACGGTCTGGAACCGACGTCCGGGGCTGGTGGGCTTGCGTGATCGCAGCGGCATCAGATCCTCAGCTCTCGAACAGGTCGATCTTGTCGCCGGCGTGCAGGGTGACGATGGCCCGCTTGGTGTTGGGCCGGTGACCCACCGTGTTGGTGCGGCGGTTCCGGGTGGCCTTGCCCTTCCGGTTCAGGGTGTTGACGTTGTCCACCCGGACGTCGAAGGCCTGCTCCACCGCTTGGCGGATCTCGATCTTGTTGGCCCCCGGGTCCACCACGAACACGTACACGTTGCGGTTCATCAACGCGTACGTCTTCTCGGAGATCACCGGCCGGAGCAGCACTGAGGTGGCGTCCTTCATGACTGCTCCCCTTCCTCGTCGGCTTCTTCCCCGTCGGCCTCACTGTCGTCGGCGTCGACGCCGACAATCTCGACCTCGTCGGCCACCTCGATCGCATTCCCGTCGGCGTCCACCTCGACGACCTCGATCTCGTCGACCTCGTTCCCTTCGGCGTCGACGTCGATCACTTCGTCGACGATCACCGCCTCACCGGTCCCGGCGTCGATCACCGTGTCGATGATCTCGATGACCTCTTCGCCG
>CAYVPF010000020.1:0-5145 GCA_964453355.1 uncultured Acidimicrobiaceae bacterium | reverse complement strand
CCTCGTCGATGGTGTCGATGATCTCGATCACCTCGACCAGGTCGGCGCCCGGCAGGGTCTGGTCGGTGAAGACCACCCAGTCGTTCCGCAGGATGTCGTAGGCGGACAGCTCGCCGTCCAGGATGGTCTGCACCTGCTGCAGATTGCCGAACGACCGCTCGGCCACCTGGTCGTCGTCGGACAGGACCACCAGCACCTTGCCGGACAGGCCCAGGGCGACCAGGGCGGCGACGGCGCCCTTGGTCTTGGGCTCGTCCCAACCCCAGCCGTCGACCAGGGCCACCCGGTCCTCGGCCGCCCGGTCGGACAGGGCCGAGCAGAGGGCCAGGCGGATCATCTTCTTCGGGGTCCGCTGCCGGTAGCTGCGGGGCTTGGGGCCGAGGGCGACCCCACCACCGGCCCAGCTTGGCGAGCGGATCGAGCCCTGACGGGCCCGGCCGGTGCCCTTCTGGCGGAACGGCTTGGCGCCGCCCCCACGGACCTCGGCCCGGGTCTTGGTCGACTGGGTGCCGGACCGGGCGGCGGCCAGCTGGGCGGTGACCACCTGGTGCAGCACCGCCTGGTTGGGCTCGATGCCGAAGATGGCCGGCTCCAGGTCGACGGTGCCGAGCTCGTTGCCGTCGATGTCCCGGCGGACCACGGTGCGGGCGGTCGGCGCCGGCCGTTCCCTGCGTACGGCGGTGCGGGTCATGACCGGCTCCCGTTCTTGGCCTGCGGCGCCTTGACGGAGTCCCGCAGGAGGACCACCGAACCCCGGGCCCCCGGTACGGCCCCCTTGACCAACACGAGCTCCCGCTCAGGGTCGGCCGACACCACCTCGAGGTTCAGTGCGGTGACCTGTTGGCCGCCCATCCGACCGGCCATGCGGGTGCCCTTGAACACCCGGGAAGGGGTGGCGCAGGCGCCGATGGACCCGGGCACCCGGTGGGCCTTGTGGTTCCCGTGCGACGCCCCCTGGCCCTTGAAGTTGTGGCGCTTCATCCCACCGGCGAAGCCCTTGCCCTTGCTGACGGCGATGGCGTCCACCTTCTCGCCGGCGGTCCACAGGTCGGCGGTGAGCTCCTGACCGACTTCGTAGGCACTGATGTCGTCCAGCCGGAGCTCCACGAGCTTGCGGCCGGGATCGACCCCAGCCCGGTCGTAGTGCCCCTGCTCCGGCTTGGTCAGGCTGCCGGCCCGGCGGAAGCCCCAGGTGACCTGCAGCGCCGAGTAGCCCTCGCGCTCGGGGGTCTTCACCTGGACCACGCGGACGGGCGCGACCCGGAGAACCGTCACCGGAATGGCGCGGTTCTGGTCGTCCCAGACCTGGGTCATGCCGACCTTCTCGCCGACGATCGCCTTCGTAGCCACGTGTCTCTCCCTGGTGGGCGGACGGTCTCCCGTGCGCACGCCAACGCTCCGCCCGGGGATCCCGAGCGGAGCGCTCGAATGTTGCGGCCCGGGGTCCCGGCCGTTCCCTTCCGGGACCGACAGGCGCTCGGGCACGTCTACTGGTGGATCGGGCGCCGAAGAACTGGCGGCGGCCCGAATGAATAGCTTACCGGAAAGCCCCGCTTCCCGCCAGGGGGGTATCGCTTCCCCCCGAGGGGTCAGGCGTTCTGAATCTTGATCTCGATGTCCACACCGGCCGGAAGGTCCAGCCGCTGGAGGGAATCGACGGTCTTCGGGGTGTGCTCCACGATGTCGACCAGGCGCTTGTGCACCCGCATCTCGAAGTGCTCCCGGCTGTCCTTGTACTTGTGCGGCGACCGGATCACCGTGTAGCGGTGCTTGTCGGTCGGCAGGGGCACCGGCCCCTGCACCTTCGCCTGGGTACGCAGGACCGTCTGAACGATCTTCTCGGTGGACTGATCGAGGATCTCGTGGTCGTAGGCCTTCAGCCGGATCCGGATCTTCTGACGGGGGCCGTCGGCCATGGGGAGCGTTCCTCTGCTTCCGGTTACTTGAGGATCTTGGTGACGCGGCCGGAGGCCACGGTGCGGCCACCCTCGCGGATGGCGAACCGGAGCCCCTCGACCATGGCGATGGGCTTGCCCAGCTCCACCGTCATGTCGGTGTTGTCACCGGGCATGACCATCTCGGTGCCCTCCGGCAGGGTGATGGTGCCGGTGACGTCGGTGGTCCGGAAGTAGAACTGCGGCCGGTAGTTGGTGAAGAACGGCTTGTGGCGGCCGCCTTCTTCCTTGGTCAGCACGTAGATGGTGGCCTCGAAGTCGGTGTGCGGGGTGATGGAGCCGGGCTTGCACAGCACCTGCCCCCGCTCCACCTCCTCCTTCTTGGTGCCACGGAGCAAGGCGCCGATGTTGTCGCCGGCCTGGCCCTGGTCGAGGAGCTTACGGAACATCTCGATGCCGGTGACGGTGGTCTTCTGGGTGTCGCGCAGGCCGACGATCTCGACCTCCTCACCCACCTTGACCACGCCCTGCTCGACCTTGCCGGTTACCACGGTGCCCCGGCCGGTGATGGACATGACGTCCTCGATGGGCATCAAGAAGGGCTTTTCGATGTCCCGAACGGGCTCGGGGATGAAGGTGTCGACGGCGTCCATCAGCTCCAGGATCTTGGGCGTCCACTCGGGGTCGCCCTCCAGGGCCTTCAGCGCGCTGACCCGGATCACCGGGGTGTCGTCGCCGGGGAACTCGTACTCGCTCAGCAGCTCCCGGACCTCCAGCTCCACCAGGTCGAGCAGCTCCTCGTCGTCCACCATGTCGGCCTTGTTGAGGGCCACCACGATGTACGGGACACCGACCTGGCGGGCCAGCAGCACGTGCTCACGGGTCTGCGGCATCGGGCCGTCGGCGGCGGACACCACCAGGATGGCCCCGTCCACCTGGGCGGCGCCGGTGATCATGTTCTTGATGTAGTCGGCGTGGCCCGGCATGTCGACGTGGGCGTAGTGCCGGTTGGCGGTCTCGTACTCGACGTGGGCGATCGAGATGGTGATGCCCCGCTGCTTCTCCTCCGGGGCCTTGTCGATCTGGTCGAACGGGGTGAAGGAGGTGTTGGGGTTGTTCTCCGACAGGACCTTGGTGATGGCCGCCGTGAGCGTGGTCTTGCCATGGTCGATGTGCCCCATCGTCCCCACGTTGATATGAGGCTTCGAGCGCTCGAACTTCTGCTTGGCCATCTACCCAACTACTCCCTGATCTCGAGCGGTGCCCCCTCGGGCCCACCGCGGCGGTCACCCGCCCTGCTTGCTGACTCTGGTTGCGTTGCCGTCTGCGCCACCGGATGCTGCCCGGCGGGGTCCTGTCTGGTCCGGACCGCTCGGCCCGGTTCCCACCTACTCGCCGCGTGCCTTGGCGATGATCTCTCGAGCAATCGAGTCCGGCACTTCGTTGTAGGCGTGGAACTGCATCGTGTACGTGGCGCGGCCCTGCGTACGCGAACGCAGGTCCGTAGCGTAGCCGAACATGTCGGACAGCGGTACCTGGGCGCGCACGACGTGGCTGCTGCCCCGCTGGTCCATGCCTTCGACCCTGCCACGACGGGACGACAGGTCGCCGATGACATCCCCCATGTAGTCCTCGGGGGTGACCACCTCGACGTCCATGACCGGCTCCAACAGCACCGGCTCGGCCGCCCGGGCGGCCTTCTTGACGGCCATGGACCCGGCGATCTTGAAGGCCATCTCCGACGAGTCGACGTCGTGGTACGAGCCGTAGGTCAACAGCACCCGGACGTCGACCGTCGGGTAGCCGGCCAGCACGCCGGAGGTGAGGGCCTCCTGGATGCCGGCGTCGACCGACGGGATGTACTCCTTCGGGATCACCCCGCCGGTGATCTTGTCGACGAACTCGTAGCCGCCGCCGGGGCCGGTGGGCTCCAGGCTGATGACCACGTGGCCGTACTGGCCACGACCGCCGGTCTGGCGGATGTAGCGCTCCTCGATCTTCTCGACCGGCTTGCGGATGGTCTCCCGGTAGGCCACCTGGGGCTTGCCCACGTTGGCGTCCACGCTGAACTCCCGGAGCATCCGGTCCACCAGGACCTCCAGGTGCAGCTCGCCCATGCCGGAGATGACGGTCTGGCCGGTCTCCTCGTCGGACCGGACCCGGAAGGTGGGGTCCTCCTCGGAGAGGGAGAACAGGGCCTTGGACAGCTTGTCCTGGTCGGCCTTGGTCTTCGGCTCCACGGCCACGTGGATGACCGGCTCCGGGAACGTCAGCTCCTCCAAGATGATGGGGTGGGCCGGGTCGGACAGGGTGTCGCCGGTGGTCGTCTGCTTGAGGCCGACGGCGGCCACGATGTCGCCGGCGAAGCAGGCGTCCTTGTCCTCGCGGTGGTTGGCGTGCATCTGCAGCAGCCGGCCGATCCGCTCCTTCTTGTCCTTGGTGGTGTTGGTCACGGTGCCGCCCTTGCGGAGGGTGCCGGAGTACACGCGGAGGTAGGTGAGCTTGCCGACGAAGGGGTCGGTCATGATCTTGAAGGCCAGGGCGGCGAACGGCTCGCTGTCGTCGGCCTTGCGCTCGACCGGCTCGTCGTCCTTCCCCGGCTTCGTGCCCGGGGTGGGCGGCAGGTCGAGGGGACTCGGCAGGTAGTCGACCACGGCGTCCAGCATCGGCTGGACCCCCTTGTTCTTGAAGGCCGAGCCGCACAGCACCGGGACGACCTCGCTGGCCAGGGTGCCGGTGCGCAGCGCCCGGCGGAGGTCGTCGGCGGTGATCGCCTCGTCGGCCAGGTACTTCTCCATGATCCCGTCGTCGAAGTTGCTCAAGACGTCGACCAGCTGGTGGCGGGCGTCCTCGGCCTCGGAGGCCAGGGACTCGGGGATGTCCGCGTCCTCCCACTCCTCGCCCATGCCCTCGTGCCAGATCAGGGCCCGCATGCCCAGCAGGTCGACGACGCCCTGAAAGTTGGCCTCGGCCCCGATGGGCAGCTGCACCACCGCCGGGTTGGCGTCCAGCCGGTCCCTGATCATCTCGACGGTACGACCGAAGTCGGCGCCGACCCGGTCCATCTTGTTGACGAAGCAGATCCGGGGGACCTCGTACTTGTTGGCCTGCCGCCACACCGTCTCGGTCTGCGGTTCCACCCCGGCCACGGCGTCGAACACCGCCACCGCCCCGTCCAGGACCCGCAGCGACCGCTCCACCTCGACGGTGAAGTCGACGTGGCCGGGGGTGTCGATGATGTTGATGGTGT
>CAYVPF010000019.1:15148-22346 GCA_964453355.1 uncultured Acidimicrobiaceae bacterium | reverse complement strand
AGCGCCGCCGTCACCACTGCCAGCCGACCCCGGCCCGCGTTGCTGCTGTTGCGGATGTGGGTGATGGGGCCACAGCCTACAAAGGAGGTGCCACCGACGGGTGCCACCCCGCGCCGATGCCCGAGGAGATGGTGGGGTCGCCGGGACGGGCCTCCACCCACCGGTACACTCCCGGCCGTGCGAGTGGACCAGGTCATCCCGTCGCTGGCCAGCCGCGACGCCATCGGCGTGCACACCGTGGCCCTCACCGACGCCCTCCGCCAGACCGGCATCGACTCCGACATCTACTACGGCAACGCCACCCCCGACGTGGCCCACCTGGGCCACCCGGTGGTCGACCTCGGCCGGACCGGCCGGGACCGGTGGCTGCTGTACCAATCGTCCATCGGCAGTCCCGTCTTCGACATCCTGGCCGCCCGCGACGAGCCGAAGCTGGTCAACTACCACAACATCACCCCGGCGCCCCTGCTGGCGCCGTGGGAGCCCAACGTCGGGTTCGAGGTGTCCCTCGGCCGCACCCAGCTGGCCCGGCTGGCCCCGCACAGCGGCCTGGCGGTGGCCGACTCGGCCTTCAACGAGACCGAGCTGGTGGAGGCCGGGTACACCGACACCGCCGTGGTCCCCCTCCTCATCGACATGACCGCCACCGGGGCCGACCCGGATCCGGCGCTGGCCGGCCGGCTGGCGGCCGGCAAGGCCGACGGCAGTCCGGACCTGCTGTTCGTCGGCAAGGTGTCCCCCCACAAGGCCCCCCACGACCTGGTCAAGATGCTGGCCGTCTACCGCCGGCTGTACCACCCCGCCGCCCGGCTGTGGCTGGTCGGGTCGCCGCTCGGCGACCAGTACGGGCCGGCCCTGGCCGGGTTCGTCCACGACCTCGACCTGGACGGCGCCGTCACCGTCACCGGCTCGGTGTCCCCGGCCGAGCTGGAGGCCTACTACCGGGCCGCCGACGTGTTCGTCTGCGCCTCCGACCACGAGGGGTTCTGCGTCCCCCTGGTCGAGGCCATGGGCCACGGCGTCCCGGTCGTCGCCAACGGGGTCGCCGCCATCCCCGAGACCGTCGGCTCGGCCGGCCTGGTCCTGCCCGACAAGCACCCCCTGCCGTTCGCCGCCGCCGTCCACCGGGTGGTCACCGACCAGGATCTCCGCCGCCGGCTGTCCGCCGCCGCCGCCGACCGGGTCGCCGCCTTCTCCGTCGACCGGTCCACCGACCGGTTCGTCGACCTCATCCGCCAGGCCGTCGGCGCCTTACCTGCAGCAGCAGGTCCACCAACCGGTCGCCGGCCCGGTCCAGGCCGAGCGCCGGCACCCGGGCCCGACCAGCCGCCACCACGGCGGCCCGCCAGTCCCCGTCGGCCTGCAGCCGATGGACGGCGTCGGCCACCGCCACCGGGTCCTTCGTCGGCACCAGGACCCCGGCATCCCCCAAGACCTCCGGCAAGGCCCCCTCCCGGTAGGCCACCACCGGCAACCCGGCCGCCATGGCCTCCACCACCGGCAGGCAGTACCCCTCGTGCTCCGACGACACCACCAGCACGTCCGCCGTGGCGTACGCCTCGTCGAGGGCCGAGTCGGCCACCTTGCCGGCGAAACGGACCGCATCGGCCAGGCCCAGGTCGGCGACGTACCGGTGCACCGCCCGGACGTACGCCGGCAGGGCCGGCTTGCCCACCACCACCAGCTCCGCCGTCGGGTCGTGGCGGGAGCGGTACGCCAGCAGGGCCGTCACCGTGTCCTCCAGGGCCTTGTTCGGCGCCAACCGCCCCACTGCCAGCCACCGGGCTCCGGTCCGCCGCGGCCGGTCCCCTCCCCCGGGCTCTCCCCCCGTGGCGGCCGCCGGGTCGAGCCGCACGATCGGCGGCACCACCTCCGTGGCCCCGAACCCCGCGGCCACCAGGTCGGCCCGGTTGACCTCCGACACCGCCACCCCGAGGACCGCCCGACCGGCCAGCCGGCCGAGCTCCTGCTGGGCCCGGAGCTGATGCCGGGCCAGCCCGTTGTCCCAGGGGGCGAACAGCGCCGCCGGGGTGACGTTGTGGTAGTTGACCACCAGCGGCTCCGGGCGCTCCGCCAGCCGGTCGGCCAGCGCCGAGGCGGTGGCGAACTGGTACACCAGCACGTCCCCGGGTTCCGCCGACTCCGGGTACGCCGACGCCGGCCGGGTCTCGGCCACCGTGTCGGGGTCGTCCAGCTCCACGTAGATCTCCGACCGGATGCCCCGGGCCGCCAGGATGGCCCGGACGGCCACGGTGTGCTGCCCGACGGCGTCCCCGACGTGGAGCATGGGCACGAACTGGTGGATCCCGCCCGTCACCGGCGGCCGCCGATGGCAAAGGTGACCCCGGCGTCCGCCGGCGGGCCCTCCAGGGGGGCCACCTCCGAGAACCCGGCCCGACCGACCAGCAGCTGCCACGTCTCGGGGTGCAGCGGGCGCCCGGGCAGCAGGTCGCGGGCCACCGCGTGCCAGCCCTCGACGGCGGGGTCCGGCCGGGTCCCGATGACCGCCAGGCCGCCGCCCGGCATCAGTCGGTCGGCGGCCAGCTCCAGCAGCTCCAGCTGCCCTTCCAGCGGCGCCCGGTCCACCACCCCGGTCAGCACCAACCCGCCGAGTGAGGCCGTCGGCACAGAACCCAGCCGATCCAGCACCTCGCCCGCCATCACGTCCACGCCGGCTTCCGCCGCCGCCCAGGCCACCGATCCCCGGGGCTCGATCCCCCTGACGGCCAGGCCGGCCGAGGCCAGCCCGACGGCCAGTTCCCCGGCCCCGCACTCCCCGACGACCACCGGGCCGGCCGGCTGGCCCAGCCAGCGCCGGACCGGGTCCAGCCACCGGGCGGTCTCCGGCGGTTCCACCAGCCACGCCAGCCCGTCCACCGCACCGTCTCGCCGGTCCGCCGCCCGCTCCAGCCGCTCCAGCCGGGCCGCCAGGAACCGGAGGGCTTCGACCGTGGCCGACACCGACTCCTGTACCGGACCCTCCACTACGACCCGCCGGGCGGCCTCCGCCGCGGCGACCGACACCCGGTCCTCGAACCAGGTGTCGAGCAGGACGCGTGGATTCCGGTCCGCCGGCAGCCGCAGACGGCCGGTGGCCGTCTTGCGGCCCACGTTCTCCGGGACCGGGTGGGCCCCCGGAATCGCGGCCCCCGGAGCCTCGGCCGGTCCCGACCGGTCCAGGTCGTCCCGCACCTGCTCCAACCGGCCGAAAGCGTCGGAGAAGTTCCAGTTGGCCGAGCCTTGAGGGCGGAGCCGCCGGAAGGCCGCGCCCAGCTCGTCCAGGAACGCCGTCGGTGGCCCCGGGTCGGTGGGGCCGTCGTCCGCACCGGCCTTTTCCTCGGTCACGGCCCGAGAGGTTATCGGTTCGACGGACCATAACGGCAGTTGCCAGGACTTTTTCCGCCAGACCGGGGTATGGCCAGATGGTGTTCGGTGCGCCGGGACCATCCGTGCCATTCGGACCCCATGAGGAGCCAAAGATGAACGCAAGTGCACGTAGGTTCAGCAGGAGCCGCCGGGCGGCCGTTCCCTTGGTGGCGGTCCTGGCGGGAGGAGGCCTGTTGGGCTTGGGCGCCGGCGTGTTGCCGGCCGCAGACGGCGGGTCGGCGGCTGGCGCCGCCACTCCGTCCGCCACCCCCGGCATCAACTTCGGCAATCCCGTCTGGACGGTCGGCCCGCTGAACGACGCCGGCTCGCCCATCGCGCTGTCGTCGCCGAACGAGGCCACACTGGCCGGCGGCCCGGCCGTCACGGTGGGCGACGAGGCCGGCAACGTGTACGCCTACAACCTGTCCACCGGAGCCCCGGTCTGGACGTACAGCACCGGGGCCCCGGTCGACTCGTCGCCGTCGGTCGCCCCCACCACCGCCGGCAGTGCCCTGGACTCCGTGTTCGTCGGCACCGGCAACGCCGGCAACCCGTACTCCGGTGGCTACCAGGCCATCAGCCCGAGCGGCGGCGACCAGTGGTACACCCGGGCCGCCAACCCCTCGACCGACGGCTCGCCGTACAACGGCGTCCAGGCCTCCCTGGCCGTCGGCAACCTGCAGAGCGGCGTCGACGTGGTGGCCGGGTCCCTGGGGGAGAACGAGTACGCCCTCACAGCCGGCAGCGGCGGTGTCCTGGGCGGCTTTCCCTGGTACCAGGGGGACAGCAACTTCACCACCCCGGCCCTGGCCGACCTGAACGGCAACGGCCAGACCGACATCGTCGAAGGCGGCGACTCCACGGCCGGCAACTCGTACACAACCCCGTACGGCAACGGCGGCCACATCCGCGTGCTGGCCAACACCGGCAACGCCGGCCAGCCGAAGCCGAACGGCGGGTTGATCTGCCAGTACACAACCAACCAGACCGTCCAGTCGTCGCCGGCCGTCGGTGAGTTCCTGGGCGGCTCCACCGTCGGGATCGTGGCCGGAACCGGCACAACCTACGCCGGAGCCTCCAACACCAACCAGCTCCTGGCCCTCAACGCCAGCTGCCAGCTGCAGTGGGCCGCCACCCTGAACGGCAACACCAAGAGCAGCCCGGCCCTGGCCGACGTCCTCGGCAACGGCCAACTGCAGGTGGTGGAGGGCACCGACACCGGCCGGAGCGGCTCGGTCTACGCCCTGGACGGCAGCAACGGCTCCACCATCTGGAGCACCCAGGTGGGACGGGTCATCGGCTCCGTCGTCACCGCCGACCTGGGCACCGGGTACCAGGACGTGCTGGCGCCCACCGTCAACGGCGTGGTGGTGCTGGACGGCAAGACCGGCGCCGTCGTCACCACTCTGCAGTCCAACACCGGGTTCCAGAACTCGCCGCTGATCACGAAGGACCCCAACGGCACCATCGGCATCACCCTGGCCGGCTACCAGTCCTCCGGCAGCTTCCTCTACCACTACGAGATCGCCGGCTCCAACGGCTCGGTGGTCAACGAGGCCGGGGCCTGGCCACAGTTCCACCACGACGCCCAGCTGACCGGTGACGCCGGCACCCCGGCCCCGGTGGTGCAGGTCGCCTGCAGCGCGCCGAGCGGGGCCCCCAACGGGTACTACCTGTCGGCGTCGGACGGGGGCATCTTCAGCTACGGGAACCTCCCCTTCTGCGGATCGACGGGGAACATCGCGCTGAACAAGCCGGTGGTCGGGATGGCCGTGACCCATGATGGTGGCGGCTACTGGGAGGTGGCCAGCGACGGTGGGATCTTCGCCTTCGGCGACGCCCAGTTCTACGGGTCAATGGGTGGCCAGCCCCTGAACCAGCCGATCGTCGGGATGGCGGCGACGCCGACAGGCGGTGGGTACTGGCTGGTGGCTGCGGACGGCGGCATGTTCGCCTTCGGCAACGCCAAGTTCTACGGGTCCATGGGTGGCCAGCCGCTGAACAAGCCGATCGTCGGGATGGCGGCGACGGCCAATGGTGGTGGGTACTGGCTGGTGGCCAGCGACGGTGGCATCTTCGCCTTCGGGAACGCCACCTTCCAGGGCTCGATGGGCGGCCAGTCGCTCAACAAGCCGGTGGTGGCGATTGCCACCGATGCCAAGACCGGTGGGTACTGGGAGGTCGCCGCCGACGGCGGGGTCTTCTCCTTCAACGCCCCCTTCTACGGCTCCATGGGCGGCCAGCCGCTCAACCAGCCCATCGTCGGGATGGAGGCCACCGCCGGTGGCGGCGGTTACCGCTTCGTCGCTGCCGACGGCGGCATCTTCTCCTACAACGCCCCCTTCTACGGCTCCATGGGCGGCCAGCCGTTGAACAAGCCCATCGTGGCCATGGCCGGCTTCTAGTCGGCAGGTAGATGTGGCCGGCTTCTAGTCGGCAGGTAGATGTGGCCGGCTTCTAGTCGGCAGGTAGGTATCAGCGGGTGCCGCAAACCGGGCGGCACCCGCTGGTACCTTTCGTTACTTGCAACCCGCTCGTTCCCCTCACCGGCGGCGTCGCCCCATCCGCTCCGCCGCGCTGCTCCTCGTCGTCCCCCCACTGGCCCTGGCCGGCCTCGGCGCCATCGGCGACGGCAGCGCCGGTGCGGTCACATCCCTTGTCACCCTCAAGTGGCAGGCCACACTGCCCGACGGCGGCAACCCGGTAGCCGAGTCGTCCCCCAACGTGGCCAACCTGGCCGGCGGCCCGGCCGTGGTCGTCGGTGACCGGTCGGGGAAGGTGTACGCGTACCACCTGACAGGTGGGTCGTCGGTCGCTGGCTGGCCCACCCAGGATGGCGGCGCCCCGATCGACTCCACGCCGTCGGTGGCCGCCCTCGGTGGGGGCAGCCTCGACTCCGTGTTCGTCGGCACCGGCAATGCCACACACCCGACAACCGGCGGCTACCTCGCCTACGGGCCCGGCGGCAACGGGCTCTGGAACGCCAACGTGGTCGAGCCGCCGACCGACGCCAGCCCCGCCCAGGGTGTCCAGGCCTCCCTGGCGGTGGGTTCGTTGCAGGGCACCACCGGAGTGGTCGCCGGGTCGCTGGGCCAGGAAGAGTACGCACTGAACGCCGGAAGCGGCGCCACGTTGAAGGGATGGCCCTTCTTCACGTCGGACAGCGTGTTCTCCACCGCCGCCCTGGCCGACCTCTACGGCACCGGCCAGACCGACATCGTCGAGGGTGGGGCCCAGACCGCCGGCTACGGGCGCGGCCGGACCTACGCCCAGGGCGGCCACCTCCGGATCCTGAACAGCGAGGGCGGCCTCATCTGCGACTACGACACCACGCAGACCGTCGACTCCTCCCCCGCCGTCGGCGGCTTCCTGGCCGGCGGCGCCACCGGGATCGTCGTCGGTACCGGCTCGTACTTTCCCGGGGCCTCCGACACGGACACCATCAAGGCCTTCAACACCGACTGCGGCCTGCAGTGGTCGACCACCCTGGCTGGCACCACCGACAGCAGCCCGGCCCTGGCCGACCTGTTCGACAACGGCACTCTCGAGGTGGTCGAAGGGGTCACCAAGCCGACAGGGCGGGGCGCAGCCTACGGGCTCACAGCCGCCACCGGGAAGGTGCTCTGGCAGTTCACAACCCCCGACGCCATCCTCGGCTCGCTGGTCACCTTCAACATGTCGGCGACAGGACACGAAGACGTCCTCGTGCCGACCTATCCGGCCACGTCGACCAGCCCGGCGTCAGGGGTGTTCGTCCTCGACGGCGCCACGGGGACCCAGGTGGGCGAGCTCGCTGAGACAATCGGGTTCCAGAACTCCCCGCTCGTCACCG
>CAYVPF010000019.1:3933-15048 GCA_964453355.1 uncultured Acidimicrobiaceae bacterium | reverse complement strand
TCGTCACCGGTTCCGCCGGTCAGGGGGCCTCGGCCGTGGCCGCCGGAGCCTGGCCGCAGTTCCACCACGACCCTCAGCTGACCGGCAACGCCGGCGGCACCACCGCCGCCGGGGCCATCCCGGCCTGCACAATCCCCTCGGCGGCCCTCACCGGTTACAACCTGGTGGCCGGCGACGGCGGCATCTTCTCGTACGGGTCCACCCCGTTCTGCGGGTCCACCGGCGGCACGACCCTGAACGCCCCCATCGTGGCCATGGCCATGGCCCCGAATACCGGTGGGTACTGGCTGGTGGCCGCCGACGGTGGCATCTTTGCCTACGGCGGCGCCAAGTTCTACGGGTCCATGGGCGGCCAACCCCTGAACGAACCCATCGTGGGGATGGCCGCCACCCCCGACGGCAAGGGCTACTGGCTGGTGGCGTCCGACGGCGGCATGTTCGCCTACGGCGATGCCCAGTACTACGGGTCCATGGGCGGCCAGCCGCTGAACGAACCCATCGTCGGCATGGCCGCCACCCCCGACGGCCGGGGCTACCTGCTCGTCGCCTCCGACGGCGGCATCTTCGCCTTCGGACCGGACGGTCAGTTCTTCGGCTCCATGGGCGGACGGCCGCTGGTCGCGCCCATCGTCGGGATCGCCTTCGACCAGTCGACCGCCGGGTACTGGGAGGTGGCCGCCGACGGCGGCATCTTCACCTTCGGGCCCACAACGACCTTCTACGGGTCCATGGGCGGCCAACCGCTGAACGCCCCCATCGTCGGGATGGCGGCCACACCCAATGGCTACGGCTACCGGTTCGTGGCCGCCGACGGTGGCATCTTCTCGTTCGGCGACGCCACATTCTTCGGCTCCATGGGTGGCCGGCCGCTGAACAAACCCATCGTCGGCCTGGCCACCACCTGATCCAGCTGACCCGGCTGACCCGGCTGACCCGGCCGGCGACCGGGACCGCTCAGGTCCTGTCCAGGGCCGACTGCAGCCACACCGCGGTGCCGGCCAGCACGGCCGGCGGCGCCTGCTCCACCACCCCGACCAACAGGTCGGCGACGGTGGTGGTGGCCAGCTGGTCCCGCCAGGCGTCCTCGGCCCGGGCCATGGCGGCGGCGATGCCGCACTTGGCGGGATATGACCGGGCCGGCACCCGCACCGGCCCCCGTTGGCGGATCTCCGTGCACACGAACATCGGCTGGTCCCCCTCCACCGCACCGACCACGTCCAGCAGGGTCACCGCCGACGGCGGCCGGCGCAGCCGGTAACCACCCCGGCGGCCGGTGGTGGCCTCGACGATCCCGGCCCGGGCCAGAGCCTGTAGGGACTTGGCCAGGTACGGCCCCGGGACCCCGTGGTACTCGGCCAGCCGCGCCGCCGGCAGCACCGCGCCGTCCGGCAGCGCGGCCAACACCACCGCGCAGTGGGCCGCCCATTCCACCCCCTCGCTCATCCGCATATACGGACTGTACTTGTCCGGGTAACCGCTCCGGCGATAATCTCGGATACTAAACATCTGGATATCCGCCGCGGCTGCGGTGCCGCAGGGAGACGAAGGGAGCCGGGGATGAAGATGGCGATAGCCGGAGGCACGGGGGTGGTCGGCCGGTTCGCGGTGCAGGCGGCCGAGGACCGGGGGCACGAGGTGGTGGTGATCAGCCGGTCCCGGGGGGTGGACCTGCGGTCCGGCCGGGGGTTGGCGAAGGCGCTGGAAGGTGTGGAGGTGGTGGTCGACGCGGCCAACGTCGCCACCATGAAGGCCGACGAGGGTTCGGCGATGTTCACCGACATGACGGCCAACCTGCAGGCCGTGGGCGCCGCCCGGGGGGTGTCCCGGCTGGTCGTCCTGTCGATCGTCGGGCTGGAGCGGGTGCCGATCGGCTACTACCGGGCCAAGCTGGCCCAGGAGGCGACGGCCCTGGCCGGACCGTTGCCGGTGACCGTCGTCCGGGCCACCCAATTCCACGAGTTCCCGGCCCAGGTGCTCCAGCGGGCCCGGATGGGCCCGGTGGCCCTGGTGCCCCCCATGCGCATCCGGCCGGTGGCGGCCCGGGCGGTCGGGCGGGTGCTGGTGGACGTGGCCGAGGGGGTTGGCCGCGGGGCGCTTGGCGACGGGACGCTTGGCGACGGGGCGTCCGCCGGCGGGGGCACCGCCGGCGGGGGCACCGTCGAGGTGGCCGGGCCGGAGGTCCTCGACCTGGTGGCCATGGCTCGCGCCCTGGCCCGCCGACGGCACCGTCACCTGGCCATCCTGCCGGCCCGGGTGCCGGGGTTGGCCGGGAAGGCCATGCGGACCGGCGGGCAGCTGCCGGCGGACGGGGCCGCCCGGATCGTGGGACCGACCTTCCAGGAATGGCTGTCCACCGACGACGCCGCCTACCCGGCGTTCTGAGCGGCCGTTCTGGCCGGCATTGACCGGCGGCGGCCGGCGGTGCCGGACTGCACCCGACCGGGGCCGGCCAGCGGCGGCCGCTATGGTCACCCGGACCATGGACCACGGGGGACTGCTGCGACGCCTGCTGTCTCCGGTGGCAGTGCTGGGGCTGGTGCCGGTGGCGGCCGTCGTCGTGACCGTCGCCCTCGTCGGGGGCGTCGCTGTCCCGGCCGCCGGGTCGGCCAGCGCGGCCACCGGTGGGTCAACCGACCGAACCACGGCCGCGGCGACGACCGCTCCCCCGGCGGTGGTGCCCTACCAGTTCGTCGCCAAGGCCTACACCGAGCTGCTCGGCCGGGCACCGACGCCGGCGGAATGGGCGGCGGCGGTCGGGTACTTCACGAAGGCCGGCTGCTCGGTGGGTTCGCTGCGGCGGTTCGGGAACCGGGTGGTGGGCTCGGCGGAGTACCGGTCGGACTACCCGCCGGGAGCGGCCACGGCGGGGGCCATCGTGCTGAGCCTGTACCGGTTCGTGCTGAACCGCGAGCCGGATCCGACGGGGTACGTGGAGAACCGGGACCTGATCGCCGCCGGGGCGATCACCCCGCCCCGGGCGGCCGAGAACCTGTTCGGCACGGCCGAGTTCGCCGACCTGACGGAGCCGGCCATCTGCAGTCCGACGAACCCGAACTACTACTTCGGCCAACCCGGCAACTGGACCGGGTTCCCGGCCATGCAGACCCCGGAGCACGGAACGCCGGGCCCCGACGACACCGAAGCGGCCCTGCAGCTGCAGCTGGACAGCCGGTCGGCGGCCGGCGGCGGCCCGGTGGTGCTGCCGGCCCGGGAGGTGGTGGGGCTGACCACCACGCTGGTGGTCCCGGGCAACGTCACCCTGACGACGGCCGGCGACCCGGACCCGGACCGGTACGCGGACATGGCCCGGCTGGTGCGGTTGGACGGGTTCGGTCCGCTGCCGGACTACTCCGGGGAGGAGCTGGTCCGGCTGCAGCCGGGGGCCAAGCTGGAGCACGTCTGGGTGGACGGCCAGCGGGACGCCCCGGACCCGAGCTCGTTCCTGGAGTTCGACGTCCGGATGCTCGGCGGCCGGGGGACCACGGTGAAGGACGACCGGATCGGCAGCCCGTACGGGGCGTCGAACGTGGAGGACGACAGCACAGAGTCCAACGTCCCCGGGGCGACGGCCTGCACCGACAACGTGGTGTCGGACAACCTGGTGGACGGGTACGGGTCCACCCACGAGGTGGCGGCCGGTTCGTCGGACCACCCGGAGGCGGACGCCCTCGGCATCTACTGCCAGGACGCCACCGTGCGCGACAACGACATCGTGGACGTGTCCGACACCGCCGTGGCCCTGTTCGACGGGGCGTCGTCCCTGGCCACCACCCGGCCGCAGCGGTCACGGGTGATGGACAACACGGTGGTGTCGGCCGGCAACTCGTACTCGTTCGGCATCGTCACGGACCCGTCGTACTCGCTGCACCAAGGGGCCACGCCCGGCGGGGACCCGTCGGGGACCACCAGCCGGTCGTTCGCCGGCACCGTCATCAGCGGCAACCGGTTCTGGACGGGTACCCGGACGCACATCAACGTGGTGCTGAGCGCCGGCACCCACGACCTGTTCGGGTCGACGGTGCACCAGAACTGCGCCCTCCCGAACCAGACAGACGTGGCCACCTGCGGCGGCGGCCGCAACGCCCTCGGAGCCACCTGGACCGACAACTCCAGCGGCGGGCAGCTGCTGGAGGCCGAGATCGGCATCTACGTCGGCGGCAGCGTCGACACCACGTTCCGCGACAACGACCTGTCCAAGCTGGTGGAAGTCAGCGGCGGGTTCTGCCCGCACTTCCCGGTGGTGCTGGCCACCGGCTTCGCCACAGGGGTACGGCTGACACGGCGGAGCCGGGCCACGACGGTGCACCAGGACGTCGGCCAGGCCGCCGACAGCTGCGTGAACCCCGGCTTCTAGAGCACCCCCACCGGGCCCTTGCCGCGGTCGACGACGTCGGTCAAGAAATCGGCGTACCGGCGGATGAGGACCGGCCACTGGTAGTACTCGTCCACGTACGCCCGCCCGCGCTCCCCCAGGTGCCGGCGCAGGTCGGCATCGGCCAGCAGCCGGTCCATCACGGCCTCGAACTCCCGGTAGGACCCGAACCACAGGCCGCCGCCGGACCGCTCACAGTGCTCCCTGGTGGGGTCGCAGGTGGCGTTGACCACCACCGGCAGCCGCTCCATCCAGGCCTCCAAGACGACCAGCGAGAACGACTCCAGGGCCGACGGGGACACCGACACGGTGGCGTCCCGGACGATGTCCCACTTGTCGGCCTCGTCGACGATGCCGGTCAGGATCACGTCGTCGTCGGGTTCGATCCGGGCCGAGATCGGCCCGACCAGGGCCAGGGCGAGGGGCCCGGGGTGCCGTTGCTTGTAGGTGCGGAAGAACGACGCCAGCATGGTGGAGCCCTTGTGGTCGTCGACCCGGCCGACGCTGACCAGGTACGGCCGGTCGCCGATACCGAGGACGTCCCCCCCGGGCCGGCCACCGGCGGTGCCCGCGGACACCCCGAGGCCCAGGACGATCTGCGGTCGGTCGGCCACCGGGTGCACCCGCTGCACCAGCCGCCGCTCGGCCATGGTGTGGTAGCAGATGGCGTCGGCGTTGGTGTAGGTGCCCCGGAACACCGGCAGGTACAGCGCCGGCTCGTCGTGGGCGGCCGGGTGCAGCACCCCGGGCATCGGCACCCGGCCGATGCCGCGGACGGTCGGGTAGTAGAGGTACGGGTAGAACGCGGCCACGTCCACCCCGCTGTCGCCGACGGCGTCGATCAGGTCGGGGGTGACCGGACCGTTCAGGTCCACCCACCGGTCCGCCTCCCGCCGGGTGGCCTCGGCCGGGGCCACCCGCAGCCGGCCGTCCAGGCCGTAGAAGTCGGGGTCCCGTCCGGCGGCGGAGCGGAACCGGTGCACCCGGACCCCGTTGAGGTCGCTGTCCCCCGGCGTCAGCTCGTCGTCCCAGCTGATGTGGTCGAGGGCGCAGGTCGAGAACACCTCGACGTCCCAGCCGCAGTCGGCCACCAGGTGCTCGGCCAGCTGCCGGGCGGCGGTCTCGGCACCGCCCATGATCTGCGGCCCGTACCGGGGGGTGACGAAGGCCATTCTCATCCGGCCGTCACCCCCGATTCGGCCACCACGGCGGCGATGGCCTCGACGGTCCGCCGGCCGGAGTCGGCCAGGGAGTGCGCCGCCACCCGCCGTCGCCCGGCGGCCACCAGTCGGTCCCGCAGGGCGGGGTCGGTCAGCACGCGGTGGACGGCGGCGGCCACCGTCGTGGGGTCCGGCCGGTCCAGCAACAGGCCGCCGTCGCCGACGGTGTCGGCCACGGCCCCGGCCGGTCGGGCCACCACCGGCACCCCCACCTGCATGGCCTCCAGCAGCGGCACCCCGAAGCCCTCGTGGAGGGACAGGGACACGTACACGTCGGCGGCCTCGAAGTAGGCGGCCAGGGCCCCGTCGGACACCTCCCCGGTGATCCGCACGGCGTCCTGCAGGCCGAGATCGGCCACGAACGCCCGCAGGGCCGCCAGGTAGCGGGTGGACGGAGTGGACCCGACCAGGTGCAGGCGGGCCGCCGGGTCGTACAGCCGCCGGTACGCCCACAGGGCCTTCACCAGCTCGTGGCCGGCCTTGGACGGCACCACCCGGCCGACGAACAGCCAGTCGGCCCCACCGGCGGCCTTGGCCGCGGCCAGCCGGTCCGCCGTCCGGCGGTCGGCCGGGGCCACCAGCCGATCCAGGTCCACCAGCACCGGCACCACCGCCGTCCTCGGGCAGCCGGCCGCCACCAGGTCCAGCTCGTTGAACTCACTGTCGGCCAACCCCAGGACCGACCGGGGGGCCAGCTGGGCCAGTTGGGCCAGGGCCTCCGCCGACCGACGGGCCGGCTCCGGGTCCCAGCGCTCGGACAGCTCCGGCCGGGTGATGTTGTGGTAGTCCAGCACCAGCCGCTCCGGCCGGCCCAGCAAGAAGTCGGCCACCGCCGACGACGTGGACAGCTGGTACACCAGCACGTCCCCGGCGGCGGCGTACCGCGGGTAGTGCTCCAGCGGGATGGACTCGGCCAGCAGCTCGTCGTGGGTGGCCTCGGCGAAGACGTCGGACCGCCAGCCGGCGTCGCGGAGGGCCTGGCGGAGCAGCAGGGTGTGGCTGCCGGTGGCGTCCCGGGGGATGAGGGCCGGTACGAACTGGTGCACGGCCGGCCGGCCGGCACCATCGGGCCAGGCGTCGCCGGGCCGGGCACCGGCACCGGCACCGCCACCGGCACCATTCGCCGTCGGGGTCACCGTGGGGAGTCGAGGACGGCCACCACCAGGTAGTCGGCCGCCGACGGCCCGGGGTGCACCGTCGCCGAGTACCCGAGGGTCGGCAGCAGATGGGCCCAGGTGGCCGGACGGAGCGGCCGTCCCGGCGCCAGGTCGGCCTCCGGTGGGGCGTCGTCGGCGTCCCAACCGGCCGGCGACAGGGAGTGGATCAGCAGCAACCCGTCCGGGGCCAGCCGGTCACCGAGCAACCCCAGCAGCTGCTGCCGCTCGCCGTGGGACATGCCGTCGATGACGCCGTCCAGCACCACGCCGCCGAGGGCGCCGGACTCGACGGCCAGCAGATGGTCCAGCACGGGCTCCTCCCGGAGGTCGCCGCCCCGTTCCCCAACGGCGGCGGGGTCGTCGGTCTTGCCCGGCCGGGGGTCCACGCCGTAGGCGTCCACCCCGTCGCCGGCCAGCGACCGCACCAACCAGCCGTCGCCGCAGGCGGTGTGCAGCACCCGGCCGGGGGCACCGGCCAGGGCCTTGGCGGCCTGCGGGACCCACCAGGCGTCCGGGCCGACGGCGCCGGCGGCCTCCACCACCGGAGCGGACGGCACCTGCTGGCGGTCCAGCTGCCGCCGGAGCTCGGTCACCCGGTCGTCCAGAAGATGCAGGCTGCGGCTGGCGGCGGTGGCGAACTGGCTGACCTGGTGGGTGATGTAGCCGATGTACCAGAGGTTCAGGGACCGCAGCCCCTTCTTCACGGCCGCCCCGCCGGACTTGTTGGACCCCACCGGCACCACCGGGTCGATGAAGGCGGCGGCATCCACCATCCGCAGGGCCTCCCCCAGGCCACCGCCGCGGCCGGCCACCGGGGAGTGCTCCAGGAACAGCTCGTCCAGCTCCCGCTCCACCCGGGCCGGCAGGTCGCCGGAGGCCCGGCGGCGGCGGACCTCGTCGTCGATGTCCACCATCACCTGGGCCAGGTAGGCCCGGTCTTCCTCGGTCATCGGACAGAGCTCACGCCGACGCCACCAGCTCGGTCGGCACGATGGCCACTTTGACCGGGATGGCGATCACCCCGGTGGACCGGCCGGGGTTCATCACCTCGAACGTGCAGGCCGGCTCCCGCCAGTCGTACAGGATGCCGCCGGGTCCAGTGATGCCGATGTTGACCAGGTAGGAACCGTCGAACAGGGGCAGGTCGTCGAAGTGGAAGTCCACCGCGCCGGGTCCGGCCGGCAGGTCGTGGGCGAGGCCCAGGATCTCGGTATCGGTCCGGAACAGGACGGTGCCGTCGTCCAGGCGGAACTCGATGGCCACGACGACCCCGGCGCTCGGTTCCGAGGCGTTGTAGGTGGCCCGGACGATCAGGGTCTCCCGCGGCAGCAGGTACCGCCGTTCGTTGGCCTCCGGGTAGAAGGCCACCACGTCGGTGATACGCACCGGACGGGAGCTGTCGGACTGGCTGCCCTTCATCTCCTCGGCCGTCACCTGGATCGACGTCGACAGCACAGCGGGGCCCGACGGCGCCTCCGGTTCGGGCCCGGGTTCGTCCCCCCCACCCAGGGCCAGTGTGTCGCCGGCCTCCATCAACCGCTCCCGGAAGATCCGGACGGCCTCTCCCGGGGTCCCGTGACCGATCATGATCCCGTCCGACAGGACCACGGCTCGGTCGCAGATGGCCCGGACCTGGTCGGGTGAGTGGGAGACGAACAGGATGGTCCGACCCTCTCGCTGGAACTTCTTGATCCGGTCCATGCATTTGCGCTGGAACCGCTCGTCCCCGACGGCCAGGACCTCGTCGACCACCAGGACGTCCGGGTCCACGTTGACGGCCACGGCGAAGCCCAGCCGGACGTACATGCCGGACGAGTAGAACTTGACCTGGTTGTCAATGAACTGGCCCAGCTCGGCGAACTCGACGACGTCGTCGAACACCTTGTCCACGTCCCGTTTGGACAGGCCCAACATGGACCCGTTCAGGTAGATGTTCTCTCGCCCGGACAGGTCCTGCTGGAAGCCGGCACCGAGCTCCAGGAGCCCGGCCAGCTTCCCCCGGACCACCACCTGCCCGGACGTGGGCTGGAGGACCCCACAGACGCACTTCAGGGCGGTGGACTTGCCGGAGCCGTTACGACCCAGGATGCCGACGGTCTCGCCCTCCTTGACCTCGAACGACACGTCCTTCAAGGCCCACAGGTCCTCGTAGGGGATCCGCCCGATGTGGATCAGCTTCTCCTTCAAGGAGGTGTACTTCTCGTGGTACAGCCGGAACCGCTTGGAGACGTCCTGGACGTCGACGGCAAAGTCGCTCACGGCTCAGAGCTCCTCGGCGAAGTTGCCGGCCAGCCGGCCGAACACCACCATCGCCAAGTAGAGCAGCACCAGGGACACGCCCAGAACGGCGGCGTCGGCCCACACGTACGTGGTGATCGGCCAGCTGGGCAGCACCTGGACCGGGGTATGGGCGACTGTGGCCCCCTTCACCATGCCGGGACGGTTGTAGAGCACCCGCTGGAAGGTCATCACCACCGGGGTCATCGGGTTGAGGAAGTACAGCCAGGTGATCCCGTACTTGTGCAGCCCGGCGGCGGCGGTGTGCTGGTATGAGTACACGATCGGGCAGGCCCAGAACCAGGCCGCCCCCACGAGCACTGTCACGAGGTGCAGGGTGTCGCGCAGGTACACGTTGGCCGAGGCGAAGAAGATGCCCAGCGCCGAGGCGAAGACGATGGTCGGGACGATGGCCACGGCCACCAGCCAGATGAGCTGCCAGTCCGGGGCCATGTGCAGGGCGATCATGAAGATGGCCATGACGCAGGCCTGGAAGAAGAAGAAGACCCCGGCCGATCCTATGGCCGCCAGGGCCAGGATCTCCCGGGGGAACGACACCTTCTTCACCAGGCCGGCATTGTTGACCACCACCCCCGTGGCGGTGAGGACGCCGGTGGAAAAGAAGTTCCACAGCAGCAGGCCGGAGAACAAGAAGATGACGAAATGCGGGATCGGGCTCTTCAGGGCCACCCCGAAGACCAGGGTGTAGACCGCCAGGGTCATGGCCGGCGACAGCATCGACCACAGGAGCCCCAGCACCGAGTTCTTGTACTTGACCTTTATCTCGGTCCGGACCAGGTAGACCAGCAGCTCCCTGGACCGCCAGATCTCCGCCAGGCGCTGCCACACGCTGGTGTTCGCCGAGACCACCCGCTCGACCTTCTTCCGGGTGCCGACGTCCGACGACTCCAGATCCGGGTCGGCCATGGGCGAGGCATCGGGGACGTGCCGCGGCCGGCTGGCCGCCGGGGCCTCGCCCTCCGGGCGCGGCGGAGCTCCCGCCGGGGGAACCGGTGCTTCTAGCGCCACGTTCAGCTGCCGCCGACCTGGGCCGTCGACCGGTCGATGACCCGGTCGATGAACCCGTACTCCTGGGCTTCGTCGGCGGTGAACCAGCGGTCACGGTCGGAGTCGGCCTCGATCCGCTCGATCGGCTGGCCGGTGTGGAAGGCGATGCGCTCGGCCATCATCCGCTTCAGGTACACGATCTGCTCGGCCTGGATGGCGATGTCCGCCGCTTGGCCCTGCATGCCCCCGGACGGCTGGTGCATGAGGATCCGGGAGTGCGGCAGGGCGTAGCGCTTGCCGGGGGCGCCGGCGCAGAGCAGGAACTGGCCCATGGAGGCGGCCAGGCCGACGCAGATGGTGGCCACGTCGGGCCGGACGTATTGCATGGTGTCGTAGATGGCCAGGCCGTCGGTGACCGAACCCCCCGGCGAGTTGATGTAAATCGAGATGTCCCGCTCGTTGTCCTCGGACTCCAGCAGGATGAGCTGGGCGCACACGCGGTTGGCCGTGTTCTGGTCGATGGCGCTGCCGATGAAGACGATTCGCTCTTTGAGCAGCCGCTGGAAGATGTCGCCGGTTGGGTCCGACTCGCCCGATGCGGACAGCACGGACGGGACGGCGGGGTCAAAAGCCATGCGCCGAGGCTACCCGCCACGGGCCACCAGCGGGGACACCCGCCAGGCGGTGGGGCTACGCTGGCCACGCCCGCACCGACGGGCCTGCTGCGGGCGTGGCGGAACCGGTAGACGCGCCGGGTTTAGGTCCCGGTCCCTTCGGGGGTGGAGGTTCGAATCCTCTCGTCCGCACTCCGGCGCAGCCGTGCGGCCCCCGGGCGTTGCTGTGTTCCCCGGCCCTGTGTGCCCAGGCCCTATGTGCCCAGGCCCTGTTTGCCCGGACAGGGCCCTTTCGGCCATGCTGCCGGGTCGTGGCGTCGGCGGCGTCGCACTCCGCTCGACGTAATTGGACCCGACTACTGGCCGGCCCCCCTCGGACCGGTCACCGACTGGAAGGACGCTCATGGGACTGCTGGACGGCAAGATCGCCATCGTCACCGGCGCCGGCCGCGGCATCGGCCGTGAGG
>CAYVPF010000019.1:0-3923 GCA_964453355.1 uncultured Acidimicrobiaceae bacterium | reverse complement strand
GCATCGGCATCGCCGCCGAGCAGTTGCCCCGCGGCAGCGAGGAGGCCCTGCTGCTGGCCAGCGAGGGAGCCACGGTCATCGTCAACGACGTCGGTGGGTCGCTGTCGGGCGAGGGTGGGGACGTGTCCCCGGCCCAGCAGGTGGTGGACGTCATCACCGGCCACGGCGGCACCGCCGCGGTCAACAGCGACGACATCAGCTCCTGGCAGGGGGCCAAGAACCTGGTGGACCAGGCCGTGGACACCTACGGGTCCCTGGACATCCTGGTCAACAACGCCGGCATCCTGCGGGACAAGATGTCGTTCAGCATGGGCGAGTCCACATGGGACGACGTCATCCGCGTCCACCTGAAGGGCCACTTCGGCACCGCCCACTTCGCCGCCGCGTACTGGCGGGCCAAGTCGAAGGCCGGCGAGCCGACGTCGGGGCGGATCATCAACACCACGTCGGAGTCCGGCCTGTTCGGCAGCGTCGGCCAGATCAACTACGGGTCGGCCAAGCTGGGCATCGTCGGCATGACCTGGACCCTGGCCCGGGAGCTGGAGCGGTTCGGGGTGACCGTCAACGCCATCGCCCCGCGGGCCCGCACCCGGATGACCGAGGAGATCTTCACCGAGATGGCCGCCGTGGGCGACGGCTTCGACAAGTTCGACCCGGCCAACGTGGCCCAGCTGGTGGGGTTCCTGGCCAGTGACGGGGCGGCGGACGTGACGTCGCAGGTGTTCATCGTGTTCGGCGGCGACATCTGGGTGATGAGCCACTTCCAGCCGGTCGGAGAGTTGCACCGGGACAAGCCCTGGACCCCGGAGGAGCTGGTGGCGGCCAAGGGCGAGCTGTTCAAGGAGGCCGCCCCCGGCCTGTTCCCGTTCAGCTTCTTCTAGACCGGCCCCCGGCAGAGACAGCGGAACGGCCAGCGCAGGCAGTCGTGTGGCGGTCGGCCGCGGTGGCGGCCTGGGAAGCGGCCGGCCGGTACCGGCAGGTGGCCGGGCACCGGGTGTTCGTGGCCGATCTGCCGGCGACGTCGGCCGACCGGGACCACCCGTTGCTGGTCATCCACGGGTTCCCGACCAGCTCGTTCGACTTCCACCTGGTGCTCGACCGGCTGCGGGAGCACCGGCGGGTGGTGCTGGTGGACCTGGTCGGGTACGGGCTGTCGGCCAAGCCGGACCTGCCGTACCGGGTGGACCTGCTGGCCGACGTGGTGGCCGGGGTCACCGCCGAGGTGGGCCTGACGACGGTGTCGCTGCTCACTCACGACCTCGGCGACACCGTCGGCGGGGAACTGTTGGCCCGGCAGGCCGAGGGGCGATGGCCGGTGCAGGTGGCCCGGCGGGTGGTGACCAACGGCAGCGTGTACATCGACATGGCCCACCTCACCGACGGCCAGCAGTTGCTGCTGAGCCTGCCGGACGAGCGGCTGCCCGAAGGAACCCCGATCTCCGAGGACACGTTGGCGGCGGCGGTGGCTGCCACCTTCGCCCCTGCCAGCCAGGTGGGCCCGGGCGAACTGGCGGCGGCGGCCGAGTTGGCCGCCCACCACGACGGCCTGTACCTGCTGCCGCGGCTGGTGCGGTACATCGAGGAGCGCCGCCGCCACGAACGGCGGTTCACCGGGGCCATCGAGTCCCACCGGTCCCCGTTGGCGGTGGTGTGGGGTGACGAAGACCCCATCGCGGTGGCCGGCATGGCGTCGCGGCTGCAGGCCGCCCGGCCGGACGCCACGTTGACCTGGCTGGACGGGGTCGGCCACTACCCGATGCTGGAGGACCCGGACCGGTTCGCCGATGCTGTCCTCGACGGCCTTGGCTGACCCTCGGCTTCTGGGCGACCCCAGCCGCCCGTCAACCCCCGGCCAGCAGCCGGACCAGGTCGTCGGCGGTGTCCTCCATGAGGACGGTCAGGTCGGCCATTCGCCTGACGGGATCGGTGTTCTCCAGTAGTCCCTGGCTGTCGATAGGGCCGAGCGGGGCCACGGCACACAACCACCACGACGACGACGCCGCCCAGGCGGGAACGTCGGCTTCGTCGACTCGCGGCCGGTCGACCAGTGGCGGCAGCGGGCGGTCGAGCTCCGAGAGCAGAGCCCGGGCCCGCTCGCAGGCGGTGGCCGCAGCACTAACGGCGTCCGCCGCCGCGACCACCCGCATCGGCCTGCTGTCCCATTCATCGTCGCTGGCGCCGTCGGGTTTGGCCCAGCCGTCGTCATCCGGGAGATCCTCGACCTCGGCCAAGGGATACGGATCGTCGGGTAGCCACTCCGCCACCCTGATCCGGCGACGACCGGAGGCGACCAGCACCCACCGGCCGTCCGCCAATGGCTGGGCCTGCTGGATGGCGGCGACCGTGCCGACGGACACCCGCTGTTCGCCGCCGCCGACCTCGGAGCCCCGGCTGATCAACACCACTCCGAACTCACCGGACCCGGCCAGGCAGTCGGTCGTCATCTGCCGATAACGGGGCTCGAAGACGTGTAGCGCCAACTGTCCGCTGGGGAACAGGACGGTGGACAGCGGGAACATCGGCAGCCGGTACGTCATGGAATGACTGTGCCATGGCGCTGGGTCATCGGGTCAGACGATCTACGGTAACGGCCGGAAAACGCATGAAGCCGGCCCGTAGGCCGGCTTCATGTTGTGTAAGGCGTCCACCGGGTACCGGTCCGACTCACTTGGCGATTCTGTGCGAGGGGCCGTCGTCGATCACCGGCCCAAGGGCCGGATTCTGCGGCCTCTATGTACGTCGGTCCGGACGAGCATCCGGCTGATGACGCCGCCCACCGGCGGCTGTCCTCACTCGGGCGGATCGCCCTCCTCGTTCGAGCACTGCGATTTCATTCGCACGCTCCTTTCCGTCGCTATCTCTCGATTGTGCTCCTCCGAACCGCCGGCGCCAAGGGGTCTGACCAGCCTGTTTACAAACCCCCTGGTCCGAGCGGTTCGGGTCGACCGATTTCACACTGCCGACACACCCCACAGCCGACCTACCATGGGACCGATGGGGCTGCCGGAACCGGGACCGCACACCACCTGCCTGGTCACCGGGGCGTCGTCGGGTATCGGGGCCCACATCGCCCGGGAGCTGGCCGGCCGGGGACTGGGGTTGGTCCTGGTGGCCCGCCGGGCGGACCGGCTGCGGGCGCTGGCCGACGAGCTGTCGGCGACCGCCGGGGTGCGGGTGGAGGTGCTGCCGGTCGACCTGGCCGACGAACGGTCCCGGGCGGCGGTGCCCGAGGCGGTGGCCGAAATGCGACTGACGGTGGAGGTGCTGGTGAACAACGCCGGGCTGTCCACCATGGGGCCGGTGCACCGGGCGGACCGGGTGGCGGAGCTGCGGTTGGTGCGGACCGACGTGGAGGCGGTGGTGGACCTGTGCACGATGTTCGTGCCGGGCATGGCCACGCGGCGGCGGGGGGCGGTGTTGAACACGGCGTCGACGGCGGCGTTCCAGCCGCTGCCGGGGCAGGCGGCCTACGGGGGGTCCAAGGCGTTCGTGCTGTCGTACTCACAGGCCCTGCGGGCGGAGCTGCGGTCGACCGGGGTGACGGTGACGGCGCTGTGCCCGGGGCCGGTGGCCACCGGGTTCGGCGAGGCCGCCGGGCTGTCCGACGCCGAGGCGGCGTCGGCGCTGCCGAAATTCATGTGGCTGCCGGCCGACCGGGTGGCCCGGGAGGCAGTGGACGGGCTGGACCGGGACCGGGCGGTGGTGATCCCGGGGGCGGCCAACCGGCTGGGGGCGGCGGCCGGGCACCTGGCGCCAAGGTCGGTGTTGACGTCGATCATGGCCCGCCAGCACCCGGCCCTGCGGGACCCCGGCCGCTGACCGCCGAGATGCGGGTGGTGGTGCTGGCGGACACGCACCTGCGCCGGGACGGGGCCGACGCCCTGGACCGGCTGCCGGAGGCCGCGCTGGCCGCCGTGGACGGG
>CAYVPF010000018.1:6684-22829 GCA_964453355.1 uncultured Acidimicrobiaceae bacterium | reverse complement strand
CTCCTTGGCCAGATCCTCCAGGGCCACGCCGGCGCCGGTCGCCAGGCGGTGGGTGGGGGGGAGGGCCACCAGGATGGGCTCGCTGTAGAGCACGTCCACCGCCACCCCGGTCCGGACGGGCACCCGGGCCACCGTCATAACGGCCAGATCGGCGTTGCCGGTGGCCACCGCCTCCACCATGGCGGCGTTGCTGTCGCCCTCGAGCAGCCGCATGGTCAGGTTGGGGTGGGACGTCCGGAAGCCGCCGACGATGTCGGTCCAGCCGGACCAGGCCTCGAAGCCCCGGCCCACCACCACGTCGACCCGGCCCCGGGTGGCCCCGCTGACGCTCTCCACCCGCGCCCGCCCCTCGGTGACGGCGTCCAGGATGGCGAGGGCCGACGGCAGGAACGCCTCCCCGGCCTCGGTGAGCACCACCGCCCGCTGCCCGCGGCCGCGGCTGAACAGCGTGGTCCCCAGCTCCCGTTCGAGCAGCTGGATCTGCTTGGACAGGGCCGAACGGGTGACCAGCAAGTCGTCGGCGCCGGCCCCGAACCCGCCGCACTGCACGATCGCCACGAAGCAGCGGATCTGGCGGAGCTCCATTGCCGGCCAAGGCTATCGAGTGTTCCTCCGATGGAACTTTCCTTGCACCGCCCACTGCAATTCCTGAGGGTTCGCTGTATACTGAACGAGCTACGGTAAAGACCTGCTCGCTGCCCGTTCGGGGCGAGTGGCGAGAGGAGCCTCGGTGTCAGGCACGGCGGAGGGGGCGGGCCGGCGGTGGGTACGGGCACTGGGCGCCGGCGCGCTCGTGGTGGGGATGCTGTCGACCGCCGGGATCATCGCGGCCACCCCCGCCGGGGCCACGCCCCTGACAACATTCCCGAACGAGACCCCTACCGTGTTCACGACCAGCGGGTCGTGCGTCGACGGCACCTACACGGTGCCGGCCGGCATCCACGAGCTGGTCGTCGAGACGGCCGGCGCGGCCGGGGGCGGCGCCGAGCTCGAGACAGGTGAGGTGGCGGCCAGCGGCACCGGGGGCGCCGGCTCAGTGGTCGAGGCCACCATCCGGGTGTCGCCGGGGCAGGTGCTCTACATCAACGTCGCCCCGGCCTCGCCCCAACCGGCGGGAGCGCAGCCCGACGGGCAGGCGGGGTTCCCCGGGACAGGGACCTACGGTGGCCCAGTCAGCATCGGCGGCTCCGGGGGTAGCGCCTCCTGGGTGTCGGGCAGCACACCGATCACAAACACAGGCAACACCACAGGCGCCTGCCGGCCCCGGACGACAAACCTCCTCGAAGTCGCGGCCGGCGGGGGCGGTGCCGGGGCCGGGGGCGGGTTCGACCGGGGGGGCAACGGCGGCAGCGAGACCGTGAACGCCGGCCACGGTGGCGACGGCGGGACAAACGGCGAAAACGACGGGGCGGGGGGTGGCGGAGCCACGGCCACAGCCGGCGGCGGTGGTGGTGCCGGCGGCTACTCCAGCGGCCCCTACGGCTGCCGGGACGGGACGGCCGGGACGGCCGGGAGCTTCCTGCAGGGCGGCCAGGGCGGGACAGCCGGTTCGGACCCGGCGATCAGGTCGGGTTGCCAGGGCGAGGACACCTCCAGTGGCAGCGGTGGTGGTGGCGGTGGCGGCTACTACGGCGGTGGTGGCGGCGGTGGAGCCGACGACAACCGGGCGGCCGGGGGCGGTGGCGGGGCCGGGTCCAGCTACGTCGTGTCCGGGGCCACCCTCGACCAGCCCATCACCTCCACCACCACAGCCCCCTTCGTGAGCATCAGGCCGGGCTTCAACCCGCCGGCACTGCCGGCCGAGTCGAACGCGCCCACACACGTGACGACCGAGGTCGGCGGTTCGGTCACATTCACCGCGCCGGCCACCGGCTACCCGGTGCCTTCCCTCAACGTCACGGGCCAGCTGCCCCCCGGTGTCTACTTCAGCGACAACCAGGACGGGACCTACACCGTGTCCGGGACCCCGGCCCCGCTGGAGGGGAACACGTACACCTTCACAGTGGTCGCCACCAATCAGAACACGAGCGGCACGGCGTTCACCGCCACCAAGCGGTTCACGATCGTCGTCGACGAGGCACCGCAGTTCCAGCCGATCTACGCCACGCAGTTCGCCGTCGGCAAAGCCGGAACCTCGTTCGGCATCACCACGTATGGGGGCTATCCCGTCCCCTCGATCACCGAGACCGGGGCCATGCCCGCCGGCGTCACGCTTACCGACCATCACAACGGGACGGCGACCATCTCCGGGACGCCGCTGGCCGGCTCCGGCAACTACTACCCGATCACCATCACGGCCACCAGCACCACCGGCTTCAGCGCCACCCAGCCGCTGGTGCTCCAGGTGGACCCGATCCCCGTCAAGGTCACGGTCCATTCCACGGCCAACCCGTCGGTCCCCGGGCAGTCGGTGACGTTCTCGGCCTCCACCACACCACCGGTGACGAACGACTACGTGACGTTCACGGTCGACGGCGGGACGGCCAGCGTCGAGAGCCTCAACACAAACGGCGTGGCGACGCTGCCGGCGATCGGCTCGCTCGGGGTCGGCGGCCACACCATCACGGCCGCCCTGACAACGGGGCAGACAACATACGCCAGCACCACCGGCACCCTGACGCAGACCGTCAGGGTGCTGACGGGGTCGGCCTCGGGCACGTCCCTCACCGCCAGCCCCGTCCCCCCCGGCACCGTGTACTTCCGCGACGGCGGGACGGCGGTCATCCACGAGAAGTCGGCCTCGGGCACAACGACGATCGTCCCCTACACCGCCGGCGACGGCCTGGCCGTCGACGCCACAGGGGACGTCTACAGCCAGGGGACGTCCTTCTACTCGCCGTCCATCGTGAAGCGGAGCCCGTCGGGAACCGTTTCTACGGTCACCACCCGGGTGAGCCAGGGCGTCCAGGCCCTGGCCACCGATCCGGCCGGGACACTGTTCATCGCCGATACCGGGTTCGGCGAGATCGACCGGGTCACCCCCTCCGGCGCCTTCTCGACCATCGTCTCGGGTACGCCCCCGTACGTGTACCAGGGGTCCGGGGCGCAGTACGACTTCGGCGGGATCGCCACCGACGCCGCCGGGGACGTCTTCTTCACCGACGACTCGACAAACAGCGGCCGGCTGCTGGAACTGGCCCCGCCGTACACGAAGGGCCCGACGGTCCTGGCCAGCGGCCTGAACACCCCCCAGGGCGTGGCGGTGGACGCCGGCGGGGACGTCTTCGTCGCCGATACGAACGCCCACAAGGTGATCGAGGTCGCACCCTCGGGCGTCCAGACCACGGTGGAGTCCGGGGACGATCCCTCGGCGGTGGCCGTCGACGCCGCCGGCAACCTCTACGTCGCCATGAGCACAACGCCCCTCGTCACCGTCCATCCGGCCCCGTACACCGGCGGCGGGACCAACTACCTCACCGGCCACACCGTGACAGCCCTGGCCACTTCCCAGCCGGCCACCCCGGTCACCACCCTGCAGCCGGTCCCGCTCACCGCCACCGTCGTGTCGTCCCCCGTCGGGGCCACCCCGACCGGCACAGTGACCTTCACCAGCGGGGGGACGACGCTCGGTACGGGACACCTCGACGGGGGGGCGCCCGACACGGCGACGCTCACCGTCGCCGCCGGGGTGCTCGCCGCCGGCACACACGTGATCACCGCCACCTACGGTGGCAACGGCTCCTTCCCCGGTTCGACCTCGAGCTCGGTCACCGTGACGGTCGGCTCACCGATCCTCACGATCCCAGTGACCGGCACCCAGGTGTACGGGGGCAGCGGGGTCACGTTCGCCCCTCACCCGACCGTCCCCACAGGCGTCACCGTGTCCGGGTCGCTCAGCGGCTGCACGACGACGGTCAGCGCCTCCGCCACAGCCGGTTCGTACAGCGGCACCATCAGCGGTTGTTCCGGACTGACGCTGACCGGGCCCAACGCCTACTGGTACAGCGCCCTCCAGTACGCCTATGGCGCTTTCACGGTCACCGGCGCGCCCATCAGCGTCACGATCACCGGGACGCTGCCCTACACCGATGCCACCACCTTCAGCTACGCCCAGCCGACGGGGCTGCCCAGCGGCGTCACCGGCGTGCACGGGACACTCACCGGTTGCACGACGTCCGAATCGAACACCGCGCCGTCGGGGACGTACCCCACAACGATCAGCGGTTGCAGCGGCCTGAGCCCGACCGGTCCTGCCGCCCACAACTATCAGGTCCGGTATGTCGACGGCGGCGTCACCGTCACCAAGGGCCAGGTGAAGGTGACGGTGACCGCCACCCAGCCCTACCTCGGGAACCCGACCTTCACCAATACCCTGCCTACCACGTACCCGTCGGGGGTCACCTCGGTGACCGGCACGATGTCGGGCTGCACCACCTCCGTCACCTCGACGGCCGGCGCCGGGGGCTACAGCAGCACGATCAGCGCCTGTGGCGGGCTGAGCCTGACCGGCCCCAACAGCAGCCTCTACGCCGTGGACTACGTCGACGGCGGCGTCACCGTCACCCCGCTGCCACTGGCCGTGACGGTGACGGCGGTGCAGCCCTACAGCGGGCTCCCGTCGTTCCGCTACAGCCAGCCGGCCAGCCTGCCCACCGGCGTCACCGCCGCCGTCGGGACACTTACCGGCTGCACCACGACCGTGGCCAAGACGGCGACGCCGGGGACGTACCCGGGCACGATCAGTGGTTGTGGCGGCCTGAGCTTCAGCGGCACCAACGGGCCGGACTACGTGCCCAGCTACACGTACGGCGCACTCACCGTCTCGCCCGGGCCGACGGGCACCTCGCTCTCGGTCAGCCCGGTGACCGCGCCCACACTGTTCGCCGTCGTCCAGTCGACCGACCGGCTGGTGAAGTACTCGGCGCCCTACACCGGCACACCCACCACCTTGGCCACACGGCTCACCTACGTCAGCTCCGTGGTTGCCGACCCGGCCGGCGACACCTTCTTTATCTACGACGATGAGGACGCGAGCACACCGTCCAACCCTTCGCAAACAGTGAACTGGTCGGTCAACGAGCGAACGGCCACCGGCCAACGCAAGATCCTCCTGACCCAGCGGCAGACACCCGGCCTCTCGACAGGGGCCACGGGACTGGCCCTCGACCGATCAGGGGACCTGTTCATCGCCGACAGTGGCCACAACCGCATCCTCGAGCTGGCGCCCCCCTACACCGGGACGCCGACGGTCGTCGCCAGTGGCTTGCACGACCCGACCGGCGTCGCCGTCGATTCGGCTGGGGACCTGTTCATCGCCGAAGCCGGCAACGGCGAGCTGGTCGAGGTGACGCCGGGGACCGGCTCGTCGCCGGTGGTCTACGTCAACGGTGGGACCACCCACCCCGTGATATCCGTCGCCGTGGACGCCGCCGGCGACCTCTACTACGGCGAGGCGCCGGATACAGACGTGAGCTCGACAACACCCATCGGCCGGACAGGTCACGTGTACGAGCTGAAGCCGCCGTACGTGGCGGCCACAGCCATCGAGGTCAGCTCGACACCGGTGGCCAACAACGCCTACGGGGTGGCGGTCGACCACGCCGGCGACGTCTTCGTCGCCAACTCGGGGATCGGGGGCAACGGCGCCGAGGCTTTCGAGGTCAGCGGGGAGACGACGTCGGTGCTGAAGCAGTCCGCGGCGCCGGCCGGCGTGGCCCTCGACCAGCCGCCGACCCAGGTCAAGCAGGGCGCCGCGGTGACCTTCACGGCCACCGTCATCTCGTCCCCGCCGGGCAACTACCCGACGGGGACCGTCGACTTCACGAGCGGAGGCACCCTGCTCGGCACCGGGACCTTGACCGGTACCGCTCCCGATACGGCCACCGTCACGACCACCGCCCTCCCGCCCGGCGCCCACACCGTGACAGCCAGCTTCACCGGGAACCTCAACTACCCGGCCTCGACGTCGGGGACGGAAACGGTCGACGTGTACTCCCCGGTGGTGACCGTCGGGGCCAGCGGGTCCCGGACCTACGGCGGGAGCAGCACCACCTTCACCGCCTCGGTGCCGGCGGTGCACCCGGGCGTGACCGTATCGGGCAGCCTGACCGGCTGCAGCTCGACGGTGACGTCGTCGTCGAGCGCCGGGAACTACGGCGGCACGATCAGCGGCTGCGGGGGCTACACGCTCTCCGGCCCGACAGCCGGGACATACACCCTGGCCTACGCCGACGACGGGGTCACCGTGAGCCCGATCAACCTGCCGGTCACGGTCGACGCCGCCCGGACATACGGCGGCACCACCACCTTCACGGCGGTCGCCCCGACCTTGCCGACAGGGATCACCGCGGTGGGGGGGACGCTCACCGGCTGCACGTCGTCGGCCCCGACCGCCAAGGCGGCCGGCGGCCCCTACGCCGGCACCATCAGCGGGTGTGGTGGGCTCACCCCTACAGGCCCCCTGGCCGCCGACTACACCGTCACCTATGTCGACGGGGGCCTGACGGTCAGCAAAGCACCGGTAGCGGTCACCGTGACAGGACACCGGACCTTTGGGGCGGCCGCCTCGTTCGTCGCCCACCCGCCGTCACCCCTACCGACAGGGATCAGCGCCGTCACCGGATCGCTCTCGGGGTGCGCCACCACGACCACGACCGCCACCTCCGTGGGGACGTACGCCGCAGCCATCTCCGGGTGCGGTGGCCTCTCCCTCTCCGGGTCCCTGGCCAGCGACTACGCCGTCGCCTACAGCTACGGGACCATGGTCGTGGCCGCGGCCACCCTGACGGTGACGGTGTACGGGACACAGCCCTACGGCGGCTCGCCGTCCTTCAGCTACACCCCGCCGGCCGGCCTGCCGAACGGCATCACCGGCATCGTCGACACACTCGCCGGCTGTGCCACCGCGGAGACGGCCGGCGCCATCGTCGGCAGCTACCTGAGTGCCATCAGCGGGTGCAACGGCCTCAACCTGGCCGGGGCCAACGCCGGGAACTACTCGATCTCGTACGCCATCGGGGCTTTCACCGTCACCGCCGTCACCCTGACCGTCACGCCACAGAGCCAGCTGGTCGGGTACGGCACAGCCCCTTCCTTCGACTACGCGATCAGCGGCTACCGGAACGGTGACACCACATCGGCGCTCACCACGGCCCCGACGTGCGGGGTCGCCGGCGCCCACGCCAGCCCCGGCAGCTACACCATCACCTGCTCCGGTGGCTCGGCCGTCGACTACACCTTCAACGAGACCGCCACCGCCACCCTCACGGTGGTGCCCGGCACCGCCACCCAGCTGGGGATCTCGACGCAGCCGCCGACCAGCCTCACGGCGGGCAACGGCTTCGGCCTGGTCGTGCGCGTCGAGGACGCCGGCGGCAACCTGGTCACATCGTCCACGGTCCGGGTCACCGTCGCCCTCGGCACCGGCACCGGCAGTGGCGTCCTGGCGGGGGTCAAGGCGGTGAACGCCTCAGGCGGGGTGGCGACCTTCAGCGGGCTCACCTTGGACCAGGCGGGGAGCGACGACACCCTGACGATCACGAGCGCCACACTGGCGCCGGCTACCACCCGGTCGTTCACGGTGAACCCGGCGGCGGCGTCGGCGCTCGTGGTCTCGGCGCCCACGTCGACCACCGCCGGCTCACCCTTCGGGTTCACCGTGACCGCCGAGGACCAATTCGGCAACACGGCCACCGGTTATGCGGGGACGGTGCACCTCTCGTCGACCGACGGCCGGGCGACCCTTCCGTCCGCCTCGACCCTGACCGCCGGAGCGCGCACGTTCTCCGCCACCCTCGACACCGCCGGCTCGCAGTCCATCACGGCCACCGACGGCTCCCTGACTGCCAAGAGTGGCACCATCGCCGTCGCCCCGGCGGCCGTCAGCCGGTTCGTCGTTTCGGCGCCCACGACCGCGACGGCCGATACAGAGTTCGGGTTCACCGTGACGGCCAAGGACCCCTACGGCAACACCGTCACCGGTTACGCCGGGACGGTCGCCTTCAGCGCCACCGGCGGCGACCGGACGGCGACAGTCCTGCCCCTGCCGAGCACCCTGACAGGGGGCACCGGCCTCTTCGGCGCCTTCCTGAACGCCGCCGGCCCGCAGACCATCACGGCCACCGACGTCGCCACAGCCTCGATAACCGGGACCAGCGAGCCCGTGACCATCTCCCCAGCGGCGGCCACCCACTTCGTCATCTCAGCCCCGGCCACAGCCACAGCTGGTACGCCGTTCACCTTCACGGTGACGGCCGAGGACCAGTTCGGCAACACGGTCCCCGGCTACACGGGCACCGTCGGGTTCAGCTCCACAGATACCGGCGCCTCAACCGTGTTGCCGACAGCCGCCCCCCTCGATGGCGGTACCGGGACATTCACGGCCACCTTGACCACCGCCGGCTCCGACGTCATCACGGCCACCGACACCACAGATCCCTCAGTGACGGGGACCCTCCAGAGCCCGGTGAACGTACACGCCCTCGGCGCCACCCAGCTGATCACGTCCCTCCCGACGACCACCTCGGCCGGCACATCCTTCCTCTTCACCGTCTCGGCGGAGGACCGGTTCGGCAACTACACCTCCGACTATCCCGGATCCGTCCAGGTCACCTCCAGCGATCCGGGGGCCTCGACCTTCTACCAGGTCAGCAGCGAGACATTCCTGGCCGTCCTGGACGGCGCCGGCCCCAACGTCATCTCGATCACCGACCCCACAGATCCGGCCCTCGACACGAGCCCGACCGTCGCCGTGCAGCCGGGGAACGTCAGCCAGCTGGCCGTGTCCGCCCCCACCACAGGGACCGCCGGCACCGCGTTCACCTTCACGGTGACGGCCGAGGACCAGTTCGGCAATACGGTCCCCGACTACACGGGGACCGTCGGGTTCACGGCTTCGGCCGACCAGGCCACACTGCCGGCCGAGTACCAGTTCTCCGCCGGTGACCTGGGCGTGCACACGTTCAGTGCCACCCTCGACAACGCCGGCGGCCAGTACCTCACGACCACCGACACCCAGACATCGTCGATCAGCGGCACCAGTGGGACAATCGCCGTCTCGCCGGGGCCGGCGACCCACTTCGTCGTCGTCGTCCCAACCACAGCCGCCACCGGGACACCGTTCAACTTCACGGTGACGGCTGAGGACGCCTACGGCAACGCCGCCCCCAGCTACACGGGGACGGTCGGGTTCAGCTCGTCCGACACCGGGACAGGGACGGTGCTGCCGACACCCTCTGCCCTCACAGGGGTCTTCGGCACCTTCACGGCCACCCTGGCCACCGCCGGCGACCAGATCATCACGGCCACGGACCTCACAGACCCCTCGATCACGGGGACCTCGGGTCCGGTGACGGTCAGCCCCCGGGTCATCCACTTCGCCGTCACCGCACCGTCGACAACCACGGCCGGGACACCGGTGACGTTCACCGTGACGGCCGAGAACCAGTCCGATGGCACCGTGGCGGGCTACACCGGCACGGTCGACTTCAGCTCGACCGACTCGGGGGCCTCGACCGTGCTGCCGATACCGGCCCCCCTGACACTGGGCGCCGGCACCTTCACCGCCTATTTGACCACCGCCGGCGACCAGACCATTACCGTCACCGACGCCACAGATCCCTCGGTCACCGCCAGTACCGACGTGCACGTGTCGGCGGCTGGCCCCTTCGACCTCGCCGTGTCGGCCCCCAGCACAGTCGCGGCCGGCACAGCCTTCTCCTTCACCGTCACGGCCGAGGATGCCTACGGCAACACGGTCACCACCTTTACAGACCCTCTCGGCTTCGACTCCACCGACACCGGGACAGGGACGGTGCTGCCGACATTCGGCCTGCTGGCAGCGGGCGTCGGCCACTTCACCGCCACCCTGGCCACCACAGGCCCCCAGACCATCACCGTGACCGACCTCGTCAATCCCTTCATCTCCGGGACCAGCGGGACAATTTCCGTGTCGCCGGCGGCGTTGAGCCGCCTCGCCGTGTCCGTACCGACGACCGTGACGGCCGGGGTGCCCTTCCCGTTCACGGTGATGGCCGAGAACCAGTTCGGCGACCAGATGAGCCACTACGGCGGAACGGTGGATCTCCGCTCCAGTGACCTGGCCACACCGACAGCGGTGCCGGCGACGGTCACACTGACCGGCGGCTCGGCCACGACCTACGGCGCCTTCACCACCGCCGGGCCCCAGAGCATCACGGCCACGGATGCCGCCACACCGTCGGTGACCGGGGCCGGCGATGCCACCGTCACCCCCTCGACAGCGGTCCGGTTCGGCGTGTCCGCCCCCACCACAGTGGCGGCCGGCACCGCGTTCTCCTTCACCGTCACGGCCGAGGACCAGTTCGGCAACGCGACCACGGGGTACTCGGGCACCGTCGCCTTCACCTCCAGCGACTCGGGGGCCTCGACCGTGCTCCCGGCTTCGGCCACGCTGACCGACGGCACGGGCACCTTCACGGCCACCTTGACCACCGGCGGCCCGCAGTCCATCACGGCCACGGACGCCACAGACCCGACAATCACCGGGAGCGCCACAGTGACCGTGGCCGCCCCCGTCGCCGGCTTCATGGTCTCCCTGCCCGCGACAGCCGTGGCCGGTGAGGCGTTCTACTTCACCGTCCGGGCGGTGGACCGGTTCGGCAACACCGTCACCGACTTCCCCGGGACCGTCGCGCTGAGCTCGACCGATACCGGCGCCACGACCTACCTGCAGCCACCGACAACGCTGACCGGCGGCACCGGGACCTTCCTGGCTTCCCTCACCACCGCCGGTGTCCAGACCCTGACGGTCACCGACGCCACAGACCCGACCATCACCGGGAGCGCGACGGTGACCGTCGTGCCGAGGACAGCCGAGTCGTTCGTCATCTCCGGACCGTCCCTGGTGACGGCCGGCACATCGTTCGAGTTCACCGTCACGGCCGAGGACGCCTACGGCAACGTCGCCACCAACTACGGCGGCACCGTCGATTTCAGCTCCAGTGACTCGGGGGCCTCGACCGCGCTGCCGGCCCCGACCACCCTGACCGACGGCACGGGCACCTTCACCGCTTCCCTGACCACGGTCGGCACGCAGTCCATCGAGGCCACCGACGCCGTCAAGCCGTGGCCCAGCGGGCCCAGGGGCTACCTGGTGCCGGTCACAGTGCGCCCGGCCGCCGCCGCCGGCTTCGGTGTCTCGGCTCCGGCCACCGCCACCGCCGGCACGCCGTTCGACGTCACGGTCACCGCCCAGGACCGGTTCGGCAACACCGCCTACGGCTACGCCGGCACGGTCGGCTTCACCTCGACCGACCCGAAGGCGGTCCTGCCGGGCCAGCACAGCTTCGTGGGTGACCCGGGATCGCACGTCTTCACCGTCACCCTGGAGACGGGTGGCCCCCAGACCATCGGGGTGGCCGACGCCGCGGCGAGCTCGATCTCGGGTACCAGTGGCACCGTCACCGTGAGCCAGGCCCCCGCCTTCACCAGCGCGGCCGGGGCCACCTTTACGGCCGGCGCTCCCGGGACCTTCCACGTCGCGGCGACGGGCTACCCGGCCCCGACCTTCAGCGAGTCCGGGCCCCTGCCGACCGGGGTCACCCTGGCCGGGACGGGCACCCTCTCGGGCACCCCGGCCGGCGGCACCGGAGGGTCGTACCCGGTCACGCTGCGGGCGGCCAACGGGGTCGGCTCGCCGGCCAGCCAGGCCTTCACCCTCACGGTGAGCCAGGCCCTCGGCCTCACCACCCCGCCGACCCAGTCCAGCTGGACCGATGCACCGGTCAGCCTGGCCCTGTCGACCACCGGGACCGTACCCGGGGTCCTCACCTTCGGCGCCACCAACCTGCCCGCGGGGCTGTCCGTCAACCCCACCACCGGGGTGATCACCGGCACCACCGGCACAGGGCCGGCCCGCAACCTGGTGACGGCGACGGTCGTCAGCGGTCCGGTGACGGCGTCGACCACCTTCTTGTGGCAGGTCACCAACCCCCTGTCGGGGACCGTCCCCAGCACCCAGAGCAACTGGATCCACTCGGCCCTGACCGTGCCGGTGCACTTCACCGACAGCACGGGGGGGACCCTCAGCTACACCGCCACCAACCTGCCCGCCGGGCTGTCCGTCAACCCGACCAGCGGGGTGATCACCGGCACCACCGGGAACAGCACAACACGCAGCTTCGTGACGGTCACGGCCACCGATGGGACCCGGAGCGCCTCGGTCGGGTTCCTCTGGTACGTCACCAACCCGCTGTCGGCTACGACGCCACCCACCCAGGACAGCTGGACGGCCGCATCGGTGCACCTGCCCATCACGGTGACCGATGCCGTGCCCGGGGCCGTCCTCAGCTATTCGGCAGCCAACCTGCCGCCGGGACTGTCCATCAACCCGGCCACCGGGGTCATCACCGGGACGACGCCATCGGCCACAACACGGCGGTTCGTCACCGTGACGGCCACGGACGGGACGTTCTCCACCAGCGTCAGCTTCACCTGGATCGTCACCGACCCCCTGTCGGCGGTGACCCCGCCGGCCCAGAGCACCTGGATCGACACGGCAGTGACACTGCCGGTGACCTTCACCAACGCCTTCGGCATGCTCATCTACTCGGCCACCAACCTGCCCGCCGGGTTGTCCATCAATCCGCTCACCGGGGTGATCACCGGGATCACGACGGCAGCGGGGGGGCGCAACTACGTGACGGTGACCGCCCACTCGGGGTCCTATGCCATGAGTGTCTCGTTCCTCTGGACGGTGGCCAACCCGTTGAGCGCCACGTCGCCCGGGGCCCAGTCGAGCTGGATCCACTCGTCGGTGACCCTGCCGGTGGTGGTCAGCGACGCCTCGGGGGGCAGCCTCACCTACAGCGCCGCCAACCTGCCGACCGGACTGTCGATCAACAGCCACAGCGGGGTCATCACCGGGACGACGCCGGCCAGCACAACACGGCGCTCGGTGACCGTCACGGCCACCGACGGCACCTATTCGACCAGCGTCAGCTTCTTGTGGACCGTCACCAACCCCCTGGGCTCGGTGACCCCGCACACCCGGTACAGCTGGGTGGACACAACCATCACCCCGCTGCCGGTGGTCTTTACCGACGCCTCGGGGAGCACCCTCACCTACTCGGCGTCCAACCTGCCCCCGGGCCTGTCGGTCAACCCGACCAGCGGGGTCATTACCGGGACGACCGGGGGAGCCACAACCAAGCGGTATGTGACGGTGACGGCCAGCGACGGGACGTTCAGCGCCTCGGTCAGCTTCCTCTGGTACGTGACAAGGGCGTAGGGGAGGGGGCGGCGGGAAACCGCTGCCGGCTATATAGCATCATCGCTGTAGTCGACTCGTGGAGCCGGCTCAACCCCGCGGCGTGAGCCGCAGGATGGGGGCGTTGAGCGGCTGGCCGGCCATCGATCCGTTCCGCACGAGCCGAGCGTTTCCTGGATGGAATGTCTAAGTGCCAAAAAGCGGTCGCTCTTGGGCAGACGGTTCCTTACAGTGAGACCGGAGTCAGGCCGGCGGGTCTGGAGCCGGAAGGACGACTATGGCGCAGTTTTTTGGTGGCGGGGCGCGGCAGCAAGTGCGTCGGCTGGCCTCGCGGGCCCTGACCGGCCTGGTCGCCATTGCCCTGGGCGCCGGGTCCCTGGTCGGGGTGGTCTGGTCCGTCGGGCCGGCCGGCGCCGAGCCAAGCCCGGGGACGTCGGCCACCGTCACCGTCGGGAGCTACCCGAGCGCCGTCGTGATCTCCCCGTCTGGGTCCACGGCCTACGTGGCCGTCCCCGGCTCGACACCGCAGACCAAGAACGGAACGGTCAGCGTCATCAACACCGCCGCCACGCCACCGGCGCTGACCAAGACGATCACCGTCCAGAAGGACCCGGCGGCGCTGGCCGTGGGTGGCACCACGTTGTGGGTGGTCAACCAACTTTCGGACTCGATAAGCATCGTCAACACGACGACGGAAGCGGTGACCTCGACCGTGAGCCTCCCGGTCGCCGAACCCAATGCGATCGTCCTCAGCCCGACAGGGGACTACGCCTACGTCGCCGGCTCCCTCTCCGACGTGGTGACGGTGTTGGCCACCACTGCCACACCACCGTCGGTGATCGACACAGTCCCCCTGGGGACATCGACCTTCCCGGCCGGGATCGCCGTCAACGCCGGCGGGACACGGATCTACGTCACCAACGACGACACAGGCGCCGACACGGTGAGCGTCCTGGACGCCACAGTGCCCTCTGCCCCCACCCTCGGCGCGCCGGTGACCGTGGGGCTGTCGCCGGTTGGCATCACCCTCACGCCGACACGCCACTACGCCTACGTCGCCAACTACGGCGGCACATCGGTGAGCGTCCTCAACGTCGTCGGACCCACACCGGTCCTCACCGCCACGATCCACATCCCCATCCCCGGGGTCCGCTCGTCGGACCCGCCCCACCCCACCATCACCGCCTTCGCCCCCAACGGCCAGACGGCCTACGTGGGGCTGTCCACAGCGGGTTACCTGGCGGTGATCGACACCGCCAGCACACCGCCCGCCCTCGTCGGCTACCGCTCGGGCGCCACAAACAGCGAGGGCGTGGCCGTGACGCCGGACGGTGACTGGGTCTATGCCTCGGAGTACCAGCTCGGCAAGGTCAGTGTGCTGCCCACCACGGCACCGCCGGAGGTCACGGCGATCAGCCCGTCCTCGGGGACCTCGGCCGGTGACACCACTCTGACCCTGACAGGGACGGGCTTTACCGGCGCCACGGCCGTGGTGTTCGGCGGGTCCACAGACGGCTCCAACCTCTCGGTCAACAGCCAGGGCACCCAGCTGACGGTCACCACGCCTCCGGGGTCCGGCACAGAAGGGGTAGCGGTCACAGCCCCCACCGGCCAGTCGGCGCCCGTGTACTACCGGTACATGACGCCGCTCTCTATCACCACCACCTCGGCCCCGGGCGCCGACGTCGGCGTGCCGTACTCGACCATTGTGGCCGCCACCGGCGGCACGTCTCCCTACCACTGGTCGGTGACCGACGGGTCGCTCCCGGGGAGCCTGAGCCTGAACCCGACAACCGGCGCCATCACCGGGACGCCAACCACTACCGGAACCTCGACCTTCACAGTGACGGTGACGGACTCGGCGACCCCGACGGCGGCCACGGCCACCGAGGCCTTCTCCATCACCGTCGGCACAGGGCCGACCATCAGCACCTCCAGCCTGCCGGGAGGCGCGGTCGGCAGCTCCTACTCGGCCACCTTGGCCAAGTCCGGCGGGGTCCCGCCGTACACCTGGACGGTGAGCGCCGGGTCCCTGCCCGCCGGCCTGAGCCTCGCCGGCTCGACGGGAACCCTCTCGGGCAAGCCGACGGCGCCGGGCAGCTCGTCGTTCACCGTCAAGGTGACCGACGGTGCCGGCCTCAGCGCCACCAAGGCCCTCTCGATCACAGTCCTCGGGATCAGCACCACGAGCCTGCCCTCCGGCCTGGTCAGCCATGCCTACTCGGCCGCCTTGGCCGCCACCGGGGGGACGGGGTCCTACACGTGGTCCCTGAAGTCCGGATCGACCCTGCCCACCGGCCTGAGCCTGAGCAGCTCGGGGGCGATCACCGGCACCCCCACGACCACCGGCAGCAAGTCGGTGACCTTCAAGGTGGCCAGCGGGTCCTTCACGGCGACAAAGGCACTCACGATCACGATAAACCCCGCCCTCTCGGTCACCACCAGCTCCCTCACCGAGGGGGTGGTCGGCACGGCGTACTCGGCCACCTTGGCGGCCACAGGGGGAACGACCCCCTACACCTGGTCCGTCAGTACAGGGGCGCTCCCCGGCGGCCTAAGCCTCAGCGCCTCGACCGGGGCCATCACCGGGACCCCCTCGGCGGCCGGCACATTCACCTTCACGGCCAAGGTCACCGACGCCACCACCCCGACGCCCGGGACGGCGACCAAGGTCCTGACCATCACGGTGGCGTCCAGTACCCTGACGATCACCTCGGGCTCCACCCTGCCCCCGGCCACCAAGAGCCAGGCCTACTCGACCACCTTGGCGGCCAGCGGAGGAACGACGCCGTACACCTGGAGCAAGAGCGGGACGCTGCCCACCGGCCTCACCCTCGGTTCGACAGGCAAGATCACGGGCACCCCCAGTGCCACGGGCACCAAGACCTTCACCGTCACGGTCACCGACAAGGACGGGCTGACCGCCTCCAAGTCCGTGTCGATCACCGTCGGCACCACC
>CAYVPF010000018.1:2330-6584 GCA_964453355.1 uncultured Acidimicrobiaceae bacterium | reverse complement strand
CGACAAGGACGGGCTGACCGCCTCCAAGTCCGTGTCGATCACCGTCGGCACCACCAGTGTGGCCCCGGCGTTCACCAGCGCCAACGCCACCACCTTCGTCGAGGGCACGACATGGTCGTTCACGATCACCAGCTCGGGCAGCCCGACGGCGACGGTGAGCGAGATCGGGACACTGCCGGCCTGGCTCACCTTCACCCCCGAGTCCGCCGGGCGGGCCAAGGTGGTCGGCTATCCGCCGGCGGGGAGTGCCGGGACCTACACCTTCACACTCGTGGCGACCAACGGCGTCAGCCCCAATGCCGTCCAGCTCTTCACCCTGACCGTGCCGACGCCGCCGGCCGTCATCGGGATCTCGCCAGCCTCGGGCCCGTTGGCCGGCGGGACGATCGTGACGGTCTCGGGGAGCGGGTTCTCCGGAGCCACCGCCGTCTCCTTCGGGTCGGCCGCCGCTTCCAGTTTCACCGTGGACTCGGCTACAGAGATCACCGCCACCGCACCCGCCGCTGCCGGGGTGGGGGTGGACGTGACGGTGACGACGTCGGCCGGCACCAGCGCCACCGGCCCGGCCGACAAGTTCAGCTACGAGCAGGATCTGGTGGGTGGTTCCTGGCCCCTCCTGGTGGCCAACGGGACAGGCAGCACCGTCAGCGACATCACCCCGACCGGCACCATCACAATCCCGGTCGGCCTCTACCCGGACTCGGTGGCGGTGACCCCCGACGGCCAGTACGCCTTGGTCACCAGCAACGGGAACGACAGCATCAGCGTGATCGGCGGCTTGGACACCGGTTCGCCGACCGTGGTGGACACCATTGACACGAGCGCTCTGGGCTCGGCACCGCAGTCCGTTGCCGTCAGCCCGACAGGGACCTACGCCGCCGTAGCCTTCTTCGCCAGCAACAGCGTCGGCATCGTCACCGGGCTGGAGACCGGCGATCCCACCCTGGGGACATCCCCCATCACCGCCGGGACAGGACCGGTCGCCGTGGCCATCAGTCCGGACGGGTCGGCGATCTACATCCCCGACATCTACACCGGCAAGGTGACGGTCGTGCGGAACCCGACGGGCCTGGCCTCAGTGCAGACACTCGACGTCGGCGGGGTACCCAACGCCGTCGCCTTCACCCCCAACGGCCAGACGGCCCTGGTCACCAACGGCGGGGCCAACGCCGTCGACGTCATCGACGACGCCGAGTCGCCCGACCCGCAGATCGGCACGCCCATTGCCCTGCCCACAGGGAGCCAACCCCAGGGGGTGACGGTTATCCCCGACGGCCAGTACGCCTACGTGGCCGACAGCGGCACGGAAAGCGTCAGCACCATCGCCGGGCCCGGGTCCGGTTCGCCGACCCTGTCGGCCACGGTGCTCGGCGTCGGGGACCTACCCCTGGCCTTGGTGACGGCACCCAGCGGGAACACCGTCTATGTCATGAACGGCCAGAGCACAAGCGCCAGTGTGATCACCGGCGCCGACACCGCCAGCCCCTCGGTGACCGCCACCCTGCGGACCGACCTGCGCCCCTACTCGGCGGCCGTGGTCCCCGACCAGGCCCCGGTGGCCGCCCTCTCGGTGACCCCGGGTTTGGTGGGCCACCCGACGGCCTTCGACGCCTCGGCCTCCACGGTGGGCTTCGGCACCATCACCGCCTACGCCTGGACATTCGGCGACGGCCATTCAGCGACGACGACGACCCCGACCACCGCCCACACCTACACGACGGCAGGAACCTACCTGGTGCGCGTCACCGAGACCGACTCCGCCGGGACCTCGACCACCCAGGTGTTCACCGGCCAGACGGTGTCGCGTCACGGGGGATCGTCGGCGGTGGCCACAGCCATGGTGACAGCCGTCACACCGACCACCGCCTTCACCATCACCGCCGGCGGCCAGGCCGCCTCGGTGGTGGTGGCACCGGGGTCGCCGGTCACCCTGGCCGACGCCGGCCTGCCGCCGGCCGCCGGTGGGTACGTGACGTTCACGACGGGCGGCACCTCGCTGTGCACGGCCACCCTGCCGGCCACCACCTGCACTCCCGCCGCGTTGCCGGTCGGCACCTATCCGGTGACGGCCAGCTTCGCCGACACCGACGGCACCTACCTGGGGTCGCCCGCCACCAACACGGTGACCTTGACCGTGGCCCGGGTCACCGTGACGGCTCCGGCCAGCCAGCAGACCATGACCCAGGCGGCGGTCAGCCTGGCCGTCGCGGCCTCGGTGAGCCCGGCCGGCACCCTCGTCTACTCCGCCACCAACCTGCCAGCCGGGCTGTCCATCAATCCGGCCACCGGGTTGATCAGCGGGATCACGGGCGGCGCCACATCGCGGAGCTACGTGACCGTGACGGTCGGCGACGGGGGAGTATCGGCCACCACCGGCTTCCTCTGGACGGTGGCGCGGCCCCTGTCGGGGACACCGGTGCCCACCCAGTACAGCTGGATCCACTCGACGGCCACACTGCCGGTGCACTTCACTGACTCGGCCCCCACAGCGGTCCTCAGCTACACCGCCACCAACCTGCCAGCCGGGCTGTCCATCAGCCCGACGACCGGGGCGATCACCGGGACCACGGGGACAGGGACAGGCCGCAGCTTCGTGACGGTCACCGCCACCGATGGCACTCGGACGGCCACGACCAGCTTCTTGTGGTACATCACCAACCCGCTGTCCGCCACGACGCCGGCCACCCAGGAGAGCTGGTTCGCCACAACCGTGAACCTACCCATCGCCGTCACCGACGGCGTGCCCGGAGCCGTCCTCTCCTACTCGGCGACCAACCTGCCGGGCGGATTGTCCATCAACCACACCACCGGGGTCATCACCGGCACCACCGCGGCGACCACATCCCGCAGCCTCGTCATCGTGGTGGCCACCGACGGCACCTTCTCGGTCAGCGTGAGCTTCCTGTGGTACGTCACCAACCCGCTGTCGGCGGTGGCGCCGCCGGCCCAGAGCACCTGGATCGACACGGCCGTGACACTGCCGGTGACCTTCACCGATGCCTTCGGCCTGCTCATCTATTCGGCCACCAACTTGCCCACCGGGCTGTCCATCAACCCGCTCACCGGGGTCATCTCGGGCACCACCACGGGTGTGGGAGGGCGCAATTACGTGACGGTGACCGCGCACTCGGGTCCGTACGCCACGAGCGTCAGCTTCACCTGGACGGTGTCCAACCCGCTGTCGGCCACCGCCCCGGCCGCCCAGTCCAGCTGGGTCCACTCGGCGGTGACCCTGCCGGTGATCATCACCGATGCCTCCGGCGGCACCCTCGCCTACGCGGCCACCAATCTGCCGACCGGGCTGTCGATCAATGCCGCCACCGGGGTCGTCAGGGGCACCACCCCCAGCATCACAACACGCAGGTTCGTGACCGTCACCGCCACCGACGGGACCTACTCGACCAGCGTCAGCTTCCTGTGGACCGTCACCAACCCCATGGGCTCGGTGACCCCCCACACCCAGTACAGCTTCGTGGACACCACCATCAGCCCGCTGCCGGTCAGCTTCACCGACGCCGTGCCGGGCTCCACGCTCACCTACTCCGCCGCCAACCTGCCCCCGGGCCTGTCCGTCAACCCGGCCACCGGGGTGATCGGCGGCACCACCGGGGGGGCCACAACCAAGCGGTTCGTGACGGTGACGGCCACCGACGGGACCTTCAGCGCCTCGGTCAGCTTCCTCTGGTACGTGACAAGGGTCTAGGGGGGCGAGCTGTCGGAGGAGCCCATCGAGAGCTCCGGCAGGGGCTTCACCAGCCGGCTCAGCCCCCCGGCGTGAGGCGCAGGATGGGAGCGTTCAGGGGCTGACCGGCCATGGAGCCGTAGAACTGGGCGTCGCCATAGGCGAAGACCCCGCCGTCGGCCCCGACCAGCCAGTAGCCCTGGCCGTCACCCGTCAAGGTGGCCCCGACGATGGGCGCCGCCAGATGCAGGCCCGCGGCCGAGCCGTAGAACGGGGCACCCCCGAAGGCGAAGACCCCGCCGTCGGCCCCGACCAGCCAGTAGCCACCGCCCGGGGCCACCGCCATGGTCACGACGGGGGCAGCCAGGGTCTGGCCGGCCATGGCGCCGTCGAACGGGGCGTCGCCGAAGGCGAAGACCCCGCCGTCGGCCCCGACCAGCCAGTAGCCGCCGCCTGTGGCGGTGGTAGCCATGGCCACGACGGGGGAAGCCAGGTGCAACCCGCCGGCTGAGCCGTAGAACGGGGCGTCGCCGAAGGCGAAGACCCCGCCGTCGGCCCCGACCAGCCAGTAG
>CAYVPF010000018.1:0-2230 GCA_964453355.1 uncultured Acidimicrobiaceae bacterium | reverse complement strand
CCGCCGCCGTCGGGGGTGACGGCCATGGCCACGATGGGAGCCCCGAGCGTCTTGCCACCCATGGAGCCGTAGAACTGGGCGGTCCCGAAGGCGAAGACCCCGCCGTCGCTGCCGACCTCCCAGTAGCCGCCACCTGTGGGGGTGGTGGCCGTGCCCACGATCTGCCCGGTGGTCGACCCGTAGTAGGTGGCCCCGCCGAAGGCGAAGATGCCGCCGTCGGACCCCGACAGGGTGTACCCACCTTGGGCCGGGACGCTGATCACGGTGCCCACCATCTGGGCCAGGTCCGGACTGGTCGAGTTGGTGATGGTCACCGTCGAGCACGACCCGGCGCCGCTCGGCGCCGTCTGGTTGGAGACCCGCTGCTCGCTCTGGGTGGCCGGGTTCCACCACTGGACCCCGAGCCCGGCGGTAACCCCGCAGACGGTGAACTGCACCTCGGTGAACTGGCTGCCCGGCGAGATGGAGACGTCGTAGAACGCCCCCGCCACCTTGATGCCCGAGAGGGGGCTGCCGGCGTACTTCGACACCGTCAGGGTCCCCGCTCCCGACCCGGTGGCGGTGATCGAGCCGACGGTCCCATGGGTGCCGATCGACGCCGTGGCCGTCCCGGCCGGGTTGGTGCTGGTCGAGGAGGTCGATGTCGTCGCCGCCTTCGACACGGGCACGACCTGGTTGGACGGTGCCGAAGCCGCGCCTGGGCCGAAGGCCGTCTCTGGCACCACGGTGAAGGAGTAGAGGTCACCGGCCGTGAGGCCGGTCACCGCCAAGGAGGTTGTCGAGGCGCCGGCCGGTGAGGCCGGCCCGACGGTGCCGGTGGTCAGGTCGTCGGGGATCACGGAGTACCCGGTGATCGGGCTGCCACCGTCCCATGTCGGCGCCGTCCAGTTCACCACCGCGCCGTCGGTCAGCGAAGCGTCCGACGGGGCGATGGCCGTGACGTTCTGGGGCGCTGTCGCCGCCACGACCGCCACCGTGACGGTACCCGAGGTGCCGGTAATCGAACTGGTCACCGTGTCGGTTCCCGTGACCGTCTGTGTGCCGGCCGTCTTGAAGGTCACCGGCACCAGCTGGACCCCGGCGTCTGTAGCGGTGTAGGTGTCGTCGGCCGGCAGGCCGGCCGACCCGTCGCTGGAGGTGAAGTGGACGGTGCCGGTGTAGCCGGTGGCCGTGTTGCCGTAGGCGTCGGTGGCCGTGACGGTGACGGTGATCGGGGTGCCGGCGGTGGCGGTGCCCGGTGCCGAGACCGCGAAGTGGGTAGCGGTCGAAGGGCTGACCGTCACCGTTCCGGAAGCCCCCGTGATCGAGTCGGTCACCGTGTCGGTGGCCGTGACCGTCTGTGTGCCGGCCGTCTTCAGGGTCACCCCTGAGGTGAAGGCGTGGATGCCGTTGTCCTTGCTCGTCCCGGAGGTGAAGGTGTAGTCGGCCGGCAGGCCGGCCTGGGGGTCGGTGGAGGTGAAGTGGACCGTGCCGGTGTAGCCGGTGGCGGTGTTCCCGTAGGCGTCGGTGGCCGTCACGGTGACCGACACCGGAGTCCCGGCGACGGTGGTCGACGGACCTGACACCACGAAGTGCGTGGCCGTCGACGGGGCGACGACCACGTTGCCCGAGGTTCCCGTGACCGAGCCCGTCACGGTATCGGTGGCCGTGACGGTCTGCGAGCCGGCCGTCTTCAGGGTGACCGAGAAGCTCCCGGTCCCGTCGGTGAGGGTGGCATCGGCCGGCAGCCCGGCCTGGGGGTCGGTCGAGGTGAAGTGGACCGTCCCGGTGTAGCCCGTGGCCATGTTGCCGTAGGCGTCCTCGGCCGTGACGGTGACTGTGACCGGGGTCCCGGCGGTGGCGGTGCCCGGAGCGGTGACCGTGAAGTGGGTGGCCGTGGCCGGACCGACCGTGGTGGTGGCCGTGGTGCCGGTCAGGTCGGTGGAGTTGACGGCCAGGGTGTACACCCCGGCCTTTGTCAGGGTGAGGGCGCTGAAGGTGGCCACGCCACTAGAGGCCTTCACCGTGGTGGTGCCCCCCAGGGTGCCGCCGGTCGGGCCGTGTGTGATGGCCACGGTCACTGTGGCGGCCGAGGGAGCCGTGTTGCCGTAGGGGTCCTCCACGGTGGCCGTCAGGCCGAAGTCGGCCCCGGCACCGGTTGTGGCCGGCGGGGCCGTGGTAACCACCACCTTGGTAGCCGTGGCCGGACTGACCGTGGTGGTCGCCGTGGTGCCGGTCAGGTCGGTGGAGC
>CAYVPF010000017.1:0-23604 GCA_964453355.1 uncultured Acidimicrobiaceae bacterium | reverse complement strand
CCATGGCTCGTCTTCGCCGGTCCCACTGCTCCGGTCCCGACATCTCGCGCCGGCTACGGGGCAAGGGGTTCAGCTACCTCCGCCAGGTGGTCGAGCACGACGTGGCCGACCAGCTGGACGATCTGCCCGCCCTGGACGACCTGCCCGCCCCGGACGACCTGCCGGCGGACGACTTTCGCCGGTCGGTCGAAGAGGCGGTCATCGACCTCATCGACGGGTCGGCCCGGCCTACCGCGGCCCGGGCCGCCTGAGGTTCGGCCGTGCCGAGCGTGCGCCCAACCTTTGCCACCGCCTGTGCCGAGGCGGCCAACTGGCCACTCCCGGGGGGCGGCGCCAGCGGTCGTCGGTTCGAACTGCTCGCCGACGGCGCCCGGCGGGATCTGGTGCTTGGCCGGCTGGTGGAGGCCCACGCCGATGCCCTGGCCATCCTGGCCGAGCTGGCCGGTACGGATCCCGGAGACGCCGGGGCGGCCGGCCGCTGGGCGGTCTGGGCTGCGGGACCACCGACCAGCCTGCAGGCCGTCCGGGCCGCCCATGGATGGTCGGTCCGGGGGGTGAAGCACTGGTGCTCCGGGGCCACCCTCTGCACCCACGCCCTGGTGGACGCGGCCACCGACCAGGGCCAGCAGCTCCTGGCGGTCGACCTGTCGCAGCCCGGCGTATCGGTCCACGACGCCGATTGGGTGGGCCACGGCATGTCCGGAACCGACACCCGGACCGTGGAGCTCCGCGACGTCCCCGCGGATGGGGTCGGCCCGCCCGGCGCCTACCTGGACCGGCCGGGATTCTGGATGGGGGCCATCGGGGTGGCCGCCTGCTGGCACGGCGGCACGGTCGCCATCGCCGATACCCTTCACCGCGCCGCGGCGACCAAGTCGGACACCCACGTGCTGGTCCATCTGGCCGCCGTGCACGTCGCCCTCGAACAGAACCGGGCACTGTTCCTCGACGCCGCCCGGCGCCTGGACGCCGTGCCGCAAGCCGACCATGCCGTCCTGGCCCGGACGGTGCGGGCGGCGGTGGAGCGGAATGCCGTCTCGGTCATCGACCGGGTGGGTCGAGCTCTCGGGCCCGGTCCGCTGGCCCACGACGGCCGGCACGCCGGGCTGGTCGCCGACCTCCAGGTGTACGTCCGCCAGCACCATGCCGAGCGCGATCTCGAGCAGCTCGGGGCCGACCTCCTGGCCGGAGGATCGCCGTGGCTGGACTGACCGGGGTCACTGGGCTGACGGGGCTCGACCGGCCGCTCGACGGCCCCGGGACCCCCGAGGCGGTGTGGGCCGGATGCCGAGAGCTGCCGCGACTCGCTCCCTGGCGGCCCCAGGTGCGGCGTGGCGGCCGGGTCGTCGTGGTGGCCCCCCATCCAGACGACGAGGTCCTCGGATGCGGCGGCGCGGCGGCGCTCCTGGCCGCCGCCGGCGAAGAGGTGGTGACGGTGGCGGTCACCGACGGGGAGGCCAGCCACCTCGGTCGCAGTGCCGAGCTGCGTCGCCGTCGACCCGCCGAGTCGGCCGCCGCCGCCGCCGTGCTCGGTACGACATCGGCCACGATCCACCGCCTCGGGCTGGCCGACGGCGACGTGCGCCCGGCCGACGTCGCCGCCGTCGTCGGCCCCCTGCTCGGCCCGGGCGACCTGGTGCTCGCGCCCTGGGTCCTCGACGGGCATCCGGACCACGAGGCCGTCGGCTGCGGGTGCACGACGGCCGCCCGCCAGGTCGGGGCCCACCTCGTGTCCTACCTGGTCTGGGCCTGGCACTGGGCCTCTCCGGCCGACGTTCCCTGGCCCGATGCCGTCCGGGTAGACCTCGGTCCCGAGCTGACCCGCCGGAAGCAGCTGGCCGTCCGCTGCTTCACCAGCCAGCTCGAAGGGCCCGATCCCGTCCTGACCCCCGCGGTGGTCGAGCGCCTCACCCGCCCGTTCGAGGTGCTGCTCAGCCGATGAACCTCCCGCAGCGGTATTTCGACGACCTGTACCGGGCCGACACCGACCCGTGGCAGTTCCGCTCCCGGCCCTACGAGACCCGCAAGCGAGCGTTGACGCTGGCCTGCCTGCCCGACGACCGGTACGGCAGCACGTTCGAGCCGGGGTGCTCGATCGGCATCCTCACCGCGGCGCTGGCGGCGCGCTGCGACCGGGTCTGCGCCATGGACATCTCTCCCCTGGCCCTGGCGACGGCCTCCCATGCCGTGCCGGCCAACGTGGAGCTCCGGCGGGGTGCCGTTCCCGACGACTGGCCGGCCGAGCGGTTCGACCTGGTGGTGCTCTCCGAGGTGGGTTACTACCTGGACACGGCGACCTGCGCTCGCCTGGCGGCGCTGGCGGCGGGCGGTACGCGTGACCTGGTGGCGGTGCACTGGCGCCACCCGGTGCACGACTACCCACTGGGCGGGGACGAGGTCCACGATCTCTTGGCCACCGCGGCCGGACAGGCCGGCATGGGCCATCTGGTGAGCCACCGGGAGGACGACCTCCGCCTGGACGTCTGGAGCCACGACCACCGCTCGGTGGCCGCGCGCACCGCTCTGGTGGACCAGTGAGGCCTGGTGGACCGGTGAGGCGGCCGGTGCGTCGGATCGGGGTGGTGGTGCCGGCCCACAACGAGGAGGACCACCTGGGCCGTTGCCTCGAGGCGTTGCTGACGGCCACCCGCCGGGCCGGCGTGCCGGTCGGCATCGTCGTGGTGCTCGACGACTGCACCGACGGCACGGCCGCCGTCTGCCGCCGGTTCCCGGTCGCCGCCGTACGCATCGAGGCCCGATCGGTCGGAAGGGCCCGGCATGCCGGCGCCATGGCCGTCCTGGCCGGGGAAGCCGATCCCACCACCGTGTGGCTGGCCAACACCGACGCCGACACGGTCATCCCGCCCCACTGGCTGGCCGACCAGGTCCGCCTGGCCGACCGGGGAGCCGACGCGGTGGCCGGGATCGTCGCCCTTCCCCGCCCGACCGGCCATCCCGTCGCCGCTGCCTTCGACGCCCACTACCGGCGACGGCTCGGTCCGGGCGACGCCCACCGCCACGTCCACGGGGCCAACCTCGGCGTGCGGGCCAGCGCCTACCTCCGGGTCGGCGGGTTCGCTCCGCTCCGAGCCCACGAGGACCGGCAGCTGCTGGCGCAGCTTGAGGCCGAACCGGCCGTCTCCGTCGTCCGGTCGAGGAGCCTCGCCGTGGAGACCAGCGACCGGCTCTCCGGCCGGTGCCGGGAGGGCTTCGCCGCCACCCTGCTCGCCCTCAGCGAGGCGTCCGTACCGGCGGCCTGAGGCGGACGGCCAGGATGGCGATGTCGTCCTGGGCGTTCGCTCCCGGCCCGACCGCCCCGATCAGCCGATCGCAGATGTCCTCCACGTCGGAGGACCCGCTGTTCACGGCCAAAACGGCACTCGCTATACCGCGGTCGAGCGAGGCGTCCCTACGTTCGATCAGTCCGTCGGTGAAGAGCACCAGCCCGGCACCGGACCCGAGGCTGTACCCGGTCTCTTGCCGATGCACCGCGATGCCCAAGAGGGGATCTCGATCGTCCAGGAGGCGGACCCCGTCTCCGGCCATGGCCACCGGCGGCAGGTGGCCGGCGTTGGCGACGACGACCCGTCCCGAGCGATCGAGGATGATGCAGCAGACGGTGGCGATGACATCGGGGTGGAGGTGCATGAGCACCCGATTGAGCAGCTCGAGGGCCTGAGCGGGCGATCGGCCCTCGATGAGATAGGCGGCCAGGCTGTTCCGGAGGGTGGCCATGACGGTCGCCGCCCACAACGAATGGCCTTGGACGTCACCGATGACCAGGGCGACCCGTTCCTCGTCGAGCACCAGGACGTCGTAGAAGTCACCGCCGACCTCCACCTGGGCCGTGCTGGCCACATAGCGGGCGGCGATGTCCAGCCAGGGGACGGAGGGCACCCGAGGCAACAGGCTCCGCTGGAGGATCAGGGCCGTGGCGTGCTCTCGCGCCAGGAGCAAGAGGTTCTCCGAGGCGATGGCGCCGGCGTGACTGAGCTGGTGCAGCACCGACTCGATCGAATCGTCGTCGGGGACCGATTCGACGATGACGACGCTGGACGTGTGGCCAAGCCGGCCGCCGGCCGTGAACACCGTCGGCGCCGTCCCGACGGGCCCGAGCTCGGGGACCAGCGAGCGCAGGGCACCGGGCGCTGTGCCGACCAGAAGGGCCATCTCCTCCGCAGTCAGGCACGAGAGCGTGGGTGGCGCCTGCGAACCGACCACCACGACCAATCCGCCGTCGTTCGTCCGGACCGCCGCCGCCGCCCACCCGCCGCTCAGATCGGCCGCCGCCGAGGCCGCCGCCTCGGCGATGTCCCTCACCTCGCCGGCGGCGCTCATCTCCAGGGTCGCCGCATGTAACCGGGCCAAGCGAAGGGCCAGGGCCTCGGCCCGCCGTCGGGCCTTGGCGTACCGGACCAGGGCGCCGACCGCCCCGAGCAGCTCTTCGCGCTCGAGCGGCTCGACGAGATAGCCGTCGGCACCGCGATCGAGCCCGATCGACCAGTCGACCGGCTCGACCGGCTCGGCCGGCTCGACCGCGGCGGCCGACACGTGCAGGACGGGAATGGCGTTCGTCGTCTCGTCGGACTTGATCCGCTCGCAGACGTCGTAGCCGGTCATGTCCGGCAGGTTGACGTCGAGAACCACCAGGTCGCAGGCCTGCTGTCCGACCACCTCAAGCGCTTCGGCCCCGGTCGCCGCCTCCCGGACGGCGAACCCGGCCCGGCGGAGCCAGCTGGCGAAGACGGACCGGGTCGACTCGTTGTCGTCGACGACCAGGACGGTGCCGCTGCTATCGGTCATGTGGGCCATCGGTCATGTGGCGACGTCCTGGGCACCTTAGTTGCCTCCGGTCCGGACAGCCGGGTGACGACCGCTCGTTTCGGCCCTCCGCCCTGCTGTCCCTGCCGTTCTTCGACGCCAAGTTTCGCCAGCTCACCCACGCCCAGCGGGCGCTCTACATCGCTGGCCTCGCCGCCGTGGGGCTTTCCATCTCGGGCTCGGTGCTCCTGGCCGTCAGCTACGTGGAACGGGGATGGACGGTCACCCTCATCGGCGTCCTCACGCTGGCGGCCTTTGTCGTCGTGTGGTTCGTGGTGCCCTTGATCGGGCGCCGGGAAGGACGCCCCGACCACTGAGTGGCCGTGATCGGGTGCTCAGGCGCCCAGGCGGCCCCGGAGCTCCTTGTCGTAGAACGCCAAGAACCCCTGCTGGTCCGGGCCGACCTGGTTCACGTAGACCTGGTCGAACCCGGCGTCGAGGTACTGCTGTATCGCCGCGACGTGGCGTTCGGGATCGGGGCCGCAGACCACCTTGTCGGCCACCATCTCCTCGGTGACCAACGAGGCGGCGGACTCGAAGAATGTCGGCATCGCCAGCTCCTGGTTCAGCTGGCCGGGCAGGCACTCGGTGGCCCAGACCTCGTGCGCCAGCTTCTTGGCCCTGGCCTCGTCGGTGTCCCAGCAGACCTTGACGGCCCCGAGCACCGGTCCCCGACCGCCCTGCTCCCGGTAGCTCCGCACCATGTCGCCGTCGGGGCTCACGGTGACCAGGCCGTCGCCGATCCGGGCCGCGAGCCCGAGGGACCGGTCGCCGAAGGCCGACACGGCGATGGGCGGCGGCGTCTCCGGGCAGGAGTAGATGCGGGCGTTCTCCAGGGTGTAGTGAGTGCCGTGGTGGCTGACCGTCTCACCCTCCCAGAGGCGGCGCATCAGCGCCACGGCCTCCTCGAGCATGGCCAGCCGGGTGGTCACCGGTGGCCAGTGGTCGCCCAGGATGTGCTCGTTCAGGTTCTCCCCCGAGCCCACCCCGAGGGTGAACCGGCCGGCCAACAGCAGCTGAGAGGTGGCCGCCGCCTGGGCGATGATCGCCGGGTGGATCCGCACCGTCGGGCAGGTCACCCCGGTGGCCACCCGGTGTCCGGTGCCGGCGGCGATGGCCCCGATGACGGACCAGACGAACGGGCTCTCGCCCTGCCGGTTGGTCCAGGGATGGAAGTGGTCGGAGATGAACACCGATCCGAAGCCGAACTCCTCGGCCATCTGTGCTTGCCTCACGAGGTCGACGGGCCCGTGCTCTTCACTGGACAGGAAAAACCCGATCTCGGCCATGATGCTGCTTCCTTCCGGGCAATGGGGCGGTCTCTGCGACCTACCCGGGCCTCCCATCCGGAAACGGGCCCGCCGTCGTGGGGCGAGGCCACCGGATCACGAACAGCCACGGCCGATGCCTACCCACCGAGGGGGTCCGGCATGTACCGACCACCAACCGAGCCGGCCGCTGGCACCCGGCCGAGCCCGCCGGCCGAGCCCGCCGGCCGATCAGCCTCAGGCGTCGCGTCGCACCAGCAGCACGCCGCCTACGACCAGTAGCACGACGACGTAGCCGCACAGGATGCCGAAGCCGACCCACGGTGAGAAGGTGAATGTCCCGCCGCCGCCGCCGTGGAGGACGACGTGACGGACGACGCCGTGGGGGCCGCGCAAGATGGCCCGCACGCCTGTGTCCGTCGGCACTGTGATCATCATCTTGCCGATCTGCAGCGGCTCGTAGCGCTGGACGGCGTTGACGATCGACGACGGTAGCGCCGAGACGACGATGGGGAGGATCAGGAGCACGCCGACCAGGGCGCCGATGGCCCCGGCGGTGTGGCGGACGACGACCCCGAGCCCGAGCCCGAGGAGGCCGATGACGCAGATGTACAGCCCACTGCCGACCACGGCGCGCAGGGCCCCGGGGGTCGACAGGGTGGCGTGGGTGGCCGGAGCGGTGAGCATGGCCTGGCCGAGGAAGAAGGAGAGGAAGGCCACCACCTCGGAGATGACCACGGCCACGACGGCGAAGACCCCGGTTTTGGCCACCAGCACCAACGGCCGCCGGGGGGCGGCGGAGAACGTGGCCCGGATGGTCCCGGTCCCGTACTCACCCGTCATGACCAGCACCCCGAGGACCCCGATGACCAGTTGGGCGATGTCGATCCCGATGAGGCTGGTGCGGATGGGTTGGAAGCCGCCGTGGCCGCTGGTGGCCCAGTGGGCCCGGGTCTCGGCCGTGGCCAGGACGCCGACGCCCACGCCGAGGACCACCACGATGACGAACGACCAGAGGGTCGATCGCACGCTGCGGAGCTTGGTCCACTCCGATCGGGCCAGGTCGACGAGGGAGTAGCGCCCAGGCGGAAGCCGGGCGGGGACCAGGCGGTCGGGCTCGGTCGTAGTGGTCGTGGCGGTCGTCACCGGGGACCTCCGTTGTTCGGCGTGGCGTCGGTTGGCGTGGTGGGGTTGCTCGTCGTGTCGGGTGCGTTCTCGCCGCGGTACTCGATGCTGTCGTCGGTCAGGGCCATGAAGGCCTCCTCCAGTGAGGCCGTGTGGGGCGCCAGCTCGTGGAGGGTCACCCCCAGCCGGGTGGCCAGGTCGCCGATGGCCGGGGCGAGGATGTCCCGCACGGACAGCGCACCGTCGGGTTCGACCCCCACCGAGGCGCCGGCCCCTTCGAGGGCGGTCCGCAGTTGGGCGGCCGCCGGCGACCGGACGGTCACGTACCCTCCGGCGCTGGCCGCGGTGAGCTCACCGACCGGGCGCTCGGCGATCAGGCGACCCCGGCCGATGACGACCACGTCGTCGGCGGTGAGGGCCATCTCGCTCATGAGGTGGCTGGACACGAACACCGTCCGTCCCTCCCGGGCCAGGCCCCGGAGGAGGTTGCGCACCCAGCGGATCCCGTCGGGGTCGAGGCCGTTGACCGGCTCGTCGAAGAGCAGGACGCCGGGGTCGCCGAGCAGGGCGGCGGCGATGCCGAGGCGCTGGCCCATGCCGAGCGAGAACTTGCCGGCCCGCTGCCCGGCCACGTCGCTGAGCCCGACACGGTCCAGCACCTCGTCTACCCGGGCGACCGGGATCCGGTTCGTCTGGGCCAACATGAGGAGGTGGTTCCGGGCGCTGCGGCCGGGGTGGATGGCCTTCGCCTCCAGGAGGGCCCCGACTTCGCGGAGCGGCCAGTCGAGATCGCGAAAGGGGCGGCCGTTGACGGTGGCCGTGCCGGCGTCGGGGGCGTCGAGGCCCATGACCATCCGCATGGTCGTGGACTTGCCCGACCCGTTGGGGCCGAGGAACCCGGTCACCACCCCGGGGCGCACGGTGAAGTCGAGCTGGTCGACGGCCAGCTTCCTCCCGTAGCGCTTGGTGAGGCCCCTCGCCTCGATCATCGTCGGACCTCGGTCATCGGAGTGTCCCAGTCATCGCCTACCCTCTCGATCCGCCGCCGTCCACGTGCGGCGCTGCACCGACAGTGTGCGGGACCGGCCGGTCCGACACATCGCCCCCCGGTCGCTTTCCCACGTCCACCCTGGGTTGCAGGCGGCCGTCGGCGTCCACCCGTAGGGGGACCCGCCGGGGTGCCCCCATCATCCCGGCGGCGGACGACGATGTGGCCCCCCGGTCACTAACCTTGCCGGAGGTGAGCGACGTTCCGATCCAGGCCAGGGTGCCACGGCCGCCGTTGCTCCACCGGGTGACGCCCCGCCAGTTCCTGGCGGTCGACCTGCTGATCGCCGGCGTGCTGCTGGTCGCTGCCCTGCAGCACGCCAGAGGACCGTCCAGCCCGAGTGATTCCTGGCTCCTGGTGGCCTGCCTACTGGTCGTCGCCCTGGCGGTGGCCATCCGGCGCCGCTACAGCCTCGTCGCCCTGGCGTTGATGACCCTGGCCCTGACCGTGAGCGCCGCCGGGGACGGTTCGGCCGTGGCCAGCATCCTGATCGCCTTCCCGATGTACCAGGTGGCGACCACCCACGAGCGCCGGCACTCGCTGCCGGCCCTCGTGGCGTGCGCCGTCTTCTTGTTCCTCGGCGCCGCCATCGGCAGTACGGACCACGTCCACGGCGGCGGGGCGAGCGTCGCCATCGCCGTGGCCATCGCCGCCTGGTTCGTCGGCGACAGCGTCCGGGTGCGGCGGGTGTACGTGGCCGGCCTGGCCGAGCAGGCGGCCCAACGGCAGAGCGAGGTGGTCGAGCGGGCGCAGCGGTCGCTGGCTGAAGAACGACTGCGCATCGCCCGGGAGCTGCACGACGTCGTCGCCCACAGCCTCAGCGTGATCGCTGTGCAGTCCGGCGTCGGCCGGCACGTCATCGACGACAACCCGGCCGAGGCCAAGAAGGCCCTGGGCGCCGTCGAGACGACGAGCCGGGCGGCCCTGCAGGAGCTCCGGCGCCTCCTCGGGGTGTTGCGGAGTGACGGCATGGGGGAGGCGGCGCTGGCCCCCGCCCCCGGGCTCGCCGGCCTCGGCCCGCTGGCCGAGCAGGTGCGGGCGGCCGGCGTGCCCGTGGACCTTCGGGTCGAGACGGTGGCCGAGGGCCAGCTGTCGCCGAGCGCCGAGCTGTCGGTGTACCGGGTGGTGCAAGAGGCGTTGACCAACGTGGTGAAGCACGCCGGGCCGGCCTCGGTGCGGGTGGACGTACGCGACGAGGCCGACGCGCTGGTAGTCGAGGTGGTCGACGACGGGTCGGGCTCGGTCCCGGCCCTCTACCGGGTCGGTGGCCCCGATCTGGCCGGGCACCACGGCATCGTCGGCATGCGCGAACGCGTCGCCCTGTTCGGCGGCACGCTGGACGCCGGGTTCCGCCCCGAGGGTGGCTTCGGGGTCCAGGCCCGGCTGCCCCACGACGCGGTCAACCGGTGATCTCCGTCGTCGTGGTCGACGACCAGGCGCTGGTGCGGGCCGGGTTCCGCGTCCTGGTCGAGTCGGCCCCCGACCTGTGCGTCGTCGGCGAGGCGGCCGACGGTGCGGCGGCGGTGGAGGTGGTGCGGGCGCAGCGGCCCGACGTCGTGCTCATGGACGTGCGGATGCCGGGGATGGACGGGATCGAGGCGACCCGCCGCATCGTCGCCGCCCTGAACGACCCGGACGGAGGGGACCAGGACACTGGGGACGGAGGCACCCGGGTGCTGATCCTCACCACCTTCGAGCTGGACGAGTACGTGTACGCCGCGCTGCGGGCCGGCGCCAGCGGGTTCTTGTTGAAGGACACCCCGCCCGAGGACCTGCTCGATGCCATCCGGGTGATCGCCGAGGGCAATGCGCTGCTGGCACCGAGCGTGACCAAGCGGCTCATCACCGAGTTCGCCGCCCGGGCGGAGCCCCGGGCGGCCGGCCCCGACCGGCTGGAGGGGCTGACGCCCCGCGAGCGAGAGGTGCTCTGCCTGGTGGCGAAAGGGCTGTCGAACGGTGAGATCGCGGCCCAGCTGCACATGGGGGCGGCGACCGCCAAGACCCACGTGAGCCGGCTGCTCAGCAAGCTGGGCGCCCGTGACCGGGCCCAGCTCGTCGTGGCCGCCTACGAGTCGGGTGCCGTCGTCGCTGGCTGACCCGGGCGGACCAAATCGGCCCCACGACGATCGGTGGCAGACGTAGCACGTGGTGCTACAGTCCTGGTTGTGGCTCATGACATCACCCAGCGCCAGCTGAGGAACGACAGCGGCGAGATCATGCGGGGACTGGACCGCGGCGAGAGCTACGTCGTGACCCGGCACGGCGTCCCCGTCGGCGAGCTGGTTCCCCTACGTCGGCATCGGTTCGTGTCGGCCGAGGCTGCCGTCGCCATGTTCCGAGGGGCGCCGAGCGTCGACCTCGTCCGCCTCCGCGACGATCTCGACCTCGGGGCGTCCCAAGACCCCACCCCACATGCCTGACGCCCACCGCGCGCCGAGGGGGGTCATCGATACCTCCGTCGTCATCGACCTCGAGCGGATCGAAGCCACACAGCTGCCGATCGAGCTGGCCGTCAGCGCGATCACGATGGCCGAGCTGGCCGCCGGGCCCCACGCCACCGACGATGCCGACGAGCGGGCGCGCCGACAGGATCGGCTGCAGCGGGCCGAGGCGGCGTTCGATCCCCTCCCCTTCGACGGCGAAGGCGCCCGCGCCTACGGGCGGATCTACGCCGCCGAGCTCGCGAGCGGTCGCAAGGCGCGAGGGCCTCGCGCCCTGGACCTTTTGGTCGCCGCGACCGCCTGCGCCGCGGCCCTGCCGATCTACACCCGCAATCCGGACGACTTTCTGAGCCTCCAAGACATCGTGGACGTCATCGCCGTCTGAGCAAGCGGGCACCACGCGTTCTGGACCAGCGACTCGAAAGGACAGCGGGTATGAGCAGCAAAGGTAGAGATCTCCGAGAGCAACGGGTGCTCGTCGTGGGGCGGGGCAGCGGCATCGCCCGGGCCGTCGTCCTCGCTGCCCGCGACGCCGGGGCCACGGTCGTGGTTGCCGGGCGCGACCAGGCCAAGTTGGCCACCGCCTACGACGAGGAACCGGACATCACGACCGAGGTCGTCGACCTCACCGACGAAGCCTCGATCGAAGCCCTGGCCCGGAGGCTCGGGACGGTCGACCACGTGGTGTCGACCGCCTCCGCCCGCGCCCGTGGCCGTCTCGCCGATCTGGACCGGGAGGCGCTGAGGCTGTCGTTCGACACGAAGGTGATCGGACCCCTCATGTTGGCCAAGCATTTCGCACCCCGCATGGCTGAACACGGATCGATCGTCATCTTCTCCGGCGTCGCCGCAGCGAAGATCGCCGTGGGCACCCTGGGCGTCGCCATCACCAACGGCGCCGCCGAGGTCCTCGCCCGATCCCTCGCCCTGGAGCTGGCCCCGATCCGGGTCAACGCCATCTCCCCTGGCATCATCGATACCGGGGCGTGGGATGCCTTCGGCGATCAGGGCAAGGCCGACTACTTCGCCGACATCAGCAGCCGCAACCCGGCAGGGCGGATCGGCAGCACCGACGACATCGCCGACGCCGTCCTCTTCGCCCTGACCAACACCTTCCTCACCGGCGTGACCCTGCACGTCGACGGCGGCGAGCCCCTGACCTGACAACCGGTTCAGCCGTCGCCGGCGGTCGACTCCTCGCTGCGCAACCGGATCACCGCCGTGGCGTCGAGCCGTCCGTCCCCTCGGTCCTGCAGCCTCTGGTAGTCGGCTTCGGCCAGCGCCGACAACGGCAGCGGGGCGCCCAGCCGTCCGGCCTCGTCGAGGCAGATCCGGAGGTCCTTGCGGATCCAATCAACGGCGAACCCGAAGTCGAACCGGCCCTCGATCATGGTGTGGCCCCGGTTCTCGAGGTACCAGGAGTTGGCTGCGCCCTTGGTGACCCCGGCCAGCACCTGGTCGGTGTCGAGCCCGGCGGCCAGGGCGAAGTTCAGGGCTTCGGCCGCCCCTTCGACCGCGGCGGCGCAAAGGATCTGGTTCACCATCTTGGCGAGCTGGCCGTGGCCCACCGGACCGACATGGGTGATGAACGCCCCGTAGGTCTCCAGGACGGGACGGACGGCGGCCAACGTGTCCGGATCGGCGCCGCACATGATGCTGAGCCGACCGGACTCGGCCCCGGCCTGGCCGCCGGACACCGGGGCGTCGACGAACCCGAACCCTCCGGCCGCGGCGGCGGCCGCCAGCTCGCGGGCCAGCACCGCCGACGCCGTCGTGTGGTCGACCAGCACCGCCCCCGGCGCCATGCCGGCCAGCACGCCGTGCTCGCCGTAGACCACCTCCCGGACGTCGGGGTCACCGCCGACGCACGTGCAGACCACGTCAGCTCCGGCGGCCGCCTGGCGCGGCGTGTCGGCCGCGCTCCCCCCGTGCTCGGCCACCCAGCGGCTCGCCGTCGAGGCGGTGCGGTTGAACACCGTGACGTCGTGGGTCGCCGCGGCATGACCCGCCATGGGGTACCCCATGGTCCCCAAGCCGATGAACGCCACCTTCTGTCCTGCCATGGATCACCCCTCCGCTGGACCGAGCCCTCACGATAGGGCTGGCGCGGTCCCGGAGGGAAAGGAGGTCAGTCCCGGGCGAACGCCATCTTGGCCTCGGCGGCGAGGTCCACGAAGGGATCGCCGCTGCCGCCGGTGCCCGGTCCGGTTCGCCTGCCACGGGGAGTGCCCGAAGAACCGGTTCGTGCGGACCCCCGACGGTGAGGCCGGCCTCAACTACCTCTGCCCCGGCTACCTGGCCTTCTTCACCCACGTCGACGGGCCCATGCGGCTCATGGCCGGACTGGTGAAGACCGGGCGGTTCGCCGACGAGATCCGGGGCATCCTGGCCTCGGCACCCCGCAACGACCCGTGCCCGTGCGGGAGCGGCCAGAAGGCGAAGCTGTGCCACCAACGGCCAGGCCGGTAGAAGCGGGTTACTCCCCTACCCGGACGACCAACCGCTCGAAGCCGCGAAATCCCGGCACGGTGCGCCGCACGGCGACCTCGGCATCGCCGGTCAGGCCGATGGTGGGATATCGCCGCAGCAGCAGGTCCAAGGCGATCTTGGCCTCGAGCCTCCCCAGGTGCATGCCGACGCACAGGTGGGCGCCGCCACCGAAAGCCACGTGTTCGCGACGCTCCCGGTCGAGGATGAAGCGATCAGGGTCAACGTTGACGGCCGGATCACGACCGACGGCGGCCGTCATGATCCGCAACCAGGTTCCCGCCGGGAGCCGGTTCCCGAACATTTCCCGCTCCTCGGCGAGGATCCGCCCGACCGACAGGGCGGGCGAGTCGTAGCGGAGGGTCTCCTCGACCGCGGCGGTGGACAGGTCCGGGTTCTGCCGCAACATCGCCAGCTGATCGGGGTTGTTCACCAGCGCATTGATCGCATTGGCGATCAGGTCGGCCGTCGTCGTGATCCCGGCCGCCAGCATGATGACGAGGAGGTCAACCTTCTCAACCTCTGAGTACTGGTCGGACAGCTCGCCGTCCCGCAATTCGTCGATCAGACCGGTTCCCCGATCCGTGGCCGCCGAACGAAGCCGCTCGACGAAGTATCCCCGGAGCGCGTCGGTGGCCTCGGCCGACTCCTTGGCGCCCGACTTCTTCGGGTCGAAGAAACTGGCGAGACGGATCCGCACCCACTCGGCGAACTCCTCGCTGCGCTCTGGCTCGACGCCGAGGAATTCCGTCATGACCTCCAGCGGCAGGCGGTCGCTGAACGTCGAGACGATGTCCACCTCCCCACGATCGGGCATGACGTCGAGGAGGCGGGTGCCGATCGCCACAATTCCTTCCTGCATGGCCTTCATCTGTCGAGGCGTGAACGACCACTTGATCGCATTTCGAATCCGCGTGTGATCTGGAGGGTCCATGTAGAACACCGACAGCCGAGCCTGTTTGAGCACCGCGGTGATCGGCGAATCGGGGTCGGCCGACTCAGGGTCGTTGACCAGGCGGGGATCTCGGATCAGGCGCACGATCTCGGCGGAATCCAGCACCCACCACCCACCCTGATCGACGTTCGGCACGACCCCGAGGTGACGATTCTCGGCGATGGCGGGGTACGGATCCTCCAGGAATCCACTGTCACTGACTGATACGGCCAATAGTTCCGTCATCGCACACCGCCTCAATGAGCCCGACGTGACCCACTCGCCACGCCGGCGCGCCGTTCCCCCAAATCGATCTTCTGGCTCGTCGATCTTCTGGATAGTTGATCTGTTGAATTAGGTTAGCCTGGCGGCCTCCGGGGCACAACCGAAGCGCCCGGCCCACTCCGACATGGACGTGATCAACGATCCCGACGGAACCGTCCCCCGGCTCCGACGGCGATCCCGGCGTTGAGCGCTCGACACGATGCTCCGGTGGCGACCGGTGTCGGTTACGCGACGCGAGTGACGTCTCCGGCCTTCCAGGTCCGATCGAAATACGACGCCATGGGTCCGTAGAAGCGGAAATAGGAGAACCAGTGCCGGTCGGGAACCGTCTGGACCCAGTGCGACCCATGGCCGTCGGGCTCGGCCGGCCCGAAGTACAGGTCGACAGATCTCTCGCTGCCAAAAGTCCGAGACCCCGCCGGCCGTCGGTGCGGGCGGGAGCTCGATCACCAGCGGCCCCGTCTCGCCCAGGTCGATGAAGTTCAAGAGGTACGGCGTGGTGGCGTTGGCAGTGATGAGCCCGAGCCGGTCCACGGTAGGTGACGTAGTGGACCAGATCAAAGTTCGTTGCTCCGAACAGCTCGCGATGCACCTTGAACCACTGCGCGTAGCAGGCCAGAGGCAGCCCCCACAGGTAGGCCTGGGTCGCCATCTGGTAGTCGAGCTCGTCGAAGATCAGGCCGAGGTCGCTGCGCCTCAGCGGTTCGCCGTCCATCGCCACCTGCCCGAGGCGGCCGGGGGAAGTCGCGTTTTTGTCATCGTGGTCCCCTCTGGCCGAGGGGGCGGCGTTGCATCGGCTATTCGCCCACTGGTCCGTCGGCGAGCTCGGCAACGATGTCGAGATGGCCGAGGTGGCGGGCGTACTCCTGGAGGAGGTGGAACAGGATGCGTTCGAGCGTCGCCGGCTGGGCACCATCCCAGCGGGGACCCGGTTGGCCGACCGTGGTCAGGTCGTTGGTCTCGATGATGGCCCGGCTGCGAGCGGCCTGAGCATGCAGGGCGGCGACGAGGCCCTCGGTCGTCTCGTCGGCCGAGACGTACCAACGATCGTCCCGTCGGTCACCCCACGGGTTCTCGACAGGGCGGCCTTCGAAGCCCCACTCGAGCCAGCGCAGCTCGACGAACGTGAGGTGCTTGATCAGCTCCAACGGAGTCCATCCCGACGGCAGGCGGCTACGGCTCCGCTCGGCCTCGCTCAGGCCCTCGACCTTGGCGATGATCCTGGATCGAAAGAAGTCGAGGTAACCGAGGAAGATCTCGGCTGCCGACCGGACCGGCTGGGTGGGGCTGGGGAAGGCGACGCTCACTTCCCCCATCATGGCGGGCGAGACGGACGTCCTGCCGGACGCACGGATCGGTCTACCCTTCCCCCATGACCGGGATGTCGTCGGCGTCGGCAACGAACAGGCGTCAGCCGTGAGCACGCTTCCCGACCCCCGTCTCACCGAGGTCTACCGCCTGGAGGCCTCCCTCGGCGAACCGCAGGAGCTCGGCACCGTCATCGGAGGTCACCGCCGCATCGTTCCCTTGACCGGCGGGACGTTCACTGGATCTGAGCTGAACGGAACCCTCCTTCCGGGGGCCAGTGCCGACTGGCAAATCGTCCTGGCCGACGGCACTGCACTCGGCGACATCCGCTACACGCTGCAGACCGAGCGTGGCGATCTGCTCTATGTGCAGTCACGAAGTGTGCGCCACGGTAGTCCTGAGGTTCTCGCACGCCTCGGGGGCGGCGAGGACGTCGACGCCGGTGAGTACACGTTCCGCGCCTCGACCCGAATAGAGGCGGCCGCTCTCGATCTCGACTGGCTAAACAAGGGCGTGTTTGTCAGTGTCGCCGGGCGGCAGCCCGGTGCCGTGATCTATGAGGTCTACCTGGTCGCATAACGCCCCTCCACGTCCCCGTGTGCAGGCTTGACCACATTCGGATCGGCGCCGGCTGGTCGGCCCCCCCCCGGAGCGTGCCGGCGATTCGACGCCACGCCTATCAGCACGCATCCGCCTCCGCCCGGAAGATCGCCCGGCTGTTCACCGCCGGCGCGGCGATCCCCAACCCTCGCATTGGCGGCGTAGGCGATCGCCGAACGGGCCTTTCCGGGCGCTAGAGGAGAAGCGGGAGCAGGAACACCAGGATTCCCACCAAGGTCCGTAACCCGCTGACCGCGGTGTCGCCGTCCGCACCGGCGCTTGTCCCCTTCACCGTGGGACTGGGACCGGGCGTACCGTCGGAGCCGGGTACTTGGTCGATCCGGGGGTCGCAGCCATTCGCATTCGCCCATATCCCTCTTGAGGTGTACCCTAGGCTCACCTTCGACAGAGAGGGCTTCGAGGGTCGGTCCGCCGGCCCCGGCGCATTGGAGGTATCGGCTTCGTGTCGCATCCTTCGCTGTTGATCGTGTCTGCCCACTCCGGGCACTGCCCAGTGGCACTTGGACGGGGTGCCGGTGCCCTCTCGTGCCCAGCGCCCGCGCCCTGGCCGGGACGCGGAGTTCCCCGACGACGCACCCTGACCCCGGCGAGCCCAAGGTGACGATCAGTCCGAGTCCTCTTGCTGACTTCGGGATTGGCGTCAGCTTCGATGGGGTCGAGAGCATCGTGGCCGTGATCGGAGAGGTCGACATCCTGACCGCCCCCGAGCTCGACGCCGTGGTCAATGCCGTAATCGACGGGGACCACAGACGTGTGGTTCTGGACCTGTCCAGGTGCACGTTCCTTGACGCATCTGGCCTGGGAGTCATGGTCGCCGCAGTACTTCGGCTTCGTCGGATGCCGTTGAGCGGGGTCCTCACCCTTCGCTCACCGTCAGCGATGACTCTTCGGACCTTGGCGACCACCGGGTTGGACCAGATCGTCGCGATTGAACAGGACGTGTCGCCCGCCACTCATTTGGGACGAGAGCAGGCAGCACGGGGAATGGTCACTGGTGTCCGGATCAGTGCGGACACGGTGGCGGAAAGCTTGGGGCACGTAACCGCCATTCCCGCTGCCCGCGACCTCGTGGATGGGGCCTTACGCCTGGTGGTGGCCCTGGCGAAAGCGACGGTGCAGGGCGCCGATGGAGTCAGTGTCTCCCTCAGCAGACACGGCCGGCTTTCGACGGTAGCCGCCAGCGACCAGACGATCCTCGACATGGACGCCGACCAGTACGCCACCGGCGAAGGCCCCTGCGTGGACGCCTCGATCGAAGGACGCTGGTTTCACAGCCAAGCTCTCGATTCAGAGACCCGGTGGCCGGCCTTCGTCCCCAAGGCCCAAACGCTCGGGATCAAGGCCATACTCTCCAATCCCCTTCTCGTAGGTGAGCGGTCGGTGGGGGCTCTGAACATTTACTCCAATACGCCCGGCGCCTTCCACCCCAAGGATCAACGACTGGCGTCGGTGTTCGCCACGGAGGCGTCGACCATCCTCGCCGACGCGGGCGCTGCCGTGCCGGACGCCCAGCTGGCCAGCCGGCTCGTTGAGGCACTGCACTCCCGGGAGCTCATCTCCCGGGCCCAGGGCATCGTCATGCAGCGAGACGGGGTCTCGGCCGAAGCGGCCTACGCCTCCCTCCGCGAATCCTCTCGCCGGTCGAACCGGCCGATTCGAGAACTCGCGGCCGAGTTGGGTTCGGCCACCGTGGGACCGGATTCATCGGGCTTCGAAGCGATGGGGATCCACGTTGGCTAGTCCCTTAACCTCAGATCTCGAGCGAGGGCGCATCGCTGCCGGTCTCACTCACGGCGAGCTCTTCTTGCGTTATTTCGAGCTGGGCGGCATGAGCAGCGCGATACAGCTTGAGGCCTTCCTCTACGAGGCCCTCCGACCGAGCTCCCACGACCATGACGTCGTGGCCCATGCGCTCAACGAGCGGTTCGTGGAGCTAGGGGGCAACCATCCCGTCCCCTATCGGGCCGACACACTCGAGGCCTGACCTCGCGTCGATACGGACACGCCCGTCGGGCGGTCCCACACTCCGACGTGGGGTGCGATTTCGTGCCGACGATGGTGAGTGGAGCTCCGCCCAGGCCCGTCCACGAGCGCCTGGTCGAATGGATCGCCGAGGTACATCCCATCAACGAAGGCCGCGATATCCGGCGCGCCTCCCGGCCTCCCGGCCTGCCGGCCCTGGAGCCCCACGGTACCCGGCAGCCGGCGCCGAGCCGGAGATCGTTGGCATCCATGTTGCGCGCAGACCGCGTCCAATTCGGGCGCCCGTCGTCGACCTCTGACGTAGTAGGAGATCGACGCTGAAGGAAGGCCCAACTCGCCACCGAACCACCACAACAGAAGAGAAGGCACCATGATTGTGACCGATGCCGGGCCTGGGGTGGTGGCTTCGGCGGCGAACGGCGCTTCAGGCGGTCAGGCCTGGACGCGCTGCGCGCGCATCGGCTCGTCGTTGGGGAACGGCAACACTGCAAGTGGACGCTGCAGGTTGCGAACCAGCGCCACGTTGTGTGCTCCTGATGGATCTGTCCTGGTCAGGACTGTACCCGTTGAGGTGACCACCCCCTGACCACCCCCTTGACCACCCTCCTGAACACCCCTACGTGGTCAGGGTGGGCGACATTCGGGCAACATTCCACAGCTGCTCCCGGAGGCCGATCGCTCCGACCAGTCCAGCCGGTGCCTCAGCGGTGCCCGGATCAGAGTCGCCTCCTGGTCCGAGCTGGCGAGCTATGGAAACTCCCCATCTCATCAGGACTGGGTCCACGGGGTCACCGTGATCGAGGGTATTCCCTTCAGCATTGAGTCCTCATAACCTGCATTGGCCATGGGCGATGCTGGGCTCGGCTGGGCGGCCCTCCTAATTCCTCACGCCAACTACGCGACCAACCGCTACAGCGCAAGAGCGAAGACCAGGACCTGCAACAGGACCTGCAAGGCGCTGTTGGCGGTGCTGCCGTCGGCTGCGGCCTTCTTGCTTGTCGGTGAGGCCGGCTCGGTCCACAGGTACTTCCCCGAGTCGGTGATGATCTCGCCGGCCGTGCCGGGGTTGACCAAGCTGTAGGGCCCGAGGTTCTCGACCAAGTTGGGGGGGCCGGTCGCCTGTTCCGTGTTGGAGGCCCAGATGGCCTTGTTGCCGTCGCCCGGGGCGTAGATGACCAGGTTGCCTGTGCCCTGCATGACGGCGTAGCACCCTGTCGCCGCCACACCCGACAAGGCGGGCGTCGACCTCCACACCGACGTCTCTGTGTACTGGTTCGTGGGGTCCGTGTTCTCGTCGAATGTGAGCTGGCAGCTTGTCGTCATCCGCAGGACCTGCTTGGTGGTCTGGTTGGGGAAGCCGACCTGGGTCAGGTACTGACCGGCGTGCAGGGTGCCGTTGGTGCACAGGGCCGGACCCCGATCGGCGTTGGTCCCCGACGACCACAGCGCCGTGCTGCCGTTCTTTGTGTAGACGACGACGTTGCCGTCATTCTGGACCCGGAGGTAGGCCCCGGCGTCTGTCGGGGTATTGCTGAGGCCGATAGTGGCGCCCGAACTGGTGCCTGGGTAGACCACCAGGTTGCCGTCGCTCTGCATGTCGAGGTACGAGCCGGCGTTGAGTGTCGGCTGGTAGGACGGACCCTTCGTTCCCAAGTAGTAGATCGAGGTGGTGTTGTAGGGCCGGGACCACATCGGACAGAAATACGAGCCCGCTGTACTGGCCGGCCGGGTGAGGTAGGAAAGTTCCAGCAGGCCGGTCGTCCCCATCGACAGCTTGTACGTCCCGTTGGGCGATTCGAGGTACTGCCCGGGCGTGAGCGTGCTGCCCGAGGGCAGCGATGTGCCCCGTAGGTTGGCCGTATTGGTGCTCCAAATGGCATAGGGAAGGGCCGGGGTCGACGGCGTACTGTTATTGCCGTAGAGGATGAGGTTGCCGCTGTTCCCGAGGGCCAGGGTCGGATTGGCCGTGTTCACGCTGCGCGGGGCGTAGAACAGCGTGGTGGTGTTGGTCGAGTTGAGCACGCCCAGGAAGCCGTTGCTCTGCAACCGCAGGAAGGCGCCCGGGTTCCCCGCCGTGTTGGAGTCCCAGATCGGGTCGTTGAGGGGCAGGTAGTACAGCACCAGGTTGCCGTCGGCCTGCATGACCAGCTCGTACTGGTGGTTGGGCGAGTACAGGCAGCCCCCCGAGGTGATGACCGTACCGGCGTTGCCGGTGGCCGGTGAGGCGGCGCTGCAGGTACCAATGACCGTCGAAGCCACGCCCGTGCTCCAGACAGCGTGCGGACCGGTGCCGTCACCCGGGCTGCCGTAGAGCACGAGGTTGCCGTCGTCTTGGAGGACCAGGTCCGGGTTGGGGGTGCCCTGGCTGTTGGGGGCGTAGAAGAGGGTGGTCGTGTTGGCCGAGTTGATCACGCCGAGGTAGCCGTTGCCCTGCAAGCGCAGGAAGGCGCCGGGGTTCCCGGCCGTGTTGGAGTTCCAGATCGGGTCACTCTGGCTCTGGTAGTAGAGCACCAGGTTGCCGTCGGCCTGCATCACCAGCTCGTACTGACCGTTGGGCGAGATCAGGCACTGGCCCTGGGTCAAGAGGCCGGTCGGCAGCGAGCTGCCCGACGACGGCAGCCCGGTCCCACAGGTCGCTGAGGGGCTGGTTGACGGAGCGTCCTGCCCGGTGGCCACGCTGGTCCTGGCGGCTCCGACTCCAGTGGCGGCGGTTGTGCCGATGGCGACGCCGATCCCCACCAGTGACAGCGCTGTGCCCAGGGCGTCGAAGACGGCGCCGAGCGGGCCCCCGACGAAGGTGAGGAGGGTGCTCAGGGCGTCGAAGACGTAACCCAGGATCTGGAGGACCTTGCTCTCGGAGGCCGGGCTCGGGTTCCCGAGGGTCACCCCGTGGGTGGAGAGGACGAAGGGGGCCCGGCCCTTTGTACTTGTGACGTTGTACAGCGGGACGGTCATGTAGGGCCCGATGGCCCCCAGGTTGAAGGGCACGGTGCTCGTCTGCTTGGTGCCGGACTGCCAGAGCGCCGTCCCTGTCTTGCCGTCGTTGGGGGCCTCGACCACCAGGTTGCCGTCTGTCTGCATCTCGGCGTAACAGCCGTAGTAGGGGCTGCTCGGTGTTTGGCTGCCGGGATACAGATGCCCGTTGGTCCCCTTGTTCGTGTTCGAGGCCCAAGCCACGGGGCCTGTCCGTGTGGCGTAGAAGACCAGATTGCATGTGCCCTGCATGACCAGGGAGCCCTTGATCTCGTTGTGGCCGACCGCGTGGTCAGCCGGAGCGGGGACTGTAAAGGCTCTGGTCTGGCCATCGGGGTACTCGACCCAGGGCACGAGGTACTGCCCAGCCTGGAGCTTGGTCCCGCTGCACAAGGCAAAGCCCCGGAGGTCGTTGGTGCCGGACTGCCAGCGCACGCCGCCGCCGGGGGCGTAGAGCACCAGGTTGCCGTCGCTCTGGAGTGTCAGGTAGTCCCCCGAACTACCGGCGGTTCCGCCCGTCCAGGTGCTGGTCTGGCTGGCCGACCACCACGGAGTGGGGTTGTTCGGTGCATCAAGGTCGAGGTTGCCCGAGTTGTCCAGCAGCAGGTACGACCCGGATTGGGGTGTGACCGAGTACCCGCTCGCTGTTGTGGCGGTTCCGGTGATGGTGGGCGCCGACCACAGCGGACAGGCGTAGGGCTGGAGGCTGTAGAGGGTCAGCACGCCCGACGGGCTCATCTGCAGCTTGTAGTCGCTGTGGACGAGGTACTGGTTGGGCTGGAGGGTCTGGTTGGCCAGGAGGACATGGCCCCGGGCCCCGACGGTGTTGGTGGCCCACGACGGATAAGCCCCCGAGGTGTTGGTGCCGTAGACGACGACGTTGCCGTCGTCTTGCAGGGTCAGGCTGGCCCCAGGGGTGCCCTGCGATCCTGACGTCCACAGCGACGTGCCGTTGGCTGTATAGACCACCAGGTTGCCGTCGGACTGCATGACGACGTGATCCCCGGGATGCCCGTCGGTGTTGTTGGCCCAAACCGACTCGCCCCCGCCGGCGTTGAAGTACTCGACCAGATCGCCGTCTGTCTGCATGATGAACTCGTACTGGTCGCTCGGCGAGGCCAGGCACTGGCCACTCGTCAGCACCCCACCGACACCGAGCTCACTGCCTGACGAGGGCAGGTTCTTGGGGCCGCCACAGCCCGGCGTTGTCGCCCCGGCCGTCGTGGCCGTCAGCGCCCCGCTGGTCAACACCCCACCCACCGTCGAGAGCACCGCCACGGTGGCCATCCCGACGGCCACCCAGGCCCTTCCCCACCCCACGCCCCGCCCGCTCCGCCGTGATGTCATGCGGCATCATACCGATTACTGGAATGATTTCACCTTCAGGGCTGTTGGTCCGTTGGATTCCTGCCAAACTGGTGGGATGCCCCGCCAGGCGACCTCCAGTCCCGGTCAACCGCCCTCCGACCGCCGGGAGCGGCGCAAGGCCGACACCAGACGCCGCATCGTGGAGGCGGCTTCCGAGCTGTTTTGGGCAAAGGGCTACGACGCCACCTCGATCCAGGACATCGCCGACCGGGCCGACATCGCCCCGGCGACCCTTTACCTCCACTTCACCGGCAAGGCTGACGTGGCCCTGGTCCAGTTCCAGGAGTGGATGGCCGACCTGGTCACCGCCTTGGCGGCCCGACCAGAGACCGAGACGCCTGACCAGATGCTGGCGGCCACCCTCGGGGTGCTGGCGGACCAGGGGTACACGAGCGGTCAGCGGCTGCGGGACGAGTCGGGGCAGCCGGTTCCCTCAGTAGTCATGGGGATCCTGTTCACCGAGGACTCCCAGGAGATCGCTGGGCGGCTGTACCAGATCATGATCGAGACCGAGCAGGCCCTGAGCGCTCTGTTCGAGCGACGGCTCGGTTACCCGCCTGGGTCGATCGAGCCGCAGATCATCGCCTCGGCTCTCGTCGCCGCCTGGCGGGTGGCCGTCTACGGCTTCGCCAACATGGTGGCGGCCGGCGCCGACCCCCCCGCTCCTGACGAGATCGGGCTGCGGTGTTTCAGGGCCTACACGGACGGGCTGGCGCCGCTCTGGACCAAGGGGAGGAAGCCTCGGCGGCGAACCTGACCCGGGGGCCCGTGCATGGAGTTGACGGGTTGAGGTGGCCTCTGATCACAAGATGTAGGAACCACTTTTTTCGCCAGCGGCTCGCAGACCTGCCGTTCGCCCTGCCCGGCCCCCATTCTGCCGCGGCTGAATATGGGAGCAGCGACCCGCCTAGGCCAGACCTGGGGCGATCCTGGCTTCGGCCA
>CAYVPF010000016.1:0-25005 GCA_964453355.1 uncultured Acidimicrobiaceae bacterium | reverse complement strand
CCGTCCGGTGCCACCGCCTCGCCAACCGGTGCGAACGGTACCGACCAGAAGTCGGGGGTTGTCATCCCCGTGGCCCCACCGGGGATGGTGCCGGGCCCGTCCGGCGCCACCAGCACCATCCGGTCCGAGCCCGGCCGGCGGGAGTTGCAGAGGGTCACGGCCAGTGCGTTCTGCCGCCGGCACAGCTCCGTGCCTTGATGGGCCAAGGTCGGGTCCCGAGCCACCAGCTGGAGGTGCACCATCGCGTTCAGGGCGTGCAGCAGCGTCTCGGCGACGTGCACGGCCAGGCCCGGCACCCACATCAGGTCGTGGGCCAGTGACGACGCCACCAGCCTGGGGTCCTCGGCGGCGTACCGTCGGTTGACCACCCGCAGCCCGTCGGGGTCGCCATCACTGCGGCTGTTGCCCGATGAGCCGCCGTCGCCGACGATCCCGCCCGCGCCGGTGGACTCGTCGGCGGCCGGGGGGCCGACCACCCGCCCCGGCGATGCCGGTGTGCCTACCGCCAGATGGTGGGCGGCGGTCCGGCCAGGGAACCCCTCGACCAGCGGAGCGGCCACGGTGGTGGACAGCACCGCCAGGGCCGCCGCCGGTAGTGTCCCCGGTCCTTCCGTCGGTGGCGTTCCCGGCTTGGCGGCCGGTGCGGCCGCCGGGGCCATCGGGGGACCGTCCGGGTAGATGCCGGGCTGCCCGAACAGGGTCCCGGACGTGAACAGGCCGGGGTCCCGTGGCGGCGCCGGTGGTCGGGCCAACAACCGGCGGGCGACCACCGCTCTCTCGTCCACCGTCGTTCTGTCGTTCACCGCGGGCCTATCGGCTGTCGGCTCAGTGCAGCGGCAGCAGGATGGTGAACTCGTTGCCCTCCGGGTCGGCCATCCGCCGGTGCGAGTCCCCGTCCGGCTCCTCGATGACGGCGACCAGGCGTCCGCCAAGGGCCTCGATCTGACCCTGGGCCACGTCCATGTCCTCGACCTCGATGTCCGGCCGCAGCCGGGCCGTCCCCGGGGCGCCCCCCGGCGGCAGCGGCTGGAAGGCCAGGTACACCCCGCCCCGGTCCTTCTCCAGCTGGATCCAGTCCTGCTCCACCTCGTAGACGCCGACCCCGAGCACCGCCTGCCAGAACGTCGACAGCCGTTCGGGATCCTCCGCGTCGATCACCACCGCCCGTAGCCAGCCGACCGCCTCGGTCATGACGCCTCCTTTCCTCGGTCCTCTTCCATCATCAATCCCCACCAGCCATCCGACATCGTCACCCCATCCGACATCGTCACCTCAGCCGGTCGTCCAGCCAGTCGTAGACCCGTTGGTTCCGGAGCCGGGGCGCCCCGATCTCGCAGTCCAATCCGGCGCCCTCGGCGCTGGTGAACCGGACCAGGGTGCCACGGGCACCGAGCAGTCCGGCCAGCTCGGCGGACTGTCCCGGGAAGGAGGTGGCGTTGTCGGGGTCGGCGATCCAGGTCGGGCAGGTGATCCGGTCCACGTGCGGCGCCAGGTCCCAGGCGGCCATCTCCCCGAGAACGGCGGCCAGTGACGACGTGGGCCACTGCTCGATGAGCTTGGCCACGGTGAAGGCCACCTCGTGGTCGCCGGCCGCCGCCTCGGCGACCGCCTGGTCAAACGCCCGCCCGCTGTCCTCTTTCCACCCGGCCTCGTCCCACCCTGACTCTTCCCACTGCGACTGGAGGCCTTCGGGGAGCTGGCCCAGGGCAGCCGCCACCGGACGCAGCACACCGGGGTCGCAGACCAAGGCGGCCACCCGGTGGTCGGCGGCCGCCGACCGGGCGGCCAGGTAGCCGCCGTCCCCGACGCCCATGGCCACCAGCCGCCGGCCGTCGATCCGGGGGTCGGCCACCAACCGGTCGGCCACCGCGGTCGCCACCGCCGGCCAGTCGGCGGTGGGGCCGACCCCGTCCTCGAACCAGGTGGTCCCCTGCCCGGGGCCCTCGAACGCCGCCGCCGCCCATCCCCGCTCCACTGCGTCGGTCACTCCGGTCATCAGCACGTCGGACAGTGGGGCGGTCAGCAGGTTGTGGACCACCACCACCGGCCAACCCGGAGCCGGCGGAGGCCCACCGGGGGTGAACAGCCACAGCGGCACCGTCACCGAGGTGCCGCCGACGTCGACCGTCACGGTAGACCGTTCGACCGGGGTGGGCCAGTGGTCGAGGGCCCGGTCCAACGCCCGCCGGTGGGCCCGCCACGCCGGCAGCTGCCGGTCCGGCTGGGAGGTGCCGAGGACGTGGTAAAACGCGGCGTACCGGTAGTTGGCCTCTCGCAGCGAGGCGGTGGCCACGCTGCGCCGGCGGTCGCCACCGGTGGCCGCTTCGGCGGCCGACTCGGCGGCGGCGCGGCACCGGTCGGCCATGGCCGTCAGGGTGTCGAACCAGGAGTCGCGGTCGCCGGCCACCACGGCGTCGGCCACCGCCAGCACCTCGCCGGGTTCGGCCATGTCGTAGCCGACGCCACTCAACAGGCACCGTAGGGCGAAGTCGAACCCCCAGTCTTCCGACAGCGTCACCGGCGGCACCGGCGCATCCTACGGCTGCCGCATCCTCAGGCGGGGGCCTCACCGCGGCCTATCCTCCGGCGGATGCGGCGCCCCTGGCTGGTGCTGGCGGCGATGGCCCTGCCGCTGGCGGCCCTGTCGATGGACGTGAACGGGATCGGCACCGTGCTGCCGGCCATCCGGTCCGGCCTCGGCACCACCTTCGGCCAGTCCAACTGGGTGGTGACGGCGGCCACCCTGGCCTTCGCCGTGGCGCTGTTGCCGGCCGGCCGGTGGTGTGCCCGCCACGGCCGCCGGGTCGCCCTGCTGGCCGGTGTGGTGGCCCTCGGCGTGGCCTCGCTGTTGGCGGCCGCCGCTCCGGACCTGGGGGTGCTCGTGGCCGCCCGGGTGCTGCAGGGAGTGGCCGGGGCCCTGTGCTTCACCACCTCCCTGGCGGAGGTGGCGTCGGCCTTCGACGAGGAGCACCGCCCGGCGGCGGTCGGCGCCTTCGGTGCCATCAGCGGCATCGGGGCCGCCGCCGGGCCACTGGTCGGCGGGGCCGTCGTGGACTGGTGGACCTGGCGGGGGTTCTTCTTGGTGAACGCCGTCCTCTGCCTCGCCTCGGTCCCGGCGTTGCTGGTCCTGTTGCCGCCGGACCGCCAGGACCCGTCGGACCGGTCGGAGGGGCAGGACCGGTCGGAGGGGACGGCGTGGCCGTTGGCCCGGCTGCGCCTGGCCCTGGCCTCGGGGGCCCTCGTGCTCGGGGTGGTGGCACTGGGGGCGGCGGCCACCCGGGGCTTCGGCTCCCCGTCGGTGCTGGCCGGGGGAACGGCGGCCGTGGTGCTGCTGGCCGCCGCAGTCGTAGGGGGCAGGGTGTTGGGCGGCAGGGTGTTGGGCGGCAGGGTCGTAGGGGGCAACCGCAGTCGGGCCGGGGCTGCCGGCCGCCCGACCCTGCTGTCCCCGACCCTGCTGTCCCCGGCGGTGCGGTCGGCCCCGCTGCTCCGGCCGGGGGTGGTGGTGGCGGCGTCGTCGACGTGGGCCTTCGGGGTGACCCTGGTGTACGCCACCGTGTACCTGGAGCAGGAGGCCCGGCTGGGTCCGTTCGTGGCCGGGGCGTGCTTCGCCGCCTACTGCGCCGCCTTCGCCGTGGCCGGCCCGGCGGTGGGTCCCCTAGTCCGCCGTTGGGGGCTGCTGCCGTCCCTGGCGGCCTCCATGGCCTTCGGTACCGTCGGGCTGGTGGCCCTGGCGCTCCTCGGGGCGACCAGTCCGCTGGCGGTGGTGGTGCTGGTGCTGGTGGTGGCGGGGGCCGGCCAGGGGCTGTGCTTCGACTGCTCCACCGACGCCGGGCTGGACGGGGTCCCGCCGTCGGCGGCGGGGGAGTCGTCGGCCGTGGTCCAGGTGGCCCGGCTGGCGGGGTTCAGCGTCGGGGTGGCGGTGTCGGCCGCGGTGGCCGGTGGATCGATCGACCGTCCCGGGGACGTGGCCGGGGCGGTGGCCGCCGTCTTCGGTGTCGCCGCCGGGGTGTCGGCGGTGGGCACCGTGGCCACGGTTGTGGCCGGTGCCCGCCGCGGCCCCGGCCGGCAGGGGCGGCTCGGTACCATGACCGCGTGATCCTGCCGGACACCGACCGGGGACGGACTGCCCTGGCCGCCGTCCTGTGGGCCTTCGACGCCGGCGGCGGGATGGACCCGCTGCAGCGGAGCGTCCTGCGCACGTTCGCCCGCGACCTGTACGGGATGGCGGCCGACGAGGAGCTGCCGGCGCCGCTGCCGGTGGAGGGGTTCCTGGCGACCGGCCCGGACCACGAGCTGTGCGAGGGCACGGTCTCGTTGATGGTGGTGCTCTAGATGCTGGGCCATCCGCTTTCGCCGGCGGTGGCCGCCGCCGTCGCCCGCTACGCCACCGCGCTCGGGGTGAGCCTGCCGATGGTCCACGCCGCCCGGCACCTGGCGGCGCAGCACCTCGTCCACCTCCACGCCGACTTCGAGCGGTCGAGCTGGTACACCAACCAGAAGGTCCACGGGGCCCTGCACGGCCAGCTGCTCCGGCTGGTCCGCTCCAAGCTGGCCTACAGCGGGGTGGTGGCCGATCCCCGGATCGCCGCCCGGTGGGAGGCCCTGGCCGACTGTCCGGCGGGAAGCTGGGGACGGGCGGTGGCCGACTTCTACGAGCGCCACCGGTTCCCGTTCCCGGGGGAGCGCGGCGGCATCGAAGAGACCGGGGCCAAGCACGACTTCGTCCACGTCCTGGCCGGCTACGACGCCACCCCGATCGGGGAGATCGAGGTGTTCGCCTTCATCGCCGGCTCCATGCACGGCAGCTGGGGGCTGGCCATGCTGTGCTTCACCCTGGGCATCTTCCAGAACGACGCCATCCACACCATCGGGGGCCGGCGGGTCGCCATCGCCCGGGCCGACACCCTGTCGGAGCCGGGCAACGTGGACCGGTTCGGGGAGGCGCTGGTACGGGGCCAGGCCACCACCGTGGACGTGATGGCCGGCGTGGACCACTTCGCCTACGCCGCCGCCGACCTGGAGGACGTCCGCCAGCAGTTCGGCGTGCTCCCCCGGGTGACCATCGACTGACAGGTTCGCCGGACGCCCGGACGCCTGATTGGCCCCGCACGCTGCGGTTTGCATAGGGCCGGTGGGTGTGGGGCATACAACGCGGGTGCCGGTCGCCGCCGCCAACGACGTCACCGACCAGTGCGCCGCGCTCAGCCGGGCCGTGCCCGACCCCCTTCACGCCGGCCCGGGCCAGCCAGGACCGGTGCACCATGAACGCCACGGCCCGATGAACGGCCGTACGGTGGACCAGACGTTGCACCGCCGAATATCGAGCTGAGGAGGCGACATGGCCGTCACGGAATCTCCCGACCAGCAGCGGCGACCGAGGCACGTCGTCGGGGCGGACCGGCCCGGCGGCGACGCCCCGGCGGAGGCGGCGGCACCCGGTGCGGCCGCCACCCTGCAGGTGGCCGATCCGGAGTTCGCGGTGGCCGTCCGTGGCTACGACCGGGCGCAGGTGGACGACTACCTGGCCCACCTGCACCGGTGGCTGGCCGAGGCGGAGGCCAAGACGGCCACCGCCGAGGAGGCGGCCGGGCAGGCCCACCGGGAGCTGGCGGTGCTGCGGCGGCGGGTGCAGCAACTGGAGGAGCGGTCGGAGGTGCCGGTGCCGCGGTCCATGGCGGTGTTCGGCGAGCAGATCGGTGCGGTGCTGCAGGCCGCGGTGGAAGCCGCCGACCAGCTGCGGGCGGGAGCCGACTCGGAGGCCAGGACCGCCCGGGGGGCCTTCGCCGCCGAACGCGAGGCGGCGCTGGCCCGGGCCCGGGCGGAGGCCGACCAGCTGGTGGAGCAGGCCCGGCTCCGCGAGCAGGCCATCGGCCGGCAGATCGACCAGCTGGACGCCCGGCGGTCGAAGGCCCTGGCCGAGCTGGGCCGGGTCCACCAGCACCTGGCCGACCTGTTGGAGGCGCCGCCGGCCGACGGCGACCGCCCCGCGGGCGAGGACCGTTAGGCGGCGGCCGCCGCCGGGTCGGGCACCGGAGCCGGGGCGGTCGGCCCGACGTACCGGGCGGACGGCCGGATCAGCCGGTTGTCGGCGGCCTGCTCCAGGATGTGGGCGGTCCAGCCGATGGTGCGGCTGCAGGCGAAGGTGGGGGTGAACATGTCCCGGGGGACGCCGCAGGCCTGGAGGACGACGCCGGCGTAGAACTCGACGTTGGTGTACAGCTGCCGGCCCGGCTTCATGTCGGCGAGGACGGCCACGGCGGTGCGCTCGACGTCGCCGGCGAAGTCGACCAGGGGCCCGCCGACGGCGGCGGCGACGTCGCGGAGGAAGATGGACCGGGGGTCGTCGGTCTTGTAGACGCGGTGGCCGAACCCCATGAGGCGGTCGCCGCGGGCGACGGCGTCACGGAGCCACGGCTCGGCCCGGTCGGGGCGGCCGATGGCGTCGAGCATGTCGAGGGCCCGGCTGGGGGCGCCGCCGTGCAGGGGGCCGGACAGGGCACCGACGGCGCCGCAGACGGCGGCGGCCAGGTCGGCTCCGGTGGAGGTGATGACCCGGGCGGCGAAGGTGGAGGCGTTGAAACCGTGGTCGACGGTGAGGACGAGGTACTGCTCCACCGCCCGGGCGGCGGCCGGGGTGGGGTCGGTGCCGGTGAGCATCCACAGGTAGTTGGCGGCGTGGGCCAGGTCGGGGCGGGGCGGCACCGGGTCCAGGCCGAGGCGGAGCCGGTGGGCGGCGGCCAGGACGGTGGGGACGACCGCCCCGAGCCGGACGGCCTGGGCGGCGAGGGTGGGGCCGTCGATGTCGTGGGTGGGCTGCCAGCCGAGCTCGGCGCCGAGCAGGGACACCGCCGTCCGGAGGACGTCGAGGGGGGCGCCGTGTCGGGCGACGGCAGGCAACAGCCCGGCCAGGCCGTCGGGGAGGGCCCGGAGGGCGGCGGCCTCGATGGTGAAGGCGGCGGCCTCTTCGGGGTCGGGAAGGTGGCCGCGGAGCAGCAGGTACCAGACGTCCTCCAGCGACCGGGTGGTGGCCAGGTCGACGGCGGAGTACTGCCGGTAGTGGTAGAAGCCCTCCTGGCCGCGGACGTCGCCGACGGCGGTGTCGGCCACCACCACCCCGTCCAGCCCCGGCGGCACCGCGGCGGCGGGGGCGGCCCCGCCGGTCGATCGGACGTCGTGCAGGTTGTCGTGCAGGTGGTCGTGTACGAGCGTTGCCATGTCGGTTCTCCTTCCCGCGGCCTCCCGCGGGCTCGGGCTGATCGCTCCCTCCATCCTGGGCCCTCGGCGGTTGGTTTGTAAACGTTGATCAAGTCAATATCAAGACTCGGGAGACCGTAGTGTTGGGCGGTGGCCCGGATGATGGAAGCCGAGGAGGCGGCCCGGCGGCTGGGGGTGAAGCGGTCGACGCTGTACGCCTACGTCAGCCGGGGGCTGCTGGGGTCGTACCCGGCGCCGGACAGCCGGCGGAGCCTGTTCGACGTGGACGAGGTGGAGGCGGTGGCCCGGCGGTCCCGGGGCGGCCGGAAGGTGGAGACCCGGCTGGCCACGGTGACGACGGCGGTGACCCAGCTGCGGGACGACGGTCCGGCCTACCGGGGCCGGCCGGCGGTGGCGCTGAGCCGGACGGCCACCTACGAGGACGTGGCCGAACTGTTGTGGGGGCCAGAGCCGTTGTGGGGAGCGGGGCCGGCCGGGTCGGCGGCGACCACCGTCGATGACGGCGGCCTCCCACCGGCGGCTGCGGACCCAGCCGCGTCGTGGGAGCCGGCGTCGCTGTCGCCGCCGGCGGGCCTGCGGACGGCGGACCGGCTGCGATGGGCGGTGGTCATGGCGGGGGCCGGCGATCCGTTCCGGGCGGACCTGCGGCCGGAGGCGGTGCGGCGGGCCGGACGGCGGCTGGTGGCCACCCTGGCCGCGGTGGCCGGGCCGCCCGCTGGGTCAGCCGCACCGGCAGGACCGAACGCCGACGCGGGACGGCTGGCGGCGGGGTCGGTGGCGACCCGTCTGGCCGGCGCCCTCCTGGCCGCCGGTGGGGGCCAGGCCGACGGGGCTCTGCCGCCGGCGGTGGTGGGGGCGGTGGAGACGGCCATGGTGCTGCTGGCCGACCACGAGCTGGCCACGTCGACCGTGGCGGTGCGGGTGGCCGCGTCGACGAGGGCCGATCCGTACGACGCCGTCCTGGCCGGCCTGGCGGCACTGGCCGGCCCCCTGCACGGTGGGGCCAGCGAGCTGGCCTACGGGCTGCTGCAGGACGCCGACCGGCGGGGCCCGGAAGTGGCGATGGCCGACACCCTCCGGTGGCAGCGGGTGCTGCCGGGGTTCGGCCACACGGTGTTCCGGGACGGGGACCCCCGGGCCGCGGTGCTGCTGGACCGGTTCGGCGAGCTGGCCACCCCGGACCAGCGGGACCTGGTGGGTTCGGTGGTGGAGCTGGCCGCGACCAACGGGATCCCGGCCCCCAACGTGGACCTGGGCCTGGCCGCCCTCAGCTGGGCCGCCGGCATGCCGGCCGACGCCGGTCGGACCATCTTCTCGGTGGCCCGGGTGGCCGGGTGGATCGCCCACTACCTGGAGGAGCTGGCCGAGCGGCCACTGCGGTTCCGGGCCCGGGCCGTGTACGCCAGCTGACCCCGTCCGGGGCGCCCAGAGGCCCTTGTTCTGCACGCCGGATTTCGGCGTCCAGATGACCGAGCAGTAACAGCCGATAGGAGAATTTCTTCCAACCGCCCTTGACCTCAATGGAAAACTGAGGTTACCATTAAGGCCTAACCGTAGGGCTGCTCCGGAGGAGTGGGCCTGGGGGGTCGAATCGAGGGGTCGGCGTCTTTGACGTCGACGGAGGGGGTGTGCGTAGTGCAACGCGCCGTAATTCGTCGTCTGACGGCTCGCGTCCTGGGTTCCCGGATCTCGGAGAACCACGCAGAAGGCCGGAAGGATGGCAGCGGGCCTCTTGAGACCCGCTTGGGACGTGGGGTTGTTGGACTGCTCGCCACCCTGCTGGTCGCAGGCGTGTTTGGGAGTGCCGTTGGGGTGGCCGGAGGTACTGCCGGGGCCACAACTCCGCCGACGTGCACGACCACACACACGACCACAACATGTACGACCACCTTGACCGTCTTGCCCCCGGCTGGGCTCGCGGTTCATGGTGAGGCACTCAATCCGCTTGCCGCCTATCACACAAGCCCGACGACATTTCGTCCCACGACACCGATGGGCACCACGACGGCCACCGTCAGTCCGAGCGGATCGATCACGAACGTGACGTTGCCGACGCTCTTCTACCACGAGAGCCCGAACGCCACAGACACAGGGACCACAGAGACAATTATCGTCTCGCAGCTCACGCCAGGAACCGCTTCCGGATCGATCGCCTTCACAGGGGCTGTCAGCCTCGAGGCGGCGCTCAAGATCCTCGTCACAATTCACCACCCGCTCCCCCTCCAGTGCACCACCAAGCCGGTGGTCGTCCTGAAGTCGTCGGTGACAAGTCCCTACAACCCCTCCAGTGAGAACGCCGTCCTTACTGACGGCACGTTCGCCATCCCGAACTTCGCCTCGACAGGGTGCGGGCCAGCCGTCAGCACACTGAATAGCCGGTTCGCCGGGAGCAGCGGCAACACGTTGACCTTCGGAATCCATGGCGCACTGCCACTTCCCCCGCCGCCGGCCGCGTCAACCACGACGTCGTTGACGGTCTCGCCCGCCGGATCGGCCGTGGCTGGCCAAACAGTGACCCTGACCGCCACCATCTCGTCCGCCACAACCGCCGGCACACTGAACGCCGGGGCGACGATCACGTTTATGAGCGGGAACACGGCGCTGGCGGCGCCAAAGGCGATGGCGCTGGGCAAGGCAACATTGAAGACCTCCAGCCTGGCCGTCGTGCCCAACCAACGACTGTCGGCCGTCTACTCGGGGAACGGCACATACGCGACGAGCACGTCGACCCCGGTGACATATGTCGTCAAACCGGCGCCGACGGTCACGGCGACCCTGCCGGCGACGGTCAAGGGCGGGACAGCCACCCCCACGCTGTTCACACTGACCATCACAAACCCGGCGTCCGGCCTCGCCTACTCGCAACTGTACGGCAGGGTGGAGCTCTCGAACATGCGTGGACTGACAAGCACAAGCGTGGTCCTGCAGTACGAGGACTCCTCGGGCGGCTGGTGCTCCCTCCCCGGCTTCACAGGTTCGACCTTCATCTACGGCCTCATCGTCGGGGTCGGCAGCTCGTGCACACCGACCTACCCGGCGTCCTTCTCGATGGCTGCCCCGAGCGCCCTCACCGTCCACTTCCGGATCGCCTACCCGACACCCGGCTTCTATGGCTATCAGAAGGTGACAGTCAAGCTGTTCACCGGTACGTGCACAGCAGGCACAATCACAACATGCACCCCGGTGGCTCCGCTGTCGGGGTCGGCGGCGCCGACCGGCTCCGGTGGGTTCGAGGTGCTCCCGCCCAGCCCGATCGCCTCCAAGCTCACCGACTTCGCCGCCCGCAAGGCCACCTCGACGGTGCACAAGACCTTCAACGTCGCCCTGCAGACCCAAGCCGGTCCCGTGACGGCCGGATCGGGCCTCTCGGGGCCGACGGGCACGGTCTCCTACGCCGTTGATGGCGCGACGGTGGCGACCAGCACTCTGGAGGTAAGCGGGGCGGCAGCGTCGAACACGCCCCTGGTCCTTTACAACACCAGCGGCCTGACCGTCGGCAAACACACCCTGGTCTCGACCTACTCGGGTGACCAGGTGTACGCCCCGAGCACGCTGACCGAGACATTCACAGTCACTGCTGCACCTTCGGGCGCGCCGTTCACCTGCGTCGTCGCCGGCACCGGCGGAGGTACCCTCCCGGCCTACGTGAAGGCCAGTGGAACGGTCGCCTCGCCGGTGACGTTCGCCACGTCGACAACGACAGTGCCGGTCAGCAACGCGACGGTGACCCTCGACATCGACCCGGCGAACTTTGCGAGTCTGTACAACGCGAGCCAGACGTCGGGAGCCCTCGGCTTCTCGCCAGTGGGCTCGAGTGCCATCACGGCGAAGAAGATCACCTTCACGGGGACCACAAACACGCTGCCCGACGTGATCGGCACCTGGACGAAGCTGACCACAACAGCACCGATCACGGTGAAGGTGCCGGTGGCCAAGGGGACGCCACCGGGCACCCGCATCGCAATCGGTGCCAGCTCCATGGCGTTCGACGCCTCGATCTATGCCTGGTCGTGCACGCCGACGTCCAGCGCCGCCCCGATCACGACGGTGACGGTGGCCGGGACCACGATCGCCGCCACCCCGTCGGGGGTCATCCCGGCCGGACAGGTCGTGACGTTGAAGGCCTCGGTGTTCCCGGCCGCCACAAGCAGCGGTACCGTCAGTTTCACCGATGTGGTGGGTGGCGGCAGTACCGACGTCGGGACCGCGTCGGTCAAGACAGGAGTCGCGACGTTGCCGATCACCCCGGCGGCCGGAGCCCACAGCTACGTCGCCACCTGGAGTGGCTCGCTCTCCGTCCCGAAGAACACGTCGGCGAACCCGGCGAACGTGACAGCCGACGTCGCGCCGGCCGTGACCACCCAGCCGTCGCCTCCCTCGGCCAACTTGGGTAAGCCGCTCATCTTCACCGCCGCTGCCACTGGGACGCCGGCTCCGACAGCCACATGGCAGATGTCGACCAACGGGGGATCGACCTGGACGACAGCATCGGGGACGGTCACAACCACAGTGACGGGAACAACGACCACCACCACGCTGACCATCCCGTCTGCCACCAAGACAGACAACGACACGCAGTTCCGTGTCGTCTTTGCCAACCCCCTGACGACAGTTGCCAGCAATGCGGTGACGCCGACCGTGGTGATTCCGCCGGCCGTCACCACTCAGCCACAGAACCAGGCGGTGGTGGCCGGCGGCGCTGGAACCTTCTCGGCGGCGGCCACCGGCAGCGTGCTCGCCGTCCAGTGGCAGGTGTCGACGGATGGCGGATCAACGTGGTCGAATGCCCCGGGGACGCCGGTCAACACCTTCGCTTCTCGGACAACACTGTCGAGCACCTACACGACGCCGCCAACGACCACAGTCGACAACGGCGCCCAGTACCGGGCCCACTTCTCCAACGGGGCCGGCACAGCCAACTCCAACCCGGCGACCCTCACGGTGACCCCGGCCCCGGTGGCCCCGACGGTCACCACACAGCCGACCGGTGACACGGTGAACGCCGGGACAACAGCGGTGTTCTACGCCGCATCCAGCGGGCTGCCGGCGCCCTCGGTCCAGTGGCAGCAGTCGACCAACGGTGGGAACAGCTGGGCCACAGTGCCCGGGGCCACCTCGGACCCGTTGGTGGTGCCCTCGGCGCCCGGCACTTCGTCGGGCAACCTCTACCGGGCCGTCTTCACCAACAGCGCCGGGACGGCCACCACCAACCCGGCCGCACTCACGGTCAACGTCGACGGCTACCACCTGGTGGCCAAGACAGGCTCGGTCTACAGCTACGGCGACGCCCCCTTCTACGGCTCCATGGGCGGCAAGACGCTCTCGGCTCCCATCGTGGGCACGGCCACGACGCCCGGTGACGGGGGCTACTGGCTGGTCGGCTCGGACGGCGGGATCTTCAGCTTCGGCGACGCCGCCTTCTACGGCTCGACCGGGGGGATGACCCTCAACAAGCCGGTGGTGGGCATGGCCGCCACGCCGGACGGGAAGGGCTACTGGCTGGTGGCCAGTGACGGCGGCATCTTCGCCTACGGCGACGCCGCCTTCTACGGCTCCACCGGGTCCATGGCCTTGAACAAGCCCATCGTGGGCATGGCCAGCACCCCCGACGGCAAGGGCTACTGGCTGGTGGCCAGTGACGGGGGGATCTTCGCCTACGGCGACGCCCCCTTCTACGGCTCCACCGGGTCCATGGCCTTGAACAAGCCCATCGTGGGCATGGCCAGCACCCCGACAGGCGGCGGCTACTGGCTGGTGGCCAGTGACGGCGGGGTCTTCAGCTTCGGCAACGCCCCCTTCTACGGCACCGTGGCCGGGACGACGTCCGACACCATCGTGTCGATCACGCCCACCCCCGACGGTGGGGGCTACTGGGAGACGGCGTCGAACGGCCAGGTGTTCCAGTTCGGCGACGCCACCAGCGCCGGGACAGCGATAGCCCAGACAGCCACCATCGTGGCCATGTCCGACTAGCTGACCGGATCGAGCTACTTCAGTTCTCGGGACCACGGCCGGCACCGCCGCCGGCCGTGGTCCCGAAACTTCCGGCCAAGACGGCGCACCGAGACCACGCATTCGCACTGAACAGTCGCACGGACAGCAGCAAGACAGAGGGGACGGAACGTTGCAACGAGGATCGACCAGAAGTCATCGCCTGGGCCGCACGATGTTGGCCGGGGGACTGGCCGTGCTGGCCGGGGGCACCACCCTCGGCCTGGTGGCCGTGGCCGGACCGACGGGGGTGGCCGGGGCAGCCCAGACGGCGCCCTACACGCTGAGCTGCACACTGACAGGGACAACGTTGTCGATCCCCGGAGCGGTGACGACGGGCACACTGCCGACCTCAGTCACACCGGGCAAGTCCTTCTCGCTCACCAACTACTCGCTGGTCATCGCCCTGCCGACAAGCTCCCTGTTCAACGCGGCCGGCGGCCGGACGGTCAAGGGCCACTACACCACCACCCTCACGGCCACCGGGGCCTCGCCGTCGTCACAGGCCACGACGCTCACCGTGCCGGTGACGGCCATCCCCAAGCCCTCGGCCGGCACCGTGCTCACGGCCAGTGGCAGTCCGGTGACCTTCACCGCCGGGGACGCCGCCGGTCCGGCCTCGGTGTCGACCAGCACGGCGGGGACACTGGTCATCACAGTGACATTCTCAGGCACCTTCCAGCCCATCCCCCTCAAGTGCACGGCTTCGACGGGTGTCACCATCGCCTCCACCACCGTGGCTGCCCCCCAGACGAGCGTCACCGCCGTCATCCCCAACTCGGGTCCCTTGGCCGGTGGTGAATCGGTGACCGTCGAGGGCACATTCTTCACAGGGGCCAGCGCCGTCGATTTCGGGTCGACCCCGGCCACGTCGGTCTCGGTGCTGACATCGCACCTCTTGACCGCCGTCTCCCCGGCCGGGGCGGCGGGCACGGTGAACGTGACGGTGGTCACCCCGTTCGGGACCTCGGCCCTCACCCCGGCCGACCAGTTCACCTACACCAACGCCCCCATCGTGTACTCGGTGACACCCTCTTCGGGCCCACCGGCCGGGGGGACCACGGTCACCATCAGCGGCATCCAGTTCACAGGGACCACCTCGGTCGACTTCGGCGGCACCCCGGCCCAAAGCTTCACCGTGAGCTCGCCGACCTCCATCACCGCCGTCTCGCCGGCGGGCACCGTGGGCACGGTCGACGTGCTCTTGACCAGCGCCCAGGGAACCTCGGTCCCGGGGTTCCTCGACCAGTTCACCTACCAGTCGCCCGGCTACTGGGAGGTGGCCAGTGACGGGGGCATCTTCAGCTTCGGGGGCGCCCCGTTCTTCGGTTCCATGGGGGGCAAGCCCTTGAACAAGCCCATCGTCGGCCTGGCCGCCACCCCGACAGGGACAGGGTATTGGGAGGTGGCCTCCGACGGTGGGGTGTTCAGTTTTGGCTCCGCCCAGTTCTACGGCTCGATGGGGGGCAAGCCCCTGGCCAAACCGATCGTGGGGCTGGCCCCCACGCCGACAGGCGGCGGGTACTGGGAGGTGGCCAGCGACGGGGGCATCTTCGCCTTCGGCAACGCCCAGTTCTACGGGTCGATGGGCGGCAAGAGGACCTCGGCCCCCATCGTCCAGATCGTCCCGGCCCCCACAGGTGCCGGCTACTGGGAGGTGGCCAGTGACGGCACCGTCTACAGCTTCGGCCACGCCGGCCATTACGGGGGCATGGGGGGCAAGGCGCTGAACAAGCCGATCGTGGGGGCGGCGGCCACCGGCGACTTCGACGGTAACTGGGAGGTGGCCAGTGACGGGGGCATCTTCAGCTTCGGCGACGCCGGCTACTACGGCTCGATCGGCGGCCAGCCGCTCAACAAGCCCATCGTGGGCATGGCCACCACCTTGGACGACGGTGGCTACTGGCTGGTGGCCAGTGACGGCGGCATCTTCAGCTTCGGCGACGCCGTCTTCAGCGGGTCGATGGGTGGCCAGCCGCTGAACGCCCCGGTGGTGGGGATCGCCACCGCGTAGAGACAGCCCGGCCCCCCTACCCATCCATCTCCCCGGGGGGCCAGCACCAGAATCTGTCCCGAAGCAACCAGAGGACTCCCGTGCTGAATCACACAGGCCTACCGGTCATCGTGGCCCTGTCCGGCGACCCGGACCCCCGCTCGGGGGAGACCCGGCTGCTGGCCCGCAGCCCCGACGTGGCTCCCGACACGGTGGCGGTCAACTACGAGATCGACCTCGGGGCGATACCGCCGTTCACGCTGACCGCCGACCGGCTGCCGGCCCCGGTGGCGAAGCTGCGGGACGAACTGGCGCGGGCCGACGGGCTGATCGTGGCCACCCCGCCGGCAGCCGGGGCCATGGCCGAGCCGATGAGCCGGGTGGTGCAGTGGCTGAGTGGCTCAGCGGTGCTGGACGGCACCCCCACGGCGGTGCTCAACACCGCCGTGGTCCCCGACGCCCACTTGGCCCACGCCGCGCTCCTCGAGGCGCTGTCCGGCCTGGGAGCGGTCATCGTCGCCCGGGCCTGCCTGGCCATACCGGGCACGGCTGAAGCGTTCGACGCCAACGGCGATCTGGTGAACCCCTTCGTGGTGGACGCCTTCCGGGTGGCCCTGGCCTTCCTGGCCGATGCCGTCCTCCGGGGCCAGTCGTCGGGCTAGGGGATGACGACGGCCGACGGGCGGCCGCCGACGTGAACCGGCCGGCCCACCGTGCCGGAGGGCAGCGTCACCGAGATCAGGGAGCCGTCCTGCAGGGCGACCCAGGCCACCGAACCTTGCAGGGCCACGGCCTCGCCGACGCCGGGTAACGCCAAGGGAGCGCCGGCGGCGAACGCCGGGAGACCGGCCGCCGAGCCGGCCGTTGTCGACGACGCCGACAGCGGGGTGAGAGTGGCCCCGTTGACCACCCAGGCGGTGCCGTCGTCGGCGACGGTCACGGCGGTGGGGTTGCCGCCGAGGTCGACCGCCGGGCCGTCGGCCATGGTGGCCAGGTCCACCGGGATGACGGTGTCGGTGCCGAAGTCGGCCACCAGGGCGGTCGCTCTCACCGTGCTGGTGGCCGGACCGCCGCGGGCGGGCGGGGCGATGCCGATGGCGTCGGGCTCGGTGCCGGCGCTGACGGCGGGTCCTGATTGCATGGTGGTCAGGTCGATGGGGGTGACGGTGCCATCGCCGAAGTTGGCCACCAGGGCCACGCCGCCGCCGGTGGTGGTGCTGGCCGCGGCCTTTCCGGCAGTAATGGAGCCCGTCGGAGCCCACACGGCGATGGCGTCGGGCTGCTTGCCGACGGGGATGGCCTGGCCGGCCCGCATGGTCGCCAGGTACACCGGGGTGACGGTGACGGCACCGAAGTTGGCCACCAGGGCGGTGCCGTGGCCGCCGGCGCCGCCGGGCACGTAGGCGACGGCGTCCGGCTCCAGGCCGACGGTGACCGTGGCGGTGACGGCCCCGGTGGCGGTGTCGACGACGCTGAGGGTGTCGTCGCCGCGGTTGGCGACCAGCAAGGACCGGCCGCCACCGGCGACGGCCAGGGCCACCGGTTCGCTGGCGGTGGTCACGGCCGGGTCCACCCGGTGGTCCGGCAGGTCGACCGGCGTGACGGTGTCGCCGGGGCCACTGTCGAAGCCTTCGGTGGCCACCCAGGCCTCCTGGCCGGCGGCCGACCGGCTGGCCGGGGATCCGGTGGCGGCACCGGCCTGGGCGCCCCCGGCCAGGAGCAGTGCGGCGGCGCTGGCGACGGCCACCGCGGTGCGGCGGGCCATCACGAGGTGAGGGGCCGGCATCGGGCAGGGGAGCCGGCGGGGCATGTCCGGGTCAGCCGCGGGCACAGGCCGACCCGGTGGGCATGTCGGTGGCAGACCATCCGGGCCGGTCGGTCTCGGGGAAGAAGTCGCCGGTGACCGGATCCTGGACGTAGGGGACCGGGGGGGCGGACCCGCCGGCGATGTCGGCGACGGCGACCAGCAGGGCGGCGACGTCGGCGTCGGTGGTGCCGAGGCCGCAGCTGGCCCGGACGGCACCGGGGATGTGCCGGCGGTCGCCGGCCAGCACCTGCCGTCGGGCCTCGGCCACCGCCCCGGTACCCAACCCCAACAGGCGGAGCAGGTACGGGTGGGCGCAGAAGCAGCCGTGGCGGACGCCGATGCCCCATTCGGCGCTGAGCCGGGCGGCGACCAGGGCGTGGTGGACGCCGTCGACGGTGAAGGCGGCCACCGCCAGGGTGTCGGTGCCGACCCCACCGTCCTGGCCTGGGCCGACCCCGTCTGCCCCGGCGCCGCCGGTGCCGCCGGTGCCGGGTGCCGGCCCGAGGAGCCGGACGCCGTCGATGGCGGCCAGTCCGGTACGGAGCAGCCGGGAGAGGTGGGCCTCGTGGGCCGTGATGGCCGGCCAGCCGATGGCGGAGAGCTCGGCCATGGCGGCGCCGAAGGCCACGGCGCCGACGACGTTGGGGGATCCGGCCTCTTCGCGCTCGGGCGGTTCGGTCCAGATGACCTCGTTGATGTCCACCAGGTCGACGGCGCCGCCGCCGGCCAGGAACGGGTCGCCGTCGGCGAAGGCCGACCGGGGACCGACCAGGGCGCCGGCGCCGTACGGGGCGTACAGCTTGTGGCCGCTGAACGCCAGGAAGTCCGGGCCGGGCGGGATGGGCCGGTGGGGGGCCAGCTGGGCGGCGTCCAGCACCACCGGCACCCCGCGGTGGTGCGCGGCGTCGCAGATGGCTTCGACCGGTGGCAGCCAGCCGGTGACGTTGGAGGCGCCGGTGACCGCCAGCAGGGCCGGCCGCCGGCCCTCGGCCACGGCCCGGTCCAGGGTGTCGGCGACGTCGTCCACCCCGAAGGTGCCGTCGCGGTCGCATTCCACGTACCGCCTATCGGCCACGCGACCCCACGGGAGTAGGTTGGCGTGATGTTCGACCACGGTGGTGACCACCACGTCCCGGGGCCCGAACGGGAGCCGGTAGGCGAGCTGGTTGAGGGCCTCGGTGGTGTTCCGGCAGATGATGGCCACGTCGCCCCCATCCGGCGGCCGGCCACCGAACTGGAGAACCCGGGTCCTGGTCGCTTCGTAGGCGGCGGTCGCCCGTCGCGACTTGTACCCAGCCCCTCGGTGCACGCTGGAGTACCAGGGCAGGAACTCGGTCACCTGCGCCGCCACCGACGCCGTCGCCGGGGTGGAGGCGGCGCAGTCGAGGTCCCGGTAGGGGCGGTCGACGCCGTCCAGGCAGGGGACCGGCAGGCCGGCGCCGATCAGGTCGGCCAGGGCAGCACCCGGCTGTGGGCGTTCGCCCGCCACCTTCTTGTCCACCTGCTGTCCCGGTTCGCCTTTGGCCGTCACCTCCTCAGACTATGGAGGTCGGCCGACCTCGGCGGTGCGACCGTCCGGCCCGCCGCCAGCGAGGAGGGAGGCCAGGGGACGGCGGCCGCCGCTCCGAGGGCCACCACCACCCCGCCGAGCGCCGCCGCCAACACCGCCCCTGACCACACCGCCGCTGATCACGCCGTGGCGGCCTACACGGCGGGCGGCAGTGGATCGGTGGTGGCTGGGGTGCCAGATAGCCTCGCCGCGGTGGAACCGATCCCGGAGCCGGCCGACGACGAGATCGTGGACGACGGGGCAGCCGACCCGGGCTGGATCGAAGACACGATCGAGAGCTTGCCGGTCGAGGACCTGGACCTGCCGGACGACCTGGAAGCGGCACTGGAAGAGGTCGACGGCGACCTGGCCCGGCAGATCCTGGCGGACACCGCCGGCCTGGCCGAGGAGACCGCGCACGTCGCGACCGACGAGCAGGCCGGGTCGGTAGCTCTCGACGACGAGGTCGCCCCGGTGGACCTGCCGGCATCCCTTCCGGAGGCGGCGGCGGAGCCGGAGCCGGAGTTGTCGATCGGCGAGGGGTACGAGCGGCTGTTGGCGGAAGCGGAGCAGGTGCTGGACGACGTGGACGCCGCCCTGGCCCGGTTGCGGGACGGCAGCTACGGGAACTGCGAGGTCTGCGGCGACACCATCGCCGACGACCTGCTGTCGGTGCGACCGACGGCGCGGGCCTGCGAGCGGCATCTGCCGCTGGCGGCCGCCGGCTGACAGTCGGGTTGCGGGCCGGGGGCCCGGCCGGGTGGGCGTTACGCTCTGCGGCATGGGAACGGACCCGGCGGAACGATGGAACGATCTGGGGGCGTTCATCAGGGAGCAGCGCGGCTCGGCCCGGCTGTCGCTGCGGCGGCTGTCCGAGCTCGCCGGCATCTCCAACCCGTACCTGAGCCAGATCGAGCGGGGGCTGCGGCGGCCGTCGGCGGAGATCCTGCAGCAGATCGCCAAGGCCCTGCGGATCTCGGCCGAGACCCTGTACGTGCAGGCTGGCATCTTGGACCCGCCGTCGGAGGTTCCCGACCTGGCCCGGCAGATCCTGGCCGACCCGCACCTGAACGAGGAGCAGAAGCAGGCGCTGGTGCGTATCTACCTGTCGTTCCGCCGGGAGCACGAAGGAGAGATGGCGGCCGGCATGGTTGACGCCGGGGCGGCTGTCGATGGTGTGGCTGTCGATGGTGTGGCTGTCGACGGCGTGCCGGCCGGTGGGGCCGATGTCGACGGCGGTTCGGTGTCGCAGGAGGCAGTGGCGACCGTGGCCGGTGGTACAGGCGGTGAGAACGGGCGGATGACCGGAGGGGCCGGGTAGCGGCACCGGTAGGCTCTGGCCCGCATGCGACGGCTGGCCGTGCTCTCCCTTCACACCTCCCCGTTGGCCCAGCCGGGCACCGGGGACGGCGGCGGCATGAACGTGTACGTCCGGGAGCTGACCTCCGCGCTGGCCCGGTCCGGGGTGGCCTGTGACGTGTTCACGAGGGCGTGGAGCGATCGGGTGCCGGCCACCGTGGAGGTGGAACCGGGCCTGCGGGTCCACCACGTCCCGGCGGGACCGCTGGCCCCGATGGCCAAGGAGGCCCTGCCGTCGGTGGTGGACGAGTTCACGGCCGGGGTGCTGGCCCGGATGACCGACCCGTCGGGACTGCCGCTGGGCGAGGACCAGGGCGGGCCGTTCGAGGCCATCCACGCCAACTACTGGTTGTCGGGCCTGGCCGGGCACACGTTGAAGCACCGGTTGGACCTTCCGCTGGTGTCGACCTTTCACACCTTGGATCGGGTGAAGGCCGAGGCCGGCCCCGAAGAGGTGGAGGCCGGCCTGGTCACCCGCCGGGCGGAGTCCGAGGCGGCGATCATCCGCTGCTCGGACGCGGTGCTGGCGTCCTGCTCGGTGGAGGCGGAGCAGATCGCCGAGCTGTACCCGGCCGACCCGGCCCGGATCGCCGTGGTGGCCCCGGGGGTGGACCATGCGTTCTTCGGCCCGGGCCACCGGCCGCAGGCCCGGCGGGCGGTGGGGCTGCCCGACGACGGCCGGCTGCTGCTGATGGTCGGCCGCATCCAGCCGTTGAAGGGGATGGACGTGGCTGTCCGGACCCTGGCGACCCTGAACCGCCACGTTGCCGGGTACCGGCTGGTGGTGGTCGGCGGTCCGAGCGGCCCGCGGGGGGACGACGCCTACAAAGGCCTGCTGGTGCTGGCCGACGAGCTGGGGGTGGCCGACCGGTTGACGATGGTGGACCCGCAGCCGCACGAGCTGCTGTCCACGTACTACCGGGCCGCCGACGTCTGCCTGGTGCCCAGCCGGTCGGAGTCGTTCGGGCTGGTGGCCCTGGAGGCGGCGGCCTGCGGCACCCCGGTGGTGGCGTCGGCGGTCGGCGGGCTGACCACCCTGGTGGACCACGGCCGGACGGGGTTCTTGGTGGACGAGCCGGACCCGGCGGCCTATGCCGGCTACGTCCGCCGGATCGTCGAGGAGCCGCTGCTGGCCGAGCGGCTGTCCACCACGGCGGTGCTGCGGGCCCGCGACTACACCTGGCGGGAGGCCGCCGCCCGGCTGCAGGGGCTCCACGACGAACTGCTGGCCGGCCGGCTGGTGGAGTGCTGACCCTCCCGCCTCGGCCGGGCCGGCGCCGAACCGACCGAGAGGGCTGACGGTGCCGCTGGTCGACCTGCCCGACGAGGGGGCCATGGCCGACGCGGTGGCCCGCATCGACGCCTGGGTGGACCGGGAGCGGTCACCCGACGGCACCTTCGGGCTGGTGGCGGCCGAGCGGCAGGACGTCACCGACCGGACCGCCTCGCACCGCTGGTACCTGCGGTTCAAAGGGGACGAGAAGGACTACATCACCGTCTGGCTGACCCTGCGGCAGCGGACGCTGCACCACGAGGCCCAGTTCATGCCGGCCCCGGAGGCCAACCAGCTGGAGGTGCTGCAGTACCTGATGCGGCGGAACGTCGACCTGTACGGCATGGCGTTCTGCCTGGGGACCGAGGACGCGGTGTACCTGGTCGGCAAGGTGCCGGCCGGCCTGGTGGACGACGACGAGCTGGACCGGATCGCCGGGTCGTCCATCCTGTACGTCGACGACCACTTCCCGACGGCCATGACCCTCGGGTACCCGGACGTGTACCGCCGCCGGCCCCACCGCCCCTGACCCGGGGCGGACGTTTCGGAGCTCGAAGGGGGGGCCGGCTGACTTTGCTCAATTTCAGCCTTGGCCGAATCGGCCCTGAGCAGGGACGACGCGTCGTGTGGCCCGACCAACGGCGACCCCTCTGACCTGGGCGTTTGGCAATTCGCCGAGGGCTGAAATCTAGCGAAACCCGCCGGAGTAGCCTCCGGGACATGTCGGCGAAGCTGCTGTTGGTGGGTGGAGGGAAGATGGGCGGTGCCCTGCTCACCGGCCTGCTCACCCGCGGCGGCTGGCCTGCAGCGACAGTGGCGGTGGTGGAGCTGGATCCCGACCGCCGGGCGCAGCTGGCCGCCGACCATCCCGGGCTGACCGTACTGGACGCCCCGGAGGCCGGGGTGGTGGCGGACGACGGCGGGGCCATCCTGGCCGTCAAGCCGGACACGGCCGAGGCGGTGTGCCGGTCGCTCGGCCTGTCCGGGGTACATCGGGTGCTGTCGGTGGTGGCCGGGCTGGCCGCCCAGCGGCTGGAAGCCTGCCTGCCGGCCGGGGCGGTGGTCATCCGGGCCATGCCGAACACCCCGGCGCTGATCGGGGCCGGGGTGACCGCCATCTCCGGGGGCAGCCAGGCCACCGCCGCCGACTTGGCCTGGGCCGAGGACCTGCTCCGGGCGGTGGGCACCGTGGTGCGGTTGCCGGAACGACAGCTGGACGCCGTCACCGGGCTTTCCGGATCCGGGCCGGCCTACGTGTTCTTGGTGGCCGAGTCGCTGATCGAGGCCGGGGTGCTGGCCGGGTTGCCCCGGGACCTGAGCCGGACGCTGGCCACCGAGACCATCCTGGGGGCGGCCCGGTTGATGGTGGAGACCGGCGAGAGCCCCGAGACGTTGCGGGCGGCGGTCACGTCCCCCGGGGGCACCACGGCGGCCGGCCTCCGGGCGCTGGAGTCCCGGGCGGTCCGTTCCGCCTTCTTGGAGGCCGTGGCGGCCGCCGTGGAGCGGTCCCGCAGCCTCGGCCGCTAGCGCCCCCACTCGCCCCCGGCGATGTCGGTGTATGCCGACTTCAAGGGGCTGTCGGCGTACGTCGACATAGAGCGATTGTCGACGTACGGCGACTTGGTAGTCTTGTCGACGTACGCCGACAAGACAGTGTCGCCAAGGACAGTGGGACATGGCAACAATCCGTTCTGTAGGACAGCTGGCCGCTACCGTCCGCGGTCGACGTCTGGACCTCGGACTGACGCAGGCCGAGTTGGCCAACCGGGCCGGGGTCTCCCGTGACTGGCTGAACTCGTTCGAGGGGGGGAAGCCCACCGTCGAGCTTGCCCACGTGCTCCGGCTCTTGGACGCCTTGAACCTGCAGCTGCAGATCGTCACTGAGGGGAACCGAGACAGCAGTTCGAGCAACCTCGGCAGGTTGTTGAACCAGTACGGCCGCCGATGACGGGTTCGCTGGTCGTCCTCCTCGGCGACCGGATTGCCGGCATGGTCAGCCGCTCCGCACGCGGCGTCCTCCGGTTCCTTTACGCCGACGGCTACGAAGCGGATGCCACCCCGCTGTCGCTGTCGATGCCCACCCAGCTTCGGTCACACCCCGACCGGGCCGTCGTGCCCTGGATGCAGGGGCTGCTTCCCGACAACGACGCCGTCCTCGCCAGGTGGGGTCGACAGTTCCAGGTGTCGCCGTCGTCGCCGTTCGCCCTGCTCTCCACCCCCGTTGGCGAAGACTGTGCCGGCGCCGTCCGCTTCGTGCACCCCGACCGGGTGGACGAAGCACTCGGCCGGGAGGGGAAGGTCGTCTGGCTCACCGACGACGACGTAGCTCAACGCTTGATGGAGTTGCAGCAGGACGCAACGGCGTGGCTCGGGTCGACGTTCGCGGGCCCATTCAGCCTTGGCGGCGCCCAGGCGAAAACCGCGCTCCTTCGAGAGAACGGCCGATGGGGGGTCCCGTCGGGATCGATCCCGACCACCCACATCCTGAAGCCCGCGGTCGCCGGGTTGGACGGCCACGATCTCAACGAGCACCTCTGCCTTGATGCCGCCCACCGGGCCGGACTACTGGTGGCACGGTCTGAGATCTTCCGTTTTGCCGACCAGACCGCTCTCATCGTCGAACGGTACGACCGGCTCCACGACGGCACCCGGACCGTCCGCGTGCACCAGGAGGATCTCTGTCAGGCCCTGGGGGTCTCTCCGTTCAAGAAGTACCAGAACGAAGGAGGCCCCGGCGTGGCCGACGTCGCCGGGTTGCTGCGTCGGTCGATGGCCGCCTCGCATGCCGACGTCGACGTGTGGCGGTTCGCAGACGCCCTGATCTGGAACTGGGTCATCGGCGGTACGGACGCCCATGCCAAGAACTACTCCGTCCTTCTCGACGGCTCCGACGTGCGTTTGGCCCCGCTCTACGACGTGGCCTCGGTCTTGCCTTACGACGTCCATGAGCGGAAGTTGCGGCTGGCGATGAAAATCGGCGGCGACTATCACCTGTTCCCCCGACGGAACACCTGGCCGACGGCGGCCCGGGACCTCGGCTTGGCGGCGGATGCCCTGGTGGAGCGATGCCGGCAGCTGGCCTCGGCCGCCCCGGAGGCCTTTGCCGAGGCCGCCGCCACGCCTGGCGTCGTGTCGGTCGGCTCCCCCCTGCCCGGAAAGCTGGTGGACCTGGTGGCGGACCGCTCGGCCCGCTGCCTGCAGGTCCTTTAGCCGCTGAGTCTGTAGCCGCCTGGACGGTCCCACTTTCCTCGACGGCCCCGTGGGCGTACAGTTCGCGGTGCGGAGAGGGAAGTCTGAAGCCGATGACCCAGCAACTTGACAGCACGCACACCCGGTTCATGACCGTCGGCGAGGTGGCCGCGGTCCTGCGGGTGTCGAACATGACGGTGTACCGGCTCATCAACGCCGGCGAGCTGGCCGCCGTCCGCATCGGGCGGTCGTTCAGGGTCCGCGAAGAGGATCTCGACCGGTACCTGGGCGAGCGCCTCACCAAGGCCGGTTGACGGCAGCCGGATCCCCGGTGCCGTCCGGCACCGTCTTCTTCCTGTCCGACTACGGACTGGTGGACGAGTTCGTCGGCGTCGTCCACGCCGTCCTGCACCGCCTGGCCGCCGGGGTGGCCGTGGTGGACCTGACCCACCAGGTGCCCCCCTACGACGTCCGGGCCGGTGCGGGCGCCCTGGCCCGGGCCGTCCCGCACCTGGGACCGGGGGTGGTCCTGGCCGTGGTCGATCCGGGGGTCGGCGGCCCGCGGCGGGGGTTGGCGGTGGCGTTGGCCGACGCCGGTCCCGATGGCGCCGGTCTCGATGGCGCCGGTC